>CAIVWG010000026.1 GCA_903909555.1 uncultured bacterium | reverse complement strand
GCCGGAGATCAGGGCCTCCGTGCCCGCAGCCGGCCAGTTCGAGAACGTCGGAAGCGCAATGGCCTGCTGCGTGGGTCCCAGCTGGAGAGGATTCGTGAGCCGGATGAGTGCGATGTCATTCGCCTTCGACTCGTCGTCGTAGTCCGGGTGCACGATGATCGCGCGCACCGTCGACTGCAGGCCCGTGCCCTGGTCCTCCTTGGACAGATCCGCGGTGCCGCTGAGCACGATGAGCGAATCCGGGTCGGTCGTCGTGGTCGACACGCCGGGACTCGGCACCACGCAATGCGCCGCCGTGAGAATCCACTCGGCGGCGATGATGCTGCCGCCGCAGGACTGCCGATCCCAGGTGGGTTCCTCACCCGCTCTCAGGAGCGCCACCTGCCACGGCACCTCCGTGATGGCCGCGGGCTCCCCGCCCACGATCCGGCCCTCGACCGGTCCCGCCGGGGGCAGGGCCTGGGCGGGGGCCGTCGGGATGGCCAGGGCCACGGCGGCTGCCGAGGCGGCGGCGAGGACTCGGAATGCGTGCACGGGGACCTCCAGGGAGCGGACGCCGCCACGCTACCCCGACTGGCCCTACCGAGGCGTGCTGACCGTGATGCTCGAGGCTGGTCCCGCGCCCGAGACGTTCACGGCACGGACCCGGACCACGTAGTTCCGGCCCGGGCGCATGCCCGTGAGCGTGAGGCGACGATCGGTGAGCTCCTCCTCGAGGAAGGTGCGCTTGCCGACCAGGACGCGCACGCGGTACGACGTCGCGGTGCCCTGGGCAGGAGCGCTCCACGCGACGTTGGCGCGGTAGCCGTCGCCGCCCGCCTTCGGCCGCGACGCGCGCAGGTCACGCACCGGCCCGGGCGGCGCGACGGGATCGGCGACATTGACGGCAATGGACGTGAATGACCCGACGGTCACCGTCACGGGCTTGGCTCCGGCCCGCGTCTGCGCCCCCGGGTACCACTGGGTCGCGTAGATGCCGCGCGGATCACGGATCACGATGTCGTACCTCCCGGCCGGCAGCCGACCGAGCACGATCGTGGACTCATTGTCCTGAAGGCACTCCGCGGCCACCCCGGCATCGGCTCCCACGGGGACCGCCACCGCGCAGACCACGCTGTCCGGGTCCACGGGCGAGGGGCTCACCGCGACGCGGACCGCTCCGGCCTGGAGCAACTGCGTCACCACCGGCGTGCTGGCTCCCCGGGTCACCCTCACGATGCCGGCATCCGCTCGGTCCACCTGCGGTCCGGCCGGACTCCACCATCCCGGCACGGTGAGGGGACCGTCGGTGGTCACGCGCACCTGGTAGGAGCCCGGCAGCATGTGGGGGATCCGCACGGTCCGCTCGCCGGGTCGCCCGCAGGAGCGGGCGATGGGGCCCGCGTCCGGGATGTCGGCATTGAAGGCCTGCGCGCACAGCGTGTCGTCGGGGATCGTCAGGGAGTCCACGGCGACCGTGATCGATCCGAGCGTGGCGCGCTGCGTCTCCTGGATCCAGCCGACGTACGACGTCACCCGCGCGTAGATGCCCGGATACCCCGGCTGGGCGCAGCCCCGGCCCCAGCTCGTGACGCCGGCGAGGATGTAGGTCCCGTCCACGCGGATCGCGAGCGGTCCGCCGCTGTCGCCCTGGCAGGCGTCGATCCCGCCGGTCACGGGGATGCCCGCGCACAGCATGGACTCCGGGAAGTACTTGCCTTCGGCGTAGTCACCGCACGTCGTGGCGCTCGGCGAGCCGATCACCTCGACGGTGGCCTTCTGCAACTGGATCGGCATGTTGCGCCCCGTGGAGCTGGTATTGCCCCATCCGGTGATGAGGGCCGGTGTGCCGTCGGCGGGCCAGCCATCGGGCTCGGGCAGGCCGGGGAGGTCGATGGGTCGCTGCCGATCCGTCACCTCGAGGGGAGTCCGGAGCTTGAGCAGCGCGATGTCGACGTCGTGCGTGTTCTTGTCGTAGTCCGGATGGATGATGATCTTGCTCACCTCGGTCTGCGTCCCGCCAGCCGCCTGATCCAGGTCACTCGCGCCACTGAGGACGAGCAGCGGTTCGGATGAGTCCCGCCAGTCCACGCAGTGCGCTGCCGTGAGGATCCACTGCGGATCGATGATGCTGCCGCCGCAGAAGGCGCGCTTGCGCAGCGTGCGGTCGTTGTCCACGAGGAGCGCCACCTGCCAGGGGGCCTCGGTGATCGAGGCGTCCTCTCCACCGACGATGCGCGGATCGGCTGCAGCCTGCGCCGGGCTCGCGGGGAGGGCAACGGCAATGGCAGCCGCGAGCGCGGCGACGAGGGCGGATTTCATAGAGCGAGCCTAGGGTCTGAACGGGCCTAGGGTCGCAGCGCCACCGACTTCGACGTTCCCCAGCCCACGGCGTTGTGCGCCTGGATCTGCACCGTGTAGCCGCGCCCGGCGCGGAGGTTCTCGGCCACGACGACGCGCCTAGTGACGCCGAACCACTTGCCGTAGGAGCCGCCGTTGAGCTTGAGCCGGACGCGATAGCGGTCCACCGGCTCGGTGCCCTGGTCGAGAGGAAGGCGCCAGCGGATGGTCGCGGTGACGTTTCTCGACCCTGAGTAATCGACGGTGACGCCGCGCACCCGGCCCGGGCGGCGTTCGACATTCTCGCTCGAGACCGGGGCACTGGGCTCCGACCAGGCGCCCTGGCCGATGGTGTTCACGGCAGCGACGCGGAAGGAGTAGTAGTACCCCGGGCTGGCACCGGTCGCCGTCATCGACGTCCCCTCGATCGGGCTGTCGAAGTCGTTCCATCCGCCATCGTCGATCTGGTACTGCACGAGGTAGGCGACGATGCCGCTCCCGCCGGTGTTCGCCGGCGGCGTCCACTGCACGCGGATCTCGGTGGAGCTCAGCGGGGTCGCGTAGACGCCGGTGGGCGCCCCGGGCACGCTACCCGTCGCCTCCAGGGGGGTGAAGGGCGCTGAGGTCCCGGGCGGGCCGGTCCTGCCGGCGCCGTTGGTCGCGGTCACGCTCGCGGTATAGGTCGTCCCGTTGGTGAGCCCCGTGATGGTGCAGGTCGTTCCGGCGGTAGTGCAGGACTGCCCGCCCGGCGATGCGACGGCCGTGTACGACGCGATCGCCGATCCCCCGTTCTGCGCGGGCGCCGTCCAGGAGACCGTCGCGCTGGCGTTGCCGGCGACCGCCACGATGCTGGTGGGAGCTCCCGGGTCCTCCGCGGGGACGTCGCCGTTCAGCTTGCTCGCATCGAGGATGCCGGCACCGCACTTCGTCGCGTTGCAGGAGCTCCCGGCGGGGAAGGGCCGGACCGCGGCCTTGAGCGCGGTGACGACAGTGCTCGGCGTCGTGACGCCGAGGGAGTAGAGGAGGGCAGCAGCGGCCGCGACGTGCGGAGCGGCCATGGAGGTGCCGCTGTAGTTGACGTAACTGGAGCCCGCCGGGATGGTGGTGCCCTGGTTCATGGTGGAGAGGATCCCGACACCGGGGGCCGCGAGCGTCACCTGCCCGGCCGAGGTGCCGAAGTTGGAGAAGCCGGCGAGGTCTCCCGTGCGGTTCGTGGCCGCGACGTTGACCACGCGCCGGCAGTTGCCCGGCCAGAATCCGCCCGCGGGGCTGGACTCGTTGCCCGCGGCCACGACCACGGTCGTCCCCCGAGCACGCGCCGCGTCGAAGATGACCTGGCTCACCTCGGCGTCGCACTCGCCCTCGCCGCCCAGGGACATGTTGAGGACCTCGGCCGGCGTGGGATTCATCCCCGGGTCCTTGCCGGGGTACGGGGCGAAGAACTCAGAGAGATCTCCGCCCGAGCCCCAGATGACGGCGGCGAGGATGTCCGACCCGGAGCCTCCGCAGGCGCCGAGGGCCCGCAGGTGCTGGACCTTCACCGCCGGCGCGAGGCCGGTGATCCCGACGCCGTTGTCCTGGACGGCGTTGATGGTGCCGTGCACGTGCGTCCCATGCCAGGACGAATCCTCGCCCTCGCTGGGACACCAGTCGCCCTCGTCGTCGGGATTGGAATCCCACTCGTTGCCGTCGCGTGCCGTGGGCGCGTCGGAGATGAAGTCGAAGCCGGGGACCGTGGTCCCGGCGAGGTCGGGGTGGTTGGTGCCGCCCGTGTCGATGACCCCGACGACGACGCTCGGCGAGCCCTTGGTCGTGCCCCAGATGAGCGGTCCTCGCACGCCGAAGTCGTCCGAGCCGCCGCCATCCCACATGTCCCACTGCTCGTCGAAGCGGGGATCGTTCGGGAACTCGGGCTCGACAGCGGGGAAGACGATCCTGTCGGGCTCGGCGGCGATGACATCGGGGCGAGCCTCGACGGCGGCCTCGATCACGGCAGCCTCCGCGAAGGTCGTCGGCTCCGCGAAGGTGAGGACGCTCACATCGGGGGTGAGGGACGTCGTCTCGGTCACCTCAGCGCCGGCGGACTCCATGGTGGCGGCGAGCGATCGGGCGGACACGCCCGTGCTGACCTTGCGGACGATAAGGCCGAAGACGACGTCGTAGCGGGGATCGGTGGGTGCGGCGACCGAGCGCGCGGCGGGCGGGGGCTCCATCGTGCGCCTCTCCTCCGCGGAGGACGGGGACGTGCCCTCCGGGGCACCGAGCGCACGCGCCGGCGCGAGGATGGCCAGGCACACAGCCGCGCAGGCGATCGCGGCAGCCCACGACCGGGCGGGCACTCGGGTGCTGTCCACCGCTGCTACTCCCCTCGACGCGACATTCCAGTGTCCCGTGAACAGGGGGCACCGGTCTCGTCGAGCCGGAGGCTCCCAGTGAAAACCCAGGGTTCCCGAGAGGGCCTCGTGCTCTCAGGTCAGACCTTGCCGTTCCACGAGGAGACCGCGATGAAGCAGTCGGCCTGCGTGTATCCCATGACGTAGTACTTCTTCAGCGGCATGATGGCGAGCACCTTCGAACCCTTCTTCATGACGGGCTTGGCGCTCTTGGCGCAATTGGCGTCGGCCTGCGCCTGGAGATCGGCGCTGGGGTAGGGATTGCCAGGCTCCCCGCTCACGGAGGCGTAGGCGGCGAGGAGCCACGCCGACTTCGCGGAGCACGCGACGTCGACGACGTTGGTGCCCGACACCGGCGTCTTGCTCGTCTTTGCGCAATAGAAGTAGGGAAGCTTGTCCTTGGCCTTCGCGAAGTTCGACGGGAGCGATCCGCTCACCGTGGCCGGCTCCTCGCGATCGTTGGGGACGTACGCCGTGCACGCGACCCAGCGTGCTCCCGCCTCCCACTGCGCGTCGGTGGGCAGCTTGGGCATGAACCAGACGCGCAGGGGCATGGCCGTGTCCTTGCCGGTGACGTACTTGCGCAGCTCGGGGTTGAAGCACAGCGGGTACTGCCAGATGTCCTCGCCGACGGTGGAGGGAGCTCCCAGGTCCTCGGGATAGGTCGCCAGCGCGAAGATCTCGCCGTTGTGGGGCTTGGCGCAGTCCACTTCCTGCCCGCTGCCGTAGGGCTGCTCGAGCACCTTGGGCACGTACTTCAGGCACGCGCCCTTCGCGGGCGCGGCGGCCGCGTCAGTGTCCGCGCTCGCACTGGGCATCGCCAGGCACGCCGCGGCGATGAGGCCGGTGGCGGCCAGAGTCGCGATGGCCGGAGTGGCGAATGATCGACGGAGAAGTCCGGAGCGCAGGACACGGGACATGAGGCCCCCCTCTCAGGGCCCGCCAGCGCGGGCCGACCCCTTTCTACCTCATTCCCGGAGCTGATACGTGGCTTCGCGGCAGGGTCAGGCACCCTTCTTCCAGGCACCCGCGGCTACCTGGTTGGACGTCACCCCTTCGTGCGCGAACGACACCGTCGCGGTGCGATTCTGGGGCAGTTTGCGTGACCAGGTGAAGGTGCCGTCGCCGGACACCTCGACGGACTGCTTCGCGGTCTTGAGTCCCTTGCCCTCGACGTCGACGGTGACCCTCAGCGGAGTCCCCGGCGGAAGGTTGGTCGTCCCATTGATGGTGATCGTGTCGCGGCCGCGCTCGAGGCTGATGGAGATGCTGGGGTCCATGACGCGAGCGTAGCGGTCGGATCAGACCCGGGGAACGACTCCGCGTAGGGACTCCCAGTCCTCGATGCCGCAGCCGTTGGCCCGGTTGACGATCACATCGACGGATCGACCATCCACGACTCCGCGGATCCTGGCCCACTGGGGCCCGCCGTAGATCTCGGTGCAGACGCGATCCGGGTCCGGCCACAGGGACTGGGGGCTGGCGTGGAGCGCCCGGCAGGCCCGCGCACGGGGGCCGGGGCACTCCAGCACCGTCCGCGTCTTCGGGACATCGGGTCCCAGGGAGACCGTGACCGTCACGCGCGCCGTGAAGTCCTCCGAGCCCGTCGCCCCCGCCGCCTGCGCCGCCGGCGCCGCGAGGAGGATGGCAGCGCCGAGCGCGAGGATCCCCCGCACCACCCCCGCCCGTGTGCCCACCTCCCCATCGTAGGCCTGCCGGGACCTCGGAATCCCCCCGAACGGCCCACTATGCTGTCGACCACCGGCGAGCGTCACCGCCCGCCCCTTCGCCCAGGAGCGCCATGGCTCGCGCCCATCGACCGCGCCTCTCCCGGGGGGTCGTCCCCCTCGCGGTGGGCGCCGTCGCCTGCGGGCTGCTCGTCCTGCCGGCCCCCGGGGCGTCCGCGGAGTCCAGCACCCCCGCCGAGTCCAGCACCCCCGCCGAGTCCAGCGCGCCCGCCCCGGCGGCCTATGTCCCCGGCGAGATCATCGTGGCCTACGAGGAGGACGTGACCGCAAAGGCACGCACCCGGCTGCGCACATCCCTGAGCAGC
This sequence comes from uncultured bacterium, assembly GCA_903909555.1. Taxonomy (GTDB): domain Bacteria; phylum Actinomycetota; class Actinomycetes; order S36-B12; family S36-B12; genus Mxb001. The sequence continues at coordinate 1,379 of CAIVWG010000026.1, read as the reverse complement.
GCGGCCCCCGAGGAAGTCTCACCACTGGCCGACCACATCGAAGTGGTCAAGGTTCCCGCCGCTGCCGACGAGGCCAAGATCGCTGCGCAGTTGGAGCAGGACCCGCGCGTGCGCTACGCGGAACCGAATTGGATTCTCCACGGTGCCGCCACCTCGAACGATCCCTACGTCACCAACGGATCCCTGTGGGGGATGTACGGCGACCTGTCCACGCCGGCCAACGTGTTCGGCAGCCAGGCGGCCGAGGCCTGGGCGGCCGGACAGACCGGTTCGGGCGGGGTGTACGTCGGCGTCATCGACGAGGGGATCCAGTTCGACCACCCCGACCTCGCCACCAACGTGTGGGCCAATCCCTTCGATCCCGTCAACGGCATCGATGACGACGGCAATGGCTACGTGGATGACGTGCGCGGCTGGGACTTCGTCTCCGATGACGCGAGCGTGTACGACGGCGGCGGCGACGACCACGGCACTCACGTCGCGGGCACGATCGGCGCGACGGGCGGCAACGGCATCGGCGTCGCCGGGGTCAACTGGAACGTCACCATGATCAGTGGCAAGTTCCTGGGGGACTCGGGTGGATCCACCACGGGAGCCATCCGGGCGATCGACTACATGACCGACCTCAAGGTCCGCCACGGACTCAACATCGTGGCGACGAGCAACTCCTGGGGTGGCGGGGGATACAGCCAGGCGCTGGTCGAGGCCATCAACCGAGGGGGGGACGCCGGCATCCTCTTCGTCGCGGCCGCCGGCAACAGTGCCCTCAACATGGATGTCAGCAATTCCTACCCGGCCGGGTACTCGTGCACCACCACGGCAGCCAATACGGCGCGCGGGTGGGACTGCATCGTCTCCGTCGCGGCCATCGACTCCGCCGGCAAGATTGCGTCCTTCTCCAACTACGGCGCGACGAAGGTCGACCTGGGGGCTCCGGGCGTCGGGATTGCCTCGACGCTCCCCGGCGGCGGCTACGGAAGCTACAGCGGCACGTCGATGGCCACGCCGCACGTGAGCGGCGCCGTTGCGCTCTGCTCCGCGGCGGCCCCCGGCCTGACACCCCCGCAACTACGGGCGGCGCTGGTCGGCTCGGTTCTCTCCACCGACTCCCTGCAGGCCAAGACGAGCACGGGCGGGCGACTCGACGTGTCCTCGCTCATGGCCGCCTGCCTGCCGCCGGACTCGGCGGTCTCCGGCGCGCCCGCGGACCTCGCGGCCGTCGTCGAGGGCGACACGAAGGTGGCGCTGTCCTGGACGGATGGGACGTCGGATGAGTCGTACCACGAGGTCCAGATGGCGTCCGGCCCGTGCGCGGCCGACAGCGACTTCCGGCGCGCCACGCTGCTGGGAGCCGGAGCGAACTCCGCCCTCATCACGGG
>CAIVWG010000025.1 GCA_903909555.1 uncultured bacterium | reverse complement strand
TGGGTGAGCCGTTCGGCGACGTCATCGAAGTCGATGGTCTCCCCCGGCTCCTGGGACAGGATGTCGTGGACGGCCGCGATGGCGGACACGCGTCGCTCGGCCTCGGCCAAGGCCTCGCGCGCCTCCTCCGCCGAGACGCGGCGCGACTGCAGTCGGAGCAGAGCGCTCACCGTCTGGAGGTTGTTCTTGACCCGGTGATGGACCTCCCGCAGCGTGGCGTCCTTGCTCAGCAGGGCGCGCTCGCGGCGACGCAGGTCGGTGATGTCGCGCACGAGCACCACGGCCCCGACCTGACGGCCCACTTCGAACAGGGGCACGGCCCGCAGCGTGACGGAGGCCGACCGGTTCTCCACCTCCGCATCGCCCGCCACGCGCCCGCTGGCCACGAGCGCGAGAGACTCGTCGACCGGTCCGGGACGATGCCACAGCCGCACGGCGGTGTGGGCGAGGTCGCTGCCCACCAGGTCGGGTGCCAGGCCGAGGCGACGGAACGCCGAGATCGCATTGGGACTGGCGAACGCCACCCGCCCATCCTCCGACAGCCGCAGCAGGCCATCACCCGCGCGCGGCGGCGGGGCATCGGCGCCCGCCCCCCAGCCCGCCGGGGGGTAGCGCCCGTCCGCCACCATGCCGAGCAAGAGCCGGGCGATCTCGAGGTACTCCGACTCCAGGCGCCCCGCGGGCCGACCCTCACCGCGGTCGGTGGGATGCCGGCTGATGACCCCGAGAACGCGGTCCGGATCCTCCCCCGCGCGCCCGCTGCGCGCCATCGCGACCGGGATGGCCTCGCACCGGCCCGCGGTGGCCGGCTCCACCCGTCCGGTCAGACGTGCCCGGTCGAGCTCGGGTCGGCGCCCGCGCGGGGTGAAGGTGCCGACCACGTCGTCGGGGACCGACGTGGCGGCGGTGGCCGGACGCACCTGCGCGGCCGCCACCCAGCCTCCGTCGTTCCACGTGGGCAGCCACAGGACGAGATCGGACAGCCCGAGGTCGGACACCAGGCCCCAGGTCGCGATGAGGCCGTGCAGCCACTCGACCTCCCCGCGCGCGAGGTCCGTGCGCTCCTGGGCGATCTGGTCGAGGGTGCCCACGAAGCGGCAGGCTACGCCACCCCCGGTAGCCTGCGGTACCGGCATTCGAAGGGAGTCCGCGTGCAGAACAAGACGCTCATCACGGTGACCGCCGTCATCGCGCTCGTGGCGATCGGGATCGGCGTCCTCACGCTGACGCTCCTGTAAGGGGCACGAGTGGACCCCACGCCGCAGCACGGAGGCACGCAGGCGGTCGACGCGGCGCTGCGCCACGGCGTCGGGACGATGTTCACGCTCTCGGGTGCCCACGTCTTCCCCCTGTACGACGCCGCGGTCGGCGGACGGCCCGAGGAGGGGTCCGGTCCCCCGTCGGGACCGCTCCGTCTCATCGACGTGCGCCACGAGCAGACCGCGGTCTTCGCGGCCGAGGGCACCGGCAAGCTCACCCGGACTCCCGGCTTCGCCGTCGTCACGGCCGGCCCCGGTGTCACCAACGCGGTGAGCGCGGTGACCGGCGCGTACATCAACGGGTCCCCGCTCGTCCTCATCGGGGGACGCGCCCCGGAGGGACGCTGGGGCAGCGGGGCACTGCAGGAGCTGGACCACGTGCCCATCCTCGAGACCGTGACGAAGCGCTCCTCCACCGTGCGCGCTGCCGACGCCGTCGGCGTGGCCGTGGACGCGGCCTTCGCCGACGCGTCGTCGGCGCACCGGGGCCCGGTGTTCATCGACGTTCCCATGGACGTCCTCTTCACTCCGGCGGCACCCCTGCCGATGTCGGCCCAGCCGACGATGCACGCGCCCGATGAGGAGGACCTCGACCGCGTGGCCGCGGTCCTGCGGTCGGCGCAGCACCCCGTGCTCGTGCTCGGGAGCGACGTCTGGGCCGACGGCGCCGAGGACGCCGCCCGGCTGCTCGCGGACGTCTCCGGCATCCCGGTCATCGCCAACGGCATGGCCCGCGGCATCCTGCCGCCCGACCATCCGCTGCTCGTCACGCGCGCCCGGGGCGCGGCGTTCGCCGGAGCGGACGTCGTCGTGGTCGTCGGCACTCCCCTGGACTTCCGCCTCGGCTACGGCAGGTTCGGCGACGGCAGCGCTCGCGTGGTCCATCTGGCGGACTCACCGCAGCAGATCGCGGGCCACCTCGCGCTCGCGGCTTCGTGCGGAGGCGACCTGGCGCGCCAGTGCTCCACGCTGGCGCGGCTGCTCGACGAGCCGGTGGGCGCGCCCGACTGGGCCGAGGGGCTGCGGGCGCGCCACGTCGCCGCCATCGCCGCCGACGCGGACGACCTCGCCAGCGATGCGGACCCGATCCATCCCGCGCGGGTCTACGGCGAACTCCTCCCGCGGCTGTCCGAGGACGCGATCGTCATCGGCGACGGCGGGGACTTCGTGTCCTTCGCCGGCCGGTACGTCGAGCCCCGCCTGCCGGGGCGGTGGTTGGATCCGGGACCCTACGGGTGCCTGGGCACGGGCCCGGGCTATGCCATGGCCGCGCGCCTGGCCCATCCGTCCTCTCCCGTGGTCCTGCTGCTCGGCGACGGGGCCGCGGGCTTCTCCCTCATGGACGTGGACTCGCTCGTCCGCCACGACCTTCCGGTGGTCATGGTCGTGGGCAACAACGCAGGCTGGAACCTCGAGCGTCACCCGATGCGCTTCCTCTACGGGTACGACGTCGCCGCCGACCTGAGGCCCACGGCGTACGACGACGTCGTGCGCGCGCTGGGAGGCGCCGGCGAGACGGTCACGCGACCGCAGGACATCGGTCCGGCACTCGATCGGGCCTTCGACTCCGGCGTGCCGTACCTGGTCAACGTGATGACCGACCCCGACGTGGCCTACCCGCGCAGCACCACCGGGGTGTGAGCGAAGGCACCGGGACATACAGCGAGGGCGTGCCGTATCCGATACGGCACGCCCTCGCTCCCTACTCGAGGGGGGTAGGTCTAGGGGTTCTCCCCGCACAGTTCGCGGATCAGCGGCTCGATGTCCTGCGCGGCTCCGCTCCAGCCCTTGGGGCGAAGCTCGATATGCAGGTGAACGGCGCCGGGAGAGCCGGTGTCGCCCATCGTGCCGATGAGCTGGCCGGCCTCCACGCGATCGCCTTCCTTGAAGTAGATCTCGTCGAAGTGGCCGTAGAAGATCATCCGGCCGGTCTTGTGGGTGATGTCGAGGATGAGGGCGCCGTTGGACTGGTAGCCGCTTCGGGTCACCCGGCCGGAGTCCACGGCGTAGATGGGCGAGCCCATCTTGCCCATGAGATCCAGGCCCATGTGGGAGCGGCCGCCGCGGGGGGCGCCCATGCCATCGCCGTAGTAGAAGTCCACCGCCGGGCAGTAGCGCCCATCGACGTTGACGTCGCCGTAGCCCTCGCGCTGCCCGCTGGCCTCACGCGCGACCTCGGGCCCGAGGGCCTGCCAGGTCTCCTTGCCGACGACACCGTCGGCCTTGATGCCCTTGGCCTCCTGGAACTTCACCACCGCGCGGTGGGTGACGGGGCCGAAGTAGCCGGTGACCTCGACCTCCAGCGCGGTCTGGAGGACCTTGACCGGCTTGCCGCGGTCGCCCTTCTTGAGCACGGGGGCCTCGGCAGCCGGCGACTTCGCCGGGGCGGCCGTGGTCACCGCTGCTCCGCCGCCGGCGGCGGGGACGAGGACGAGGGCGCCGACAGCGAGCACGAGGCTCGTGCCGAGCGCGCCAAGGCGCATGACCTGGGATCGTCGGTCCATCGGTCCTCCGAATGCCTGCGGGGTCAGCTGTCGGGTTCGGCCTGTGGCGTCGAGACGCCGGGAGGATGGCCGGCCCTGCGGCCCGAAGGCCGAAGGGCTTCACCCCGAGATCCCCGAGGGGATCGTGGTCGCCGTGGCGACCGGTGGGTCCCCCGCTCCTGCCCGCGGATCGTGCACCCCCCACGGGCAGGACTCGGCATGTGGTGGGCGGCCGGTCGGTGACCGACTCGCCGACCATAACAGAAAGGTCACGGAAGAGTCACGCATCGGGGGTCAGGCTGGGGACGGGCGTGTCGCCCCGTGATTCACGAGGGGCTCATGGGGCCCCTGATACTTCCCCGCCCCTGGATGTGTCACCCCACACCGTGGTTCGGCGCCGGTCAGACGCGCAATGACAGGTGACGAATCCAGCGGGTGCCCGACCGCTAACGCCGGAGCTTGTCCAAGGCCGCGGCGATGCGCCGCTCCCGGGTCTCGGGCTTCTTCGCCTCCTCGATGACCCGCACGTGCTCCTTGCGGTGGGAGTACGACAGCGCGTCGAACGCCGGGCGCAGGCCGGCCTCCTTGAGGGCCCGGGCGAAGTCCGGCGGGACGCTCACCGTCCGCTCCGCGGCATCCACCGAGATGTCGACCGTGTACGAACTCCCCGGCGTGAGGCCACCCTCGCGCATCTCGCGGTTCACCACGGTCATCCACTGACCCCGGTAGACCGAGACGCTCGTGCGGTACGTCGTTCCGCGGTAGGTGATCGCGACAGGCACCCGGCCGCGCCCGGCCGAGCCCCGGATCCGGTCGACCTGCTCTTGCGTGAGGATGACGGTCGCCGTCGACGTGCCGGTGGGGATGACCTCGATTGTCATGCGCACGCTCCGACGCTACCGACTCCCCTCCCTCCCCGGATTTGTCACCCCACGCCGCATCTGTGGGCCGGGCAAGCGCGGACTGGGGCGACGAATTCCGGGAGGGGGCTAAGGGTGGCGATAGGCGCGGAGCAGGATCTCCGGCACGGGCCGCCAGTCCCGCGCGGGGACCGGGGCGAAGCCGCAGGAGGCGTAGAGCCGGGCGGCGGGCTCGTTGCCCTCGATGACGCTGCACACGACGGGGGCGCCCCCCGCCCTCGCGAGGACCGCCTCCACGAGGGCCCGGCCGATCCCGCGCCCCCACGCCTCGGGGGCGACGGCCATGAAGCGGAACTCCACCTCGCCTGCCTCGGCGAGTTCCGACATCCGCTCCCCCGGCCGCAGGATCGTCACCGTGCCCGCAAGCCTCCCCTCGTCAAGGGCGACGAGCACGTCCGCGTGCGCCGCGCGTCCCGCCGCATCGCGCAGCACGTCGATGTAGCCGTCCTCGTCCCCCGACAGGCCGTACCCCGCGGCGTACGCCGTCGCACAGAGGTCACCGGCTTCGTCCCACTCCGCCGGCAGCGCCGTCCGGATGACCAGTGTCGCGGCCGAGCGCTGCGCAAAGCGCTCGCGGTCGACGACGACGCGCGTCACGGTGCCCTGCGCGACGAGGACCGGGCCGTCGCCGATGTCGTGGAACGCCGTCACCTCGAAGCGAAGCAGGCGCCCGTCGCGATGGGCGATCCGCGCCTGCGTGGTCACTGCGGCGCCCAGGGGCGAGGCGAGGAGATGCTCGATGTCGACGCGGGTACCCACGGACGTGCAGCCGTCCGGGACATCGCGGCAGGCCTCCACCGTCGCGGCCTCGAGCCAGGCCACCAGGCGGGGGGTGGCGAGCACGGTGACATCGCCGCTGCCCAGGGCCGCGGCGGTGTCGGCTGCGGAGACGACGTACGGCCCGGTCACGTGGGCGAGCCGGTCACGTGGGCGAGGGGGTCATCAAGGTGAGGTGCCGCCGTGCAGGGTCACCAGGGCGTCTCCCTCGTACACGACGTCGCCCGCGGCGACGTGGACCTCCATGACCGTCCCGTCAGCCTCGGCGAGGACGGGGATCTCCATCTTCATGGACTCCAGCAGCATGAGGGTGTCGCCTGCTGTGACGGGGTGGCCCGGCTCCACGAGAACGGAGTGCACCTGGGCCACCATCTCGGCCCGGATCTCCGTGGGCACGGCTAGGAGTTGGGGCGCTTGCCGTGGTTGGCGCTGCTCTTCTTGCGATCGCGCTTCTTGCGGGAACGCTTGCTCATCGGCCCTCCCGGGTTCGTGTCGGCGCCACATCGTGGCACACAGCCCGCACCGCGGACGCCTCAGCCCCGGCGGTAGGTGATCCGGACCTCCTGGATCCGGGTGACGATACGGATGCGGAGCGCCTCCGGCGCCCTCTCGCTGCAGCAGGATCGGTGAAGGAGCGCCTTGACCACCTGCTCGACGCCGTACTCGTCGCGGCACTCGGCACAGGCCTCCAGGTGCTGGGACACCTCGACCCGCTGGGCGTGGTCCATCTCGCCGTCGAGGTAGTGGTACACGAGGGAGCGCGCATCGCTGCACTCGCACCCGTGGTTGTCGCCGCACGTCATGAGTCCTCACCCCCCTCGGCATCGCTCGCGTCAAGGTAGCCCTCGGCGATCGCGTAGTCCTCGAGCAGTCCTCGCAGCAGTTTGCGACCGCGGTGGAGGCGGGACATCACGGTGCCGATGGGCGTGTCCATGATGTCGGCGATCTCCTTGTAGGAGAAGCCCTCGACGTCGGCCAGGTAGACGGCGACGCGGAAGTCCTCGGGCACCTGGGCCAGCGCGTCGTTGATGACGGCGTTGGGCAGGCGGTCCAGGGCCTCCGCCTCGGCCGACCGCAGCTGCCCGGTGGCGTAGGCCTGGGTGTGCTGCATCTGCCAGTCGTCGAGGTCGTCGGTGCCGGTCTGGTAGGGCTGGCGCTGCTTCTTGCGGTAGGTGTTGATGAACGAGTTGGTGAGGATGCGGAAGAGCCACGCCTTGAGGTTGGTGCCCTCGGTGAACGACGAGAACGCCGCGAACGCCTTGACGAAGGTCTCCTGGACGAGGTCCTCGGCATCGGCCGGGTTGCGGGTCATCCGCAGGGCGGCGCCGTACAGCTGGTCGAGGTAGGGCAGCGCATCCCGCTCGAATCGGGCATTGCGCTCCTCATCGGTCTCGTCGCCCGGTTGAGTGCCCATTGGTCCCGAGGGTATCCGCTGGGATGCGGCGGAGAGCCCCTCGGCGATCCCGGGCAGGCCTTCGACGACATCGCGCCCCTTGCCCGGGGCCAGGTGACCGGTCAGCACGGGACGGATAACGGCGGCCCCCGGGCGGGTATTCCCGGGGCTACTCCTCGGGGAACTCCAGGGCGGGCTCGAGGGGCAGGTCCACGGGCCGGACCAGTTCGGGCCCCTGGTTGCGCACGGAGTTCACCGCGGTGGAGACGGGGTAGATGTCCCAGAAGCCCTTCGGCGGCGGGGCGAGGACCCGGGCCAGGACATCGGGGCCGGGCGTCTCCGGGTCCAGCCAGGCGTCGCGCAGCGAGGGGGCGACCGCCACGGGCATGCGGTCGTGGATGCGCCCGACGTTGTCGCGCGCCGCAGTGGTGAGGATCGTCGTCGACAGCAGCCAGGCACCGGGCGCGTCCTCGTCCTCCACCTCCTTGTCGCGCCACCATTCATACAGCCCGGCCATAGCCAGCCCGGTGCCATCGGCGGGGTGGAGGAAATACGGCTGCTTGACGGGCTTGCCGGCCTTCGTCGTCTGTCCCTCCTGGGCCTGCCACTCGTAGAAGCCGTCGGCGGGCACCAGGCACCGGCGCTTGGCGAGGGCGCGACGGTACGCCGGCTTCTCCGCGACGGTCTCCGCACGCGCGTTGATCATCCGGTTGCCGACGGAGGGATCCTTGGCCCAGGACGGCACGAGCCCCCAGCGCGCCACGTCGAGCAGGCGCAGGTGATCGGCATCGTCCGCCGCTGGCGCATCAACCTTGGCGCTGGCGTCGCGGACGACGTAGACACGGTTGGTCGGCGCGATGTTGTACCGCGGCGGTAGGTCGACCTCCGGGGGCCGGTCGACGCCGAACTCCTCGACGAGTGCCGCCGGCTCGCGGGAGGCGGCGTAGCGTCCGCACATCCCCTAAGCCTGACACGCACCGCCCTCCCTCACTTCGTCGAGTGGCGGCTGGTGTCGCCACTCAACGGCGTGAGGCCTCGAGGTGGCCGATACCCTCACGGCAGTGGACACCGCGGACGACGCCTGGCCCGCGCCGACCGCCGACGGGCCGGTCGACGCGGAAGTCCGCATCCCCGGTTCCAAGTCGGCCACCAACCGCGCCCTCGTCCTGGCTGCCCTCGCCGACGGGCCCTCGACGATCACCCGGGGGCTGCTCGCCCGTGACACCGCGCTCATGGTCGCGGCCCTGCGTGCCCTGGGATCAGGTATCGACGAGGCACCCGAGCCCGAGGGCAATGTCACGTGGCGGATGACGCCCGGGCCGATCATCGCCGCGGGCCGCATCGACGTCGGCCTCGCGGGCACCGTCATGCGCTTCGTCCCGCCTGTCGCGGCGCTCGCCTCCGGCACCACGGACTTCGACGGCGATCCGCGCGCCCGCGAGCGCCCGCTGGGGCCGATGATCGGCGCCCTGCGCGATCTCGGGGTGGCGTGCGAGGACGCCGACGGCTACCTCCCGCTGCGCATCGACGGCTCGGGTCGCGTGCGCGGGGGAGCGGTCGACATCGACGCGTCGGCGTCCAGTCAGTTCGTCAGCGGTTTGCTGCTCGCGGGGGCTCGCTTCGACGAGGGACTGACCCTCACGCACACGGGCAGGTCGCTCCCGAGCCAGCCGCACATCGCGATGACCCTGCACATGCTCGGTGAGCACGGCGTGGGCGTGGAGTTCGATGCCGAACGCGCGACCTGGACGCTGGCGCCCACCGCCATCGTGGCCGTCGACCGTTCCATCGAACCCGACCTGTCCAACGCGGGGCCGTTCCTCGCCGCCGCCCTCGCGACGGCAGGCACCGTGACGGTGCCCGGATGGCCCCGGCACACGACGCAGGCCGGAGACCACCTTCGGGGCCTCCTCGCCGAGATGGGGGCCCGCGTCGACCTCGGCGACGCCGGGCTCACCGTCACCGGCCCGGGCGCGATCCGCGGGATCGACGCGGACCTCGGGGACGTGGGTGAGCTCACTCCCGTGGTGGCGGCGCTGTGCGCGTTAGCGGACTCCCCCAGCCGGCTGCGCGGCATCGCGCACCTGCGCGGGCACGAGACCGACCGCCTGGCTGCGCTCGCCGAGATGATCACGTCACTGGGGGGTTCGGCTCGCGAGACCGACGACGGCCTGGAGGTCTCCCCCGCGACGCTGCACGGAGCAGCCGTGTCGTCGTACGACGACCACCGCATGGCGACGGCAGCGGCGGTCATCGGGCTCGTCGTCCCCGGCGTGCGGATCGACGGGATCGCGACGACGGCCAAGACGCTCCCCGACTTCCCCGGCATGTGGCAGCGCATGCTGGCCAGGACCTGATGGCCCAGCGCGGCGGCCGCTACCTGGACGAGGACGACGTCCGGGTCCGCCCCTCGCGCGGCAAGTCCCGGCCGCGCTCCAAGGACCGGCCCACGCACGGCGACGCCGTGCCCGCGATGGTCACCGCCGTGGACCGCGGGCGCTTCACCGTCGTCACCGAGGACGGCACCACCGTGCTCGCGGTCAAGGCCCGCGAACTCGGGCGCAAGGGCGTCGTGGTCGGAGACCGCGTGGGACTCGTCGGCGACGTCTCCGCGGAGGCCGATGCGCTCGCGCGCATCGTGCGCATCGAGGACCGCCGGACGGTCCTGCGGCGCACCGCCGACGACGCCGACGAGGTGGAGCGCGTCATCGTCGCCAATGCCGACCAGCTCGGCGTCGTCATCTCCCTCACCAACCCGGAGCCGCGCTTCGGCCTCATCGACCGGGCCCTGGTGGCGGCGTACGACGCAGGGCTGCAGCCGCTCCTCATCCTCACCAAAGCCGACCTCGCCGACCCCGCCCCCGTGGTCGACGCGTACGCCGCGCTTGACGTGCCGGCCGTCACTGTCGCGCGCGGCAGCGGCAAACAGCCGGTCCGGGCCGACCTCGATGCCGTGATCGAGCATCTCGCCGACCGTGTCACGGTCCTGGTCGGACACTCGGGGGTGGGGAAGTCGACCCTGGTCAACGCGATCGTGCCAGGGGCTGACCGGGCGACGGGCGGAGTGAACGTCGTCACCGGCCGCGGGCGGCACACGTCGACGTCCGCGGTCGCGCTACCGCTCCCGCAGGGCGGCTGGATCATCGACACCCCGGGCGTGCGGTCGTTCGGCCTCGCCCATGTCTCGCCCGACACCGTGGTGGCGGCCTTCGACGACCTCGCCCCCGGCCTGGAGGACTGCCCGCGCGGCTGCACCCACGACGAGGAGGAGTGCGGGCTCGACGCCTATGTCGGCGACGACCAGCACCTGCGCGCCCGGCTGGACTCGCTGCGGCGCCTGCTGCGCAGCGGAGCAGCCGCCGACGCCGACTAGATCCACTTCCTCTCGGCCCTTGTCACCTCATCCCGTGCTTCCGCACCGCTCAAACGCGGTCCTAGGTGACGGATTCCAGGACGCGCTAGGCGCGTGGCCGCACCTTCTGCAGGTCCTCCTGCGTGAGCACGAAGGCATTGGCGGTGGCCTCTCCACGGTGCATCAGCGTGGGCCAGCGGATGCCGGGCAGGACGGACACGTCGAAGATCTCCTGCACGGCGCCCTCGAAACGCAGCATGCCGACGGTGTTGCCGGTCTGGGTGTCGACAACCCAGACTCCGCAGTTGCGCTCGGCGGCCGACTCGGTGATGGGCAGGCCGGTGAAGACGGATTCGCGCACCTGGGACAGGCCGATGAGGGCGTAGCGGCCGATGAAGGCCAGGCCGCGGGTGAAGCCCGGCACCTTCGCGATCTCGGTCACGGTGCCGGCCGCCAGGTCGACGGTCGACAGGGTGCCGAGACCGGACTGCAGCACCCACATCCTCCCGTCGTGCCAACGCGGGGAGTGCGGCATGGCCAGGCCACCGACGACGATGTCGTGGGTGTCGATGTCGATGATGACGCCGGAGGTGCCCTTGTGCTCGCGCCAGCCGCCGGGGGTGTCGGTCTGCGCGAGCGCGGTCACGTACTTCGGCCGACCATCGATCATCGCCATGCCGTTGAGGTGGCAGCGATCCTCACCGGCCAGGCTCGTGATCCACTCGGGCGTCCAGCGCACGGCGAAGGAGTGATCGAGGTCCTGGGTGCACAGGCAGGTGAACTTCGTGTTGACGAACCACAGCACGCCGTCGGCGTCGTAGCCCATCTCATGGATCTTCCCAGGCCAGCCAGTCCACGGCGCGGGTGCGGATGTGGTGCTGCATGTGCAGGATCATCTCTGCCACCATGCTGATGCCGGGATGGGTGACTTTGAGCATCACCTGGCGCAGTTC
>CAIVWG010000024.1 GCA_903909555.1 uncultured bacterium | reverse complement strand
GATGCCACCGCCACTACGTCTGCGTGTCCCAGGCAACGTCGTTCGGGACGCCCCTGATCGCGGGCTCCATCACCGGGATCGAGGCCCGTGCCTGGTCAACCAAGACCGGCCGGAAGGCCGCGCTCCGGGACTTCGTGACGAAGCGACAGCTGCCGGCCTTCACTGAGACGGTGAAGGACGCCATCGGGCAGGACCGCTGCTACTACGGATTCGAGATCGAGCTGCCGGCGAAGTACAGCTCCTTCCCCCACTGGGTGCCGCTCAACGACGGTATTGCGGTGTGGTTCCCCGAGTACCAGTTCGGCCACTGCATCACAGCCGTGCGCGTCTCCTGGCCCTAGCAGGGTCGCCCGCGCCCCGGCGTTCCTGCGTTTGAGTTCCGTGAATGGTTGCCAAGTCGGGATTTAGCAACCATTCACGGAACTCAAACGATGAGGGCTGTGGGGGTCAGGTGAGGCGGTCCTGGGTGCCGTCGGGGCTGAACACGTAGCAACTCTCGGGGCGCACGTGGATGGTGCTCCCGAGCGCGGGGCGCACGGAGGGCTGGGTGCGCGCCACCAGGGTGACCGGGCCCGCCGGTGTCTGCAGGGTGCCGTAGACGAACGTGTCCGCCCCGAGTGCCTCCACGAGATCTACCGTGAGCGCAGCGCCGTCATCGGCGATCCGCAGGTTCTCCGGGCGCACCCCGAGCAGAACCCGGTCGCTGGACGCCTTCGCGAGCACCGCGCGCTCGACCGGTACGACGAGCCCGCCGAGGTCGACGCCGCCGTCGACGACGGGCACGTCGACGAGATTCATGCTCGGGGAGCCGATGAACGACGCCACGAAGGCGTTCGCCGGCTCGCGATACAGGTCGTCCGGCGACGCCACCTGCTGCAGGATCCCGTCGGCGAGGACGGCGACCCGGTCCCCCATCGTCATGGCCTCGACCTGGTCGTGGGTGACGTAGATCGTCGTCGTCCCGATGCGCCGCTGCAGCGTGGCGATCTGGGTGCGGGTCTGGACCCGCAGCTTCGCGTCGAGATTGCTCAGCGGCTCGTCCATGAGGAAAACCTGGGGCTCGCGCACGATCGCCCGCCCCATGGCGACGCGCTGCCGCTGCCCTCCCGACAGCGCCTTGGGGCGCCGTTCGAGGTAGTCCTCCAGGTCGAGCAGCTTGGCCGCCTCCGCGACGCGGCGGCGGATCTCGTCCTTGGGGGTCTTGGCGATCTTGAGGGCGAAGCCCATGTTCTCCGCCACGGTCATGTGCGGGTACAGCGCGTAGTTCTGGAACACCATGGCCACGTCGCGGTCCTTCGCCGCCACCTTGGTCACGTCGCGCTCGCCGATGAGGATGCGCCCGTCGGACACCGGCTCGAGGCCCGCGACCGCGCGCAGCGACGTGGACTTGCCGCAGCCGGACGGGCCGACGAGGACGAGGAACTCGCCCTCCGCCACCTCCAGATCGAGATGGCTCACCGCGGCGCTGTCCATGCCCGGGTACGTGACGCTGACGTCGTCGAACGCTACGCGCTGCGGCATCACAGGCTCGTATCGTGCTTGCGGCGCTCGTCCATGACGAAGTCCTCCTCGTGGGAGTAGTCGGGAGCCGGGAAGCTGCTTGCGATGTCGACCGCGCGGCCCTCGGCAGAGGATTTCATGGCCGCGAGCATCACCTCGAGGACGTGGTAGGCCTGCTCGGGGCGCGTCACCGAGGGCACGCCGCGCTCGAGGCAGGAGACCAGGTGGTTGAGGCCGTCGGTCCACGGCCAGTCCGGTGCCTGCTCCTCGTGGATCTCCCAGTGCCCGACCTCTGAGCGCCACACCTCGAAGCCGCGCGGCGCCCAGTCGTCGCCGAGCATGTCCATGCTCCCCTCCAGGCCGTAGAGCTCGATGGCGGGAGCGCGACCGTACTTCTGGATGGTGAAGCCCGTGGTGACCGAGCCGTAGACCTCGTTGCCGAAGTCGAGCAGCACGTGCGCGTTGTCGTTGGCGGTGACGGGCGTCATCACGCCGTTCACCGGCCGCTCCTTGATCGCGGTGCCGACGAGCGCAGTGACGCGCTTCACCGACCCGAGGAATCCGCACAGGCTCGTCACGTTGTAGACGCCGAGGTCGAACAGCGCCCCGCCCCCCGGGCGGTAGAACCACTCCCCCCACCACGGCCCGGACCATCCGTAGAGCGCGCGGGCGAGCTTGACGTCGCCGATCTCCCCGGCCGCGAGGCGCCGGTGCATCTCCCGGTACGTCGGGGACAGCAGGATGTGCGGCGCGCACACGAGCAGGCGGTCGGACTCCTGGCTCAGGTGGACGAGCCGGTCGGCCTCGATGAGCGTGGTGGCCAGTGGCTTCTCCACGAGCACGTGCTTGCCCGCCTCGTACGCCGCCGCGGCGATCTCGCCATGCTCGTTCATCGAGGTGAGGACGAGCACGGCGTCGACGTCATCGCTGCCGTAGACCTCCGCCGGCGACGCGGCGATCCGCATCCCCGGGTAGGTGGCCTGGGCGACGGCGCAGCGCTCCGGCAGCGGGTCGTAGCCGACGACGGCCTCGGCGCGGCCCTCGCGGACCAGTCCGTCCAGGACGATGGCGTAGCGCTCGAACACCCGGCCGAGGCCGATGATCCCGATGCGCACGGGGTTGCTCACGGTTCTCCTATTCCTTGATGGACCCGGCGAGGATGCCGCGGGTGAAACTGCGCTGCAGGAGGATGAAGACGATGACGACGGGTGCGATCGTGATGAGCGACGCTGCTCCCAGGTAGGCGAAGTCGGTGCGTCGTGCGCCCTCGAAGGTGACCAGCGCCATTGGGGCTGTCTGCAGGTCCGATCCGGACAGCATGACCAGCGGCAGGAGGAAGTCGTTCCAGTTCCACACGAAGAAGAGCACGGCGAGGGTGAGCATCTGCGGCCGCGCGAGCGGCAGCAGGACCTGGGTGAGCGTGCGCCAGGAGTTGGCGCCGTCGATCCACGCGGCCTCCATGAGCGAGCGCGCCGACTGAACGAAGAACGCGCGCATCCAGAAGGCGCCGAAGGCGACCGAGAATCCGATCTGGGGGAGGATCACCGACCAGTACTCGTTGTCCAGGTTGAAGCGGCGCATGTCGAGGTAGAGCGGCACGATCATCGACTCCAGCGGCATGAGGATGCCGAGGACGAGGAGCGCGAAGATCGCGGTGCGGCCGGGGAAGTTCATCTGGGCGAAGGCGTAGCCCGCGGGGATGCTGAGGGCCACGGACACGACGACGACGATGACGGTGATGATGAGGCTGGTGCGGATCGCCGGGCCGAAGTCGCCCTTCTCCCAGACCTCGGCGAAGTTGCCGAAGTTCGTCGCCTTGGTGATGTCGAGCTTGATGCCCACCCGGCCGGGCTCCCCGAGGGCGAGGATGGCCACCCCGATGAGCGGACCGAGCGAGACGAGGGCGGCGAGGCTCAGGATGAGGTAGCCGAGGACGGTGTCGCGACGCGAGACCATCAGTCCGCCCGTCCCGCGCGCGAGATGAGGAGGTTCACCGCGATGATCACCAGGATGAGCGCGGTCCCCATCGCGGCTGCCGCGCCGATCTGGGAGACCTTGAACGCCTGCTGGTAGACGAGGTAGCTCGGGACGACGGTCGCGTTGCCCGGCCCCCCGGACGTCATCACGTAGATGATGTCGAAGTTGCGCAGCGCCGCGGTCACGGTGAGGACGAGCGCGACCACGAGCTCGTAGCGCAGTCCCGGCAGGGTGACCGCGCGGAACTCCATCCACGGGCCGGCGCCGTCGAGGCGCGCGGCCTCGTACAGCTCGGTGGGGATCTTCTGCACGCCGGCGAGCAATAGCGCGAGCACGAGGCCGAACATGATCCAGGTGCCCACGAGGCCGACGCTCGGCAGTGCCCAGGTGAAGTCGCCGAGCCACGGCTGGGCGAGGAAGCCCAGGCCGATGGCCTCAAGGAAGGAGTTGAGCGGACCGCGCGGGGCGAGGATCCAGCGCCAGATGACGGCGATGGCCGTCGGGGCGATGACGTAGGGCAGGAAGAGCGCCGTGCGGTAGAAGGCCACTCCGCGGATGCGGCTGCGGTGCAGCGCGCTCGCGAGCAGCAGCCCGATGGCGATCGGCAGGAACGAGTAGAACACGATCAGCTCGAGGGCGTGGACGAAGGCCGAGCGCAGGATGGGATTGCGGACGATGTCGACGTAGTTGTCGATGCCCACGAACTCCATCCGGGTGATGCCGTTGCCCTCGAAGAAGGACAGGTAGATGGAGTGGACGAACGGGAAGAAGACGAAAGCCGCGTAGATGAGCAGGGCGGGGAGGATGTAGAGGTACGCGACGGACCGGGGCTCCCCGGGCACCCGCTTGCGGGGGGACGGCGTACGCCGCCCCCCCGCAGAGACAGGCAGTGAGGTGAGGCTCACGATCCGCTACGACGCCTTCCGCTCCGCGGTGAACGCCCCGTAGTCGGCCTGGAGGGCCTCCACGAACTCCTGCGGGGTGATCTCGCCGGCCATGAGCGCCGTGGACGACTGCGCGATGGTGTCGTACCAGGTCGGCGTCGCCCAGTCGGGGAAGCCGATCGGGGTGCCGTTGGTCATGATGTTGACCCACGACAGGATCGCGTCCGCGGAGACGCCGGTGAGACCACTGGCCTCGACGAGCGCCTGCTCGTTGCCGGAGATGGTGGCGGGCACCTGGCCGGCCTTGATCCAGATCTCCGATGCCTCCGGGCTGGTGATGAAGTTGATGTACTCCTTGGCCAGCTCAGGGCACTTGGCGTTCGTCGGCACCGACCAGGGCAGGTCGCCGCTGGCGATGGCGCCGATCTCGGTGGCGGCCGCCAGCGGGAACGGCACGAGTCGGAAGGACTCGGGCTTGTCGGACTGGAAGACGTTCCATGAGCCGTTGAGCGCGAACAGGCCCTCGCCCTCGGAGAACAGCCCCAGCACCTCGGTGCTGTCGAGAGCCGACCAGCCGTCGGTGAGGTAGCCCGCCTCGGCCCACTTCTTCATGATCTCGGCGGCCTTGAGCGACTCCACGGGCAACTGCTCGTTGACGCCGTTGATGACGTCGGTCACGGTCTGCGGCGAGGTGAGTCCCATGAGCAGGTTCGCCATGAGCCAGATCTGCTCGCCGCCGTCGGTGGCGCCGAACATGAGCGGGGTGATGCCAGCCTCCTTCGCCTTCGCGAGCATGGCTTCCATCTCCTCCAGCGTCTGGGGCGGCTCGGTGACGCCGATCTCCTGGGCCTTCTCCATGTTCATGAAGAGGCCGACCCACGCGCCGGTCGCGGAGACGCCGAAGAGGTCGCCGGCGCCCATGTCCTTGCCGTCGGGGCTGAAGCGGCCGTTGAGCGCGATGAGCGCCTCGCCCTGTCGCCCGGCCCAGTCGTTGGCGTTGGCGACGTCGTCCAGAGGTGCCACGAGACCGGCGGTCACGAGCTGGCCGAGCGAGCCGTAGCCCTGGTTGACCTGGGTGACGTCGGGAACCTCGTCACCGGACAGCTGCAGGGGCAGCGTGTCGACGAGCTCGTTGAACGACTTCACCTGGAAGTCGACGGTGACGCCGGGATTGGCCGCCTCGAAGGCGGTGTTGAGCTCCTCGTATCCGGCGAGGAGCGCGTCGGATCCGCCGTTGCCGCTCTGCACCTTGAGCTCCGCGCACTCCGCGGGCACGGCAGCCTCCGACGAGGGTGCCGGTGCGGCGCTGGACTCGGGAGCCGCGGCACTGGACTCCGGAGCCGGTGCGCTACTGCTCTCGCTGGTCGTGGTCCCGGATGAGCAGGCCGCGAGGACCAGGCCCACCGCGGCGAAGCCGGCCAGGGCCGCGCTGCGAGGAAGGAAGCGCGGTCGTGCACCCTTCCTCGCCATCGATGACTTTCTCATGTGTGAACCTCGTTCCTTTCGGTTGTCGCCCAGGCGGGCAGGTGAGCCTCCTCCACTGAAGGAGCGGATGAAAGATCGGCGTAGAGGGAGGGGTTGCGGCACCGCGCGAGCACGGTGGCCGGCCAGGAAGGCTGGTAGTCGTCCGCCTCGAGGATGCGTCGCACGGCCTCGCGCTTGGAGGCTCCCGGTGCCACGAGCACCGCGCGCCGGGACTGGTCGGCGATGGTGGCCACCCCGACGCTGATGCCGAGGCGAGGGACGTCCTCGAGCCCGGCGAAGTCGGGGAAGGTGCCGAGGTTGTCACGTCGCGTGGTGTCCGCGAGGGGGATGAGCCGTGTCCGCGAGTCCGCAGGAGACCCCGGCGGGTTGAACGCGACGTGCCCGTCGGTGTCGCCGGAGGCGAGGATGAACAGGTCGATGCCCCCGGCCGCGCCGATGCGGGCGTCGTACTCCTCGGGGTCGGTCGGGTCGGGAATCCACACGCGCTCACGCGTCACGCCGCGCCCG
>CAIVWG010000023.1 GCA_903909555.1 uncultured bacterium | reverse complement strand
GTGTCGACCGC
This sequence comes from uncultured bacterium, assembly GCA_903909555.1. GTDB lineage: Bacteria > Actinomycetota > Actinomycetes > S36-B12 > S36-B12 > Mxb001. The sequence goes on along the minus strand of CAIVWG010000023.1, from coordinate 8,523 downwards.
CGCTGCGAAGTCGGCGTCGGTCGCGTCCGCGATCCAGGGAAGGTCCGATTGGCAAGTCCCACAGCGTGGTCGGCCCGGGCTGGCCGCGGGAACGCGGTTCTTGGTGCCGCAGGAGGGGCAGGCGGTGATGCGATGAGACATGCCTCAAGTGTGCCCCAGGGGCTACCGTTGACGTCGTGTCGATCGTGATCGCCCACCGAGGAGCCAGTGGCTATCTGCCCGAGCACACCCTCGAAGCCAAGGCGCTCGCGGTGGCCCAGGGAGCCCACTACCTCGAGCAGGACGTCGCCATGACGAGCGACGACGAACTCGTCGTGATCCACGATCACTACCTCGACCGCATCAGCAATGTGGCGGAGAGATTCCCCGAACGCCGCCGCCCGGACGGCCGCTTCTACGTGCTCGACTTCACCCTCGAGGAGGTCCGCTCCCTGCGCGTCACGTCACCGGTGGTGCCCGTGGACGGCCGGGATTTGGCTCCGGAGTACCCCGGTCGCTTCCCGCCGTGGAGTTCGCGCTTCGACTTCCACACCCTGTCCGAGGAACTCGAGTTCATCCGCGGCATCAACTATGCGACAGGCCGCCAGGTCGGCATCTACACCGAACTCAAGGCCCCCTGGCTGCACCGCGATGCCGGCAAGGACATCGCCTCCGCGACCTACGCGGTCCTCAAGTCCTTCGGCTACGACTCCCGCGACGGGTCGGCGTACCTGCAGTGCTTCGACCCGGATGAGTTGAGACGGATCAAGTCGGACTTGGGGCCCAGCATGGGCGTTGACCTTCCGCTCATCCAGCTCATCGCGGACACCCAGCACCAGGAGACCCGCGTCCGCGCGGCGGACGGCACATGGGAGCTCTACGAGTCCGACTGGATGATGGCGCCGGGTGGGCTCGAGCCGATCGCGGAGTACGCCGACGGCATCGGCCCGGACTATCACGCTCTGGTGAGCGCCGACAGTGCCCCGGGAGATGTGCGGGTGACGACCATGGTGGACGAGGCCCACGATGCGGGCATGCTGGTGCACCCCTATACCGTCCGCGCCGACGTCCTGCCCCCGTGGGCCCGAGACGTCAACGAGGTGTTCTCGGTCCTCTACGACGAGGCCGGCGTCGACGGACTGTTCACCGATTTTCCCGACCTTGCGGTGGGCTTCCTGGCCCGGAGCACGCCCACGGGGGCATCCCGCGGCTTTCCCGACGCCATGTGACGTGAAGGGTCGCCGCTACCGTCACGTGGCGTCGGCAATCGGCGCAGGACAGGCGGGCCTGGCGCCTATGGCGTGCGGACGGCGCCCCGGAGGCTGCCCGCGGGAAGGCCGAGTTCGCCCTCCGCGCCGGCCCGCGCCCACGCGTCTGCCTGAGCGCGCGAGATGACGTCCCCGTGCGCGACCGTCTGGAGCACCAGTCCGTCGAGGAGGGAGAGCACGCGCCACGCGCTGGAGTCGGCATCCTCCGCCGACATCGAGCCCTCTCGAATGCCGTCGCGGATGATGCCGGCCAGGAGACCCTGCCAGCGCTCGTTGAGTTCCCGCGAGATCCGTCCCAGGGCGGGACGGCGTGCAGCCTCCGACCACGCATCGAGCCACAGTTGCATCCCATCGTCGTCACCGCGCGCGTAGGCGTCGAAGAAGGCCGCCAGTCGGGGGACGGCACCGATCTCGTCCCGCACCGCCGTCTCGGCCTGGAGCAGGTCCTCGCCCGCCGCGACGGCAAACGCCTCGGCGACGAGTTCGTCCATCGAGTCCACGTAGTGGTGGATGAGCCCGCTGGAGGAGCCGAGTTCCGCCGCCACGTCGCGCGCCGTCGTGCCGGCGATGCCGCGGCGGCGCATGACGGCCAGCGCCGCGGAGATCAGGGCCGCGCGGCGCTCCCCGGGACTCATCCGGGGCATGAGCATCCCGAGGGCCTGAGGTCGTGGGGGCCCGCTGCCATTCGCGCCACGATAGGAGGCTACGCCCTATTGCACATTTGTCCAATAAGCCTCTAGGGTGAGCGTGCCGGATCTCACTGCCACCGGAGGAACCATGCTGCGGACGTCGCCGTTCCACGAGCGCCTCGCCCCGATGAGTCAGGCACAGGCGTGGGGCAACTGGCTGGGCTTCCAGTCCGCCCTGCGCTACGACCTGTCGAGCAAGCACGAGTACTTCGGCGTGCGCAACGCGGCGGGCTTCTTCGACACCTCCCCGCTGCGCAAGTACTGGATCCGGGGCCGGGACGCGGAGCGCTTCTGCTCGTACGTCTTCGCGCGCGACGTCAGGGCCCTCAAGCCCGGTCGCGCCCAGTACACCGTGTGGTGCGACGACGCCGGCTATGTGCTGGAGGACGGTGTCCTCTTCCGCTTCGCGTCGGACGAGTTCCTGCTCACCTCGGCTGAGCCCAATATGGGCTACCTCCGCGGGCTGGCGCGGCCGTTCGAGGTGGAGATCGTGGACGTCAGCGACGACTACGCCTCCCTCGCACTCCAGGGTCCCCGATCGCTCGCGATCCTGGAGACGCTCACCCCCGATGTCAGCGGGCTGCGCTACTTCGGTTTCTCCGAGACCAAGGTCGCCGACTCTCCGGTCGTCATCAGCCGCACCGGCTTCAGCGGCGACCTCGGCTACGAGCTGATCATCCCCGTTGCCGACGCCCTGCGCGTCCTCGACGCCCTCCTGGAGGCGGGGCGCCCGCACGGCCTTCGCCCGTACGGTGACGAGGCGCTGGGCATGACCCGCATCGAGGCGGGCCTTCCCCTCATCAACGTCGAGTTCACCTCCAGCCGCTACGCCTTCACCCCCGAGGAGCGCTTCACCCCGGACGAGCTGGGTCTGGGCTGGCTGCTCAAGGGCATCGACGACCCGGCACGCCCCTTCATCGGCAGGAACGCGATCCTGCGCGAGCGCGCCGAGGGCAGGTCGCGCTGGTCCACCGTCGGCATCACGGTGTCCTGGCAGGACTACTTCGAGCTGTTCGACTCGCATGGCCTGCCCGCAGTGCCCAACGAGGTCCCGGTCCCCTGGGACACCATGGTCTACAACGCCAATGGCAAGAGGGTGGGATACGCCACGAGTTTCATGTACTCACCGGTCCTGCAGAAGCACATCGGCATCGCCCGCCTGAAGCCGAAGTACGCGGAAGCGGGTAGCGAGGTCTTCGTCGAGCAGACCGTCAACCACGAGTACTTCAACGTGCGAGCGACCGTGACGACGCTGCCCTTCTACAACCCGGAGAGGAAGACGGCCTGAGATGAGCGACACTCACGCGTACGACGCCATCGTCATTGGTGCGGGACACAACGGGCTCACCCATGCTGCCTACCTTGCCAAGGCAGGTCAGCGCGTCCTCGTCCTCGAGCAGAACTCCATCGTCGGCGGCGCCGCCATCACCGAGGAGCTGCGGCCCGGCTTCAACTTCACCACGTTCTCCTACGCCCTGAGCCTGCTGCGCCCGGAGATCATCGCCGAGCTCGACCTGGTGCGCTTCGGCTTCATGCCCCTCTACATGCGGTCCCACTTCGCTCCCATGGACAACGGCGACTACCTGCTCATCGGCCCCGACGCCGCAGTGAACCGACAGGAGATCGCCCGGCACTCCAAGGCCGATGTCGACGGGATGGAGCGCTTCGAGCACGACACCGCCCGGGTCAAGCAGTTCATCCGCCCGCTGTTCGACAGCATCCCTCCCAATCTCTTCAGCGACGACCCGGCCGACGCCGAGCGGATGGCATGGCTCGTCAAGCACCTGGGCAACGCGGACCGGAAGCTCCTTCACGACACGGTCCGCCTGCTCACGGGGAGCATCGCAGACTTCGTGGACGACTACCTCGAGTCCGACATCATCAAGGCGACGATCTGCTCGGCGGCCTGCGTGGGCATCAAGCTGGGCCCGATGTCGCCCGGGACCGGGCTCAACTGGCTGTACCTCGCCATGGGGGAGCACGACGGCGTTCGAGGCTCGTGGTCCTTCCACAAGGGAGGGAATGGCGGGTTCACGCAGGTGCTGGCGCGCGCCGCGACCGCGTACGGCGCCGACATCCGCCTCGACTCCCGCGTCTCCCACCTCATCACCGACGACGGCGAGGCGCACGGGGTCGCGCTCGCCGACGGCACGGAGTTCCGGGCGCCCGTCGTCGTGAGCTCCCTGGACCCGCGCCGGACGTTCCTGCAGATCGCCGACCCACGCGAACTGCCCAGCGACCTCGTGGAGACGATCCAGCGCTTCCGCTTCCAAGGCATCACGTCCAAGGTCAACTTCGCACTCGACGGCGTCCCGCACTACCCCGCGCTGGGCGACCGGACGGACCAGTACGGCGGCTTCATCAACATCGCGCCAAGCGTGGAGTACATGGAGCGCGCCTACGACGCCGCGAAGTACGGCTGGTTCAGCGAACACCCCTACATCGACGCGTCGATCCAGTCCTTCATCGACCCCGACATGGCACCTCCGGGCAAGCACGTCATGTCGTGCTACGTGATGTACACGCCGTACCAGCTCAAGGGCAGCACCTGGGATGCCGAGCGGGAGAACATGGCCGACCGCGTGCAGGCCACGATGCAGCGCTTCTTCCCCAACTTCAACGACCTGGTGCTCCAGCGCGAGGTGGTCTCACCGGACATCATCGAGGCGCGCACGGGGCTGTCCGAGGGCAACATCTACGCGGGGGAGTTCTTCCCCCACCAGATGTACTTCTTCAGGCCGGCGCCCGGCTACAGCGACTACCGCACGCCCATCCGCGGCTACTACCAGTGCGGCTCGGGCACCCACCCGGGCGGCTGCGTCATCGGTGCCCCCGGGCGCTTCGCGAGCCAGCAGGTCCTCGCCGACGTCGCGGGTTCGCGGTAGGCCGAGGTCGCGAGGCCGACGTCAGGACGAGCCTCCGGTGGGCAGGGGGCCCGACGTGAGCGGGGCCATGTCCAGTGCCAGGACTCCCGCCGACCCCGAGGACACGCGGGCGTCACAGGAGAAGTCCCATCGGTCAGACCCGTGCGTGAAGGTCCCCGTGATGTGGAGCACCCCCTCGCCATTGGGGGAGATGTCACGCACCTCCGCGATCCGCCCCGTGGTCATGGCGACGCGCCCGGCCCCGCTGGGGACCGCGGTGGTGCGTGCCGCGGCATCCAACTCAGCCGTGCAGGCCCGAATCGCCGCGCTGTTGTCGGCGGCACTCTCGCCGCTCATGATGCCGAGGCCGATGATCGCGATGACGAGCAGGGCGAGCAGTGCGCCGGGAACGACGATGTAGGCGTGCTCTCGCAGCCACCGGGGTGGTCGCCACGACCTCAGGCGCGTGCTCCTGCTGAGGTAGGCGGGGTGGACGCGCATGGACGGATGGGCGGATCGGACGAGGACGCGGTGAGGCACCCACGGGGAGGGCAGCTCGAGGTAGAACGTCCACCCGTCAGGCGCAGGCGGCCAGTCGCGCGGAGGTGACCATCCAGGCGGGGGCAGCCAGTTCGCCGGAGGCGCAGGCCAGCCGGGCGGGGGCGCGAACACGACCGAACGAGGCATGTCCGCCAGCCTCGTCCGAGGGACCGCGGCCGTCCCCGGCGTTTCGTCCAGTGACCGGTCAGCGGTGGCCCAGCGGCGCCCTATCGGCCGGCGAGGCGGACGGCCCGGGCGATGAACTCAGCGCGGGCCCGGGCACCTGCGACGTCGTAGTGCAGGCCATCGGTCGACACGATGCCGTGACGACGGACGTAGCGCTTCCAGTCCAGGACGCGAAGACGCTCATAGTTGCGGGCCTTGAGTCGCAGGGTTTTGTTGATCGCCGCATCCTTGCCGACCCCGCGCTCGAAACGCGGCGACACGTGCACGTTCACCCACAGGACCGTGTGGCCGCGCAGCATGCGCATGATCTTCTTCACGTTCTGGCGGAAAGCCGAAGGCGTGTAGATGTCGTTAGTCCCGAGCGCAACCACGACGATTGCACCCTTCGGGGGAGGGAAGCGATCGAGCTGGTCGATGCCCCAGGACGTGCCCTTGCCGATGTCGGCATGGACGACGTAGCGCAGTCCCATGCGTCGCGCCTTCGCGCGCAGGTAGGGATCCGTGCTCGTCGCTCCGACATCGGGATCGGCCAGGGAGTCTCCGAGGACGTAGAGGGTCCGCTGCGACTGTGCGGGCTCTGCCAGGGCAGCGGGGGCCGAGGCCATCGCGGTCGCGGCCACGAGCGAGGCCGCGACGAAGCGCATGGTGCGGGACATGGCCCTCCCCTCGGCACCGGCGAGCCGCCGGGCCGCGTAGGAGTGTACGCGCGTCGACGCAGGCGACGCCTGCTGGACAATGCCTCCATGATCATCGGCTTCCTGGGCGTGGGCACGATCTCGACGGCGGTCATCCGAGCGATGTCCGATCGTCCCGTTCAGGGGGGATCGATCCTGCTGTCCCCGAGATCCGAGCACATGAGCACGCAGTTGGCCGCAGAGTTCCCGCACTGCCGGCGCATGGCCTCGAACCAGGAGGTCGTCGATGAGTCGGACATGGTCGTTCTCGCGATGCGTCCCCAGCAGCTTGACGAGGCCTTGAGCAGCGTGCGATTCCGCGACGACCAGGTGGTCGCGAGCTTCATTGCCGGCACGCCGCCATCCCAGATCGCGGCGCTGGTATCCCCCGCGTCGCGGGTTGCCCAGTTGATCCCGCTTCCGGCCATAGAACTGGGCCGGGGACCGCTGCTCATCTGCCCCGCGGTCGCCGAGGTGGAGCGGGCATTCGAGGGACTCGGGGACGTGATCGTGTGGGAGGACGAGTCGCTCATCAGGGTCTTCAGCTGCGCTTCGGCGTTCATGTCAACGTATTACGAGCTGCAGAACACGATCATCGGCTGGATGTCCACGCGAGGGATCGACGAGGACACCGCGGCTCGCTACATCCTGTCCGAGCTCGAGGGTCTTGCCGCGGTCGGCAAGGCGACTCCCGTCGAGCGGCTCGGGGATCTGCCCGGGGAGCACCAGACGCGCGGTGGCCTCAATGAGCGCGTGCGCCGGACTCTCGGCGAGCAGGGCTGGTTCGGTGATCTCGCTTCGGCCCTCGACGATGTCTACGACAACGCCGTCCTGAGGAGTCCGGACCCCACCGGCTAGAGGTCCGGTCGCGCCACCGGGCGAACCGACTCGTAGGCCCGCGCCGCCCGCAGCACGATCGCGTCGTCGAACATCGGCCCGACGAACTGGATCCCGATGGGCAGACCGTCCGCAGTGAGTCCGCAGGGGACCGTGCACGCGGGTTGCTGGGTGAGGTTGAACGGATAGGTGAAGGGTGTCCAGGACAGCATCGACTGCGGAGTCATGGGGACGCTCCCCGCAGGACGCGCCGGGAACGCCGGTATCGCGATCGCGGGTGTGACGAGGAGGTCGTAGCGCTCCATGAACTGGCGCATGAGCATGCCGAGCGCACCGCGGCGCAGGACGAGTTTCTGGACATCCTGAGCGGAGATGCGGGCGCCAGCCTCCGCCTGCTCCCGGAAGTCCGGGTCGGTGAGCTCCTGGCCGTCCGGAGTGAGGGTCTCGAAGACGGTGCGCGACGAGACGAACCACAGCCCCGTGGAGATGTCGAGCGGGTCCTCGAATCCGGGATCGACCTGATCGACGAGAGCACCGAGGGCCGCGAGTTCTCCCACCGCCATGTCCACGGCAGCCGCTACCTCCGGGTGCACCTCGGCGTATCCGAGGGTGGGGGAGTAGGCGATGCGCAGCCCGCGGATGCCGTCCTCGAGGCCGACGCGGTAGTCACGGGCGTCGTAGGGCAGCGACGTCCAATCCCGGGCATCAGGGCGACTCAGCACAGTGAGCATGAGCGCCGCGTCGGCCACGCTCATCGTGTGGGGACCGAGGTGGGAAACCGTGCCGTAGGGCGAGAGCGGGTATGCGGGGACGCGGCCGAAGCTGGGCTTGTGGCCCACGCCGCCGCAGAAGGCGGCCGGGATCCTCACGCTGCCCGCGCCGTCGGTGCCGATGCTGAGGGGGCCGAGGCCCGCGGCCACCGCCGCTGCCGAACCGCCCGAGGAGCCTCCGCTGGTGCGCACGGGATTCCACGGATTGCGGGAGATCCCGGTGAGCAGGGAGTTGGTCTCGCCCTTGCACCCGAACTCCGGTGTCGTGGTCTTGCCCACCAGCACCGCCCCTGCCTCGCGCAGCCGTGCTGTCGCCGGAGCGTCGACGTCCCAGGCCTGGTGGGGATCGATGGCGAGGCTCCCGCGCAGGGTGGGCCAGCCGCGCGTCAGGACGAGGTCCTTGATTGACGTGGGCACGCCCTCGAGGTCGCCGACCGGATCGCCGGTCGCGCGGTGTCGCACCCACCTGTCCTCGCTAGCCCGCGCATCCCGGAGTGCGGACTCCTCGTCGACGAGGCAGAAGGCGTTGATCGCCGGGTTCACCGTCTCGATGCGCTCGAGCACCGCCGTGGTGGCGTCCACGGGGGAGGCTTGGCCCGAACGGTAGAGGTGGAGCAACTCCGTGGCGGACATGCGGGTGAGGTCCATGGCGGCATCGTGCCAGAGCACGGGGGAGCGCGTGCCAGAGCACGGGGGAGCGCGTGCCAGAGCACGGG
>CAIVWG010000022.1 GCA_903909555.1 uncultured bacterium | reverse complement strand
TGGTACCCACTGCCTCAGGGGAGTACTACTTCGTGCTCCCGGACGGCACCCGCTCTCCCTCCACGCAGGTGACGATCGTGAACCCCGAACTCGAGGTCACCTGGCCGACCGAGGTCGTCGTCAGCGAGGGGATCAAGGTCGAGGTCACCGTGATCGCCGATGACGGCCAGACCTGGAGAGGCGCGAGCTGGATCCAGCTGCAGTATCGGTCGTCATCGTCGTCGAGGTGGACCGTGCGGGATTCGGGGACGGTGCGCAACGGGTCGACGCTCACGCTCGTGGCCCGCGATCCCAAAGCCGGCGAGTACCGGGTCTTCTTCGCCGACTACGGCCTTCAGGAGTCGGTCACGTACGCGGCAGAGTCCAGTGATGCCAGTGCGGGTGCACGCAAGGCAACACTGGCCATCGCCGATCGTTAGCCCCTGATCGGCGTCACGAGACGGGGGCGGCGCTAGAACGTCCGGAACGCCCCGGCGCCGGCGGCGATGCGCTCCTCGGCTTCCTCCGCCGCGGCCTGCTCGGGGGTGACTCCCTCGGCTTCGGCGCGCCGGAGGACGCGCAGCGTCGTGTCGTAGACGCCGGCCACCCGTGCCTTCGCGCGCTCCATGTCGAAGCCGGGGATCTCCTCCGCTGCTTGCACTACGCCGCCGCAGTTGACGAGGTAGTCAGGCGCGTAGAGGATTCCGCGCTCCGCGAGTACGTCCGCCACCGCGGGCTCGGCGAGCTGGTTGTTGGCGGCCCCGCAGACGATGGTGGACTCCAGGCGGCGCGCGACGTCCATGGTGAGAGCGTGCCCGAGCGCATTGGGCGAGTAGATATCCAGGGGCATGTCGATGAGCTGGTCGGTGGTCTCCACGGTGGTCACCGGGACGCGGTCGCGCACCGTGCGCAGGGCGGAATCCTGGGGATCGGTGATGAACACCTCGGCCCCCTGCTCTTCGACGAGGTGGACCGCGAGGCGTCCGCCGACCTTCCCGGCACCGGAGATGCCGATGCGGCGGCCCTCGAGGGAGGGCTCGCCCCACGCCACCTCCGCGGTGGCGAGCATCGCCTGCATGATCCCGAACGCCGTGAGGATTCCGGTGTCGCCCGATCCGCCGCGCTCCGGGGACCGGCCCGTGGTCCACGGGTTGGCCTCGTGGATGACATCGAGGTCGGCGACGGTCGTCCCGACGTCACCGGCCGTGATGTAGCGGCCCTGCAGGGTGGCGATGAAGCGACCCATGGCGAGGAAGAGCTCGCGCGACTTGTCCTTGGCCGGGTCGGCCCAGATGACGGCCTTGCCGCCCCCGTGCGGAAGGCCGGCGAGGGCGTTCTTGTAGCTCATGGCCTTGGACAGACGCAGCGCGTCGGCCGCCATCTCGTCCGGGCTGGCGAAGGGGCGCATGCGGCACCCCCCGAGCGACGGTCCCAGCGCGGTCGAGTGGATGGCCACCATGGCACGCAGACCCGTCTGCGGATCGTGCCCGAAGACCACCTGCTCATGCTGGTCGAACTCACCGGAGTCGAACGTCACCGGCTCACCGTATCCCGCCCTACCGGCGACTCCCGACGGGACGCCCAGCGCCTGGAGAGCCCGGTGCCGCAGGCTCGGCGGGGAGGAGCGCGCCGCCCTGCGAGGCGATGAAATCCCACAGCGACGACATCGCCGGGCTCGGCTCCCGCGACGCCAGGCGCACCGCGCGCCACTGTCGGCGGATCGGCAGCCCCTCGACATCGAGGACGGCGACCCGGCCGTCCTCGAGCTCGGCAGCGATGGTGTGCGCGGAGATGAGCGCAACCCCGAGGCCGGCCATGACGGCCTGCTTGATCGTCTCGTTGGAGGACATCTCCATCTCCACCCGCATGGGCAGCCCCGCCGCCGCGATGAGCGCCTCCGCGTGGATGCGCGTGCCCGACCCGGGTTCGCGGAGCAGGAACATCTCCTCTGACAGCCGGGCGACGCTCACGCGCGTCCCGACCAACGGGTGGTCCGGTGCCGCGATGACGACGTACGGATGGTCCCCGAAGGCCTCGTCCACGACTCCCAGGGTCGACGGCGCGCGACCCATGATGGCCAGGTCGATGGCGTAGTCCTCCAGCGCCGCGACGGTCTCCGCGCGGTTGCCCACGACGAGCTGCACGCTGATGCCGGGATGCGCGCGGCGGTACGCCGCGATGATGCGAGGCGTGAAGTACTTCGCGGTGCTCACCGCACCGAGCACGACGTGGCCTGTCGTGCTCGAGCGCAGCGACTCCAGCTCGTCGGCGACGGCCTGGATCTCACGCTCCACGCGGTGGGCGCAGCCCAGCAGGGCTCGGCCCGCCTGGGTCGGGTGCAGGCCGTCGGCGCGCCGCTCCAGCAACGCCATGCCGACGCGCTTCTCCAGCAGTCGCAGCTGCTGGGCGATGGCGGGCCCGGTGACGTGGAGCGACGCCGCGGCACCCGCGAGGGAGCGGTGCTGGGCGGTGGCGGACAGCATCTGCAACTGGCGGAGCGTGATGTCCTGCATGGAACGAGCCTAGATCAAGGCAAAGCATTGCTTTGCATCAAGCATGAAAAACATGCCTTTACTTTCGAAGGGCCGGCCCCCAGACTCGGCCCATGACGGCGACGCGCGAGGCCCTCGGTCCAGTGCTGCGGGCCGGACCGGTGGATCCCCGGGTGGCCGAGGCGCTCCTCGTCCTGGCCGAGACCGCGGTGAAGGTCGCGGGCCTCATCGCCCGGTCCCCGCTCACCGGGGGCGCCGAGATCGTCGAGACCGAGAACGCCTCCGGC
>CAIVWG010000021.1 GCA_903909555.1 uncultured bacterium | reverse complement strand
GTCGTCGCTCTGGCCCGGGCGGGCTTTCGGGTCGTGGCCCCAGATCAGCGCGGCTACAACCTCAGCGACAAGCCCGAGAGCATCGATGCCTACAACGTGAACGAGCTCGCGGCCGATGTCGCGGGCATCATCGAGGCGATGGGGCGGGAGTCCGCGTACGTCGTCGGCCACGACTGGGGAGCCGCCGTCGCCTGGTGGCTCGCGCTCACGCGACCCGAGCGCGTCCGCCGGCTTGTGGTGATCAACGTCCCGCACCCGAGCATCTTCGCCCGCGCGGTGCGCGGCAGCGCCCGCCAGCTTCGCAAGAGCTGGTACATCTTCGCGATCCAGGTGCCCGCCCTGCCCGAGCGCCTCGCCTTCGGACCGCGGACCAGGGCGCGCTTCTCCCGCGCCCTCGCCCGCACGGCGAACCCGGGGAGCTTCACCCCGACGTACCTGGCGCACCTGCGCGAGGCGTGGGCACGGCCAGGCGCCGCACGAGGGATGCTCAACTGGTATCGCGCGTCCGTTCGACGGCGCCCGGGACGTCTCAGCGACAACCGCGTACACGTGCCCACGCTCATCATCTGGGGACGTCGGGACGTGGCCCTCACCGACACCATGGTGCAGCCGAGCGCCGACCTGTGCGACGACGCGCGCATCGAGTGGCTCGACGACGCGACGCACTGGGTCCTCCACGACGAACCTGATCGCGCGACCGCCCTCATCGTGGACTTCCTGCGGGAGGGGCGGTCCGAGGGCGGCTCCCGGTAGACGTCAGCGCGGGCTCGGCAGCCTCAGGGCGTTCGACCGGGTGGTGCCCGACGAGAAGGAGACCCAGACGACCGCCCCTCGCACGCGGCGCGACCACGTGAACCTGCCTTCGCTGTCGACGAGGACCTCGCGTCCCGCCTCGTACGGACCCGCGCCTCGCCTCAACCAGGGCGTCACCAAGCCACCCATGCCGAAGCCCGACGTGGTCCCCGCCACAGTGACCCCCTCGAGGCTGCGCGCGCCGGAGATGACGATGCTGGGCCGGGGCGGGCGCGTGGGGATGACCGGATTGCTGGCCACCGACGACGGGCCCCAGCCTCCTCCGCTGAGCGCCTGCACCGTGAACGTGTAGGTCATGCCGTTGGCCAGGCCCGTGACCTCGCAGGCGAGGGCGGACGCCAAGCAGGTGCGCCCTCCTGGCGTCGACGTCGCGAGGTAGGTGGTCACGGGGAAGGATCCCGTGGAGGCGGGCGGGGTCCACGAGACCCGGGCCGACGCGTCGCCCGCGACCGCGATCACCGCGGTGGGCGGCCCCGGCGGCGTCGGTGGCGGGGGCGCGCATGCCCAGCCCTGCTGGTCGGCGTACCACTGCAGGAATGGCAGGCCGCCTTGGAGGGCCGGGCAGCTGCCCCAGGTCGATCCCGCGGACGTGGTGCTGGCGATGCCCCATCCCGCCCCCGCGTAGAGGGAAGGGGATCGCATGGCGCTCGCCGTGGACTCGGTGCCGTACGGACTGGACCCCTGGCCGCCAGAGTCCGTGGCATTCCAAAAAGAGGATGTGACGGTTCCGCTGCCGAGCGGGTCCATCTCCCCGACGATTCCTCCGGTGGAGTCGTCCGCTCCCTGGAGGGCCCCGGTCGAGTACGTGCGCACGATCGACCAGTCGGCGGCGTGATCCGCGCTGATCCTGCCGACGATGCCCCCGGCCCACGATGACGCTCTCACCTGACCGGTGGCATAGGAGTCCGTGATGGTGTTGGCCACGAGGCCCAGTGAGCCCTGGTCGTCGAGCGTGCCCACGAGCCCCCCGGCACTGCCTGAGTCGTTCCACGTCCGCCCGGTGGCGAAGGACTGGGAGACCGTCACGCTCGACGAGTCATCCCCCACGAGGTATCCGGCAAGCGCCCCGGCTTCAGAATCTGCGGTGTCATCACCGGTGGCATAGGAGCGGTCAATCGTGAGCGGAGCGAAGCCAGCGCCCAGCAGACCACCCGCCCGGAGAGATGCGGCCGCGTCTCCGCTCGCCGACGAGTTCGTGATGACGATCGGCCCGGAAGCCGATTGCGCACGCCCGACAAGCCCCCCGGCATTCCCCCCGACTCCCGCCGCCACGTCCACGTCGGCCGAGGAGGAGGTGATCCGGGTGGCATCGAGCGCCAGCCCCACGAGGCCGCCCGCATCGGATTCCGAGGAGGAGACCCGCCCGTCCGCGTGGACGTTGCTGATGACCGTCGTGTCGTCGGCGGTCCCCACGAGCCCGCCGACCCGGCTCGTACCGGAGATGGAGTCGTCCACGAGGGTGAGGTCGGAGATGGTCGCGCCGGAGGTGACGCCGAACATGCCCACCGATGCCGCGCCGGCGATCCGCAGCCCGGCAATGGTCTTGCCATTGCCGTCGTACGTCCCGTTGAAGGTGCGGGTGTCATCGCCAATGCCTCCCGCATACGCGCCGTAGGAGGTCATGCTGACGTCGGCGGTCTGCTTGAAGTAATAGCCCTGATGCCAGTAGTACACGGGATTGCCGAACAGGCAGTCCAGGTTGCTCGCGTTCTCGATGAGGAAGGGGTCTACCGACGTGCCCGCCGCCGGTGTGATGCAGCCATTGGCCGACGCCGTGCCGGACCCCGCGACGGCACCGGAGCCAAGCCCCGCGAGGACGAGGAGACCGGCGAGCAGACGTGCGGTCAAGGACTGAAGGGCCACGGCTCTCTCCACGGACGGAGCCGAGGCATCGTCGATCCCCTGACCCAGCACGAATCACCCCGCGCTTCCGGGAACGTACCAGCCGTGACCGCGGGACAGGCTGCTCAGGGCGCGGGAGCGGGGACCTCGCAGGCGCGCCCGGCTGCGAGGCACATCCGCAGCCAGCCGTGCCCCCAGATGGCGGCCACCATGCGATCGGCCACGTCGTGATCGCTCAGGTCCACGGTCGCGGCCAGCGATGCGATCGACGCCAAGGTCTCCGGGTCGCTCTGATCCTCCCGATGCCCCGCCCCGTCGATCTCCGCGGCCACTCCGTCCCACTCGCGCGTGACCGCGCCGAGTTCGGCGAGCAGGGGCTCCTGGAGCGCGGGCACGACGGCGCCGATGGGAGCCCCGCCGTGCGCCCACCCGGCGAGCAGTCGGCCGGCGACGTTCGGATTGCGCAGGTGGTCGATCACCTCCTGCCATTGGTGGGCGTAGGCCGTCGCACCGCCATTGGTGGAGGAGATCGATAGTTCCACCACCTCCTCGGATCGCGCCATCGACCGCGCGCTCTCGGTGATGAGCGCCTTATCCACGTCGCCGCCCGCCACCAGGCTCGTCACCGCATCACGAAGAAGTACCGTCGACGTGCGTACGGCGTCCGCCACATTGCCCACGAGCCCAGCGAGCACTCCGCCGGGCCACAGCAGCAGTGCGACCACGATGCTCACGACAGCCCCGACCACCACGTCGATGAATCGCTGGGGCGCAGTCGCCAGGTTCGGAGGCCACGTCATCAGAGTGAAGGCAACGATGACGAAGAGCGAGAACGCTGCCTGACCCCATGCGAAGCCGATCGCGACGGGCACCCACACCGCGAGGAACGTCACGAGGACGAGGACCACCCACAGGATGCCGACGTAGGAGGTGTCCGCCGCGAGGACGAGATAGCCCACGGCGGCGCCCCCGAACGTGCCCAGCAGTGCATACCCCGCTGTCCGCAGCGTGGTGAGGCTGTCGAAGCGCAGCACCGCGGTGACGCCGAGGACCACCCACAGGCCGTGGTCAAGGCCCATGAGCGACACCGCGAGGACCGCGATCGAGAGTCCGAGCCCCACCCGCAGCGCCTGGCGCATCCAGGGCGACTTCAAGGTGAGGTTCGCGCGCACGTCGTCCCCACTGCTCGAGATGACCGGTGCCGGGATGACCGGCTGGTCGGGCCCGGCCGGATAGTCCTCCGCGGGCAGCCCGAGGACCTGGCGGACGAGCATGACGACCCGCACGGACGCCA
Organism: uncultured bacterium; assembly: GCA_903909555.1. Classification (GTDB taxonomy): domain Bacteria; phylum Actinomycetota; class Actinomycetes; order S36-B12; family S36-B12; genus Mxb001. Next base: position 9,374 of record CAIVWG010000021.1, on the reverse strand, counting down.
CCGCCATGGTCCGGTCGGGGAAGAGCGACGACACGTCGTGCACGCGCTGTTCCACCTCCGCAGGACCCGCGTCGGCGAGCATCGTGACGGCAGTCCCCCACTGCTGACGCCAGTCCTCCACGATGGGGATGCCGCTGGACATCGAGGCCGAATCGTCGCGGAGCGCCGAGGCGGCATCGCGCAGGATCTGGGCCGACTGCTCATTGAGGCGCAGGGTCACCGGCTCGACCAGCATCGCGGTGGGGTACGCGCGCCCGCTCTCCACGGTGGCGAGAAGGCCCTGCATCTGTCCGGCGAGCGCGACGAGGGCGCGGTCTCGGTGGTTGAGACCCGCGGCGCGGAAGGGATTGCCGAGGTAGGAGCGCCGCAGCGTGTCCTGGGCCGCGTTCAGGGCTTCGCGATCGGGAGCCTCGCCGCGACCACGAGCGGCGACTGCATCGGCGAACGCGGACAAGGCGTTCGCGCACGCTTGGCGGACGGCGGACAGATCCCGGCGGGGAAGGATGAACAGGGTGATGGGGATCGCCACGATGACCGCGAGCGACCACCCGACGAGCGCCTTGATCACTTGGTCGGCGGGCAGGCCGAGGGTGACGGCGACGACGTACATGATCGTCATGGCCGCGCCCGACGCGGCCACGGATCCTCGCAGGACTCCCGAGAACGCGAGCGCTGCGCCCATGACGAACGTGACCACGATGGCGGACACGACGTTCGCGGCAGCGACCACGCCGATCGTGATGAGGACGGCGCCCGCCGCTCCCGCGCCGAGCAGCAGGCCGAGCTTGCGCGCCGGCGGGCCGCCGTAGTCACACAGGGCGATGAGGCACAGGGAGCCGAACGCCGACACGAGGGCCGCAGGCGAGTCGGGAAGCAGGGCGAGAGCGAGGAGGCACGCGATCGGGACCCCGATCGCGGCGCGGACCCCTCGGCGCAACGCGACATGGCCGGGGTCGCGGACATGGATCTTCACAGGGGAACGCTAGCGCTCAGGCGGCGTCGATCCCTCGAGGCCGCGCCTCCCCGCGCGCGAGGCGGAGGAGGAACCACGCCCCGGGCAGTCCGTCCGCCTGGGGCGGCCTGTGCGCTACAGCGGACGGGGCTGGAGCTGGTCGGGCAGCGAGACCTCGAGCATCCGGGCGTCCGCCGAGATGCCCGTGAGCGCGTAGGGCACCTCGGCGGGCACCACGAAGCAGTCCCCGGACTCCAGGGCTTGCGGCGCTTCATCGCCGATGTGCAGGGTGGCCCTCCCGTCGAGAAGGAAGGTGAAGAAGAACTCGTTGTCCACGACAGCCCGCGGCCAGTCGGTGCCGCCGTCGGGACGGATCGCGCGGGCGCCCGCGAGGCCATGCGTCGCGGTGCCGATGCCGAAGTCCTGCTGGACGAAGCCGTCGAATCGGAATGGTTCCCACGCCGCGCCTTCGGAGCGATGCCGGACGAAGAGCTGGCCGCCGTACTCCCGCTCGGGCAACTCCCGGCCGGTCGGCAGCGTGATCACATGCTCGGCGATGGTGTCGTGCTCGGCGGGGCACCCGATCTCGATGACCTCCATGCCGGGCGACGCCTCGAGGACCCGGTGCCGGATGGTGGGGGGCTGCAGCACGCAGTCACCTGCCTGCATGATGAACGGCTCGCCCTGGTCCTCGTAGACGACCTTCACCCAGCCACGGTGCACGTAGATCATCTGGAATCGCACCTTGTGGAAGTGCACGTAGTCGGGCACCGGGCCGCCGTCGGGGATGCGGATATGGGAGGCGATGAAGCGACCGCCCTGCCGGTCGGGGATCAGGTCGCGGTAGTTCATCCCCGCCCGCCCCACGCCGAATCGGGCGTTGCCCGACAAGGTGGAGACCACCACCGACTGCTGCTGCGCCGGGATGTCCACCTCGGGATCGGCGGGGAGTACGTCGATGCGGGTCCCGTTGGGCGCCAGCAGGCTGCCCGGCGGCAGATCGCCGGCGTCGTCGCAGAGCAATTGCACCACGCCCGGGTCGTACTCGCCTTCCACCGATTGCAGGCGGAGGAGAGCGCCGTGGCCGGAGAGCACGACGGTCGACGGCGAGTCAGCCGGCGAGATCAGCTCGATGCGGAATCCCAGGGCGTCACAGAAGTACTCCATCGTCGCGTCCAGGTCATGGCACGGGATCACGACCACGACCCCGCGCACCCGCGCATCCGGCACCACCGCTGTCACGCCACCAGGGTACCCCCCGGCGCCGAGGCGAAACTGCGGGACCGTTGTCAACCATGGCGGTTGGCACAGGTCGCGTGGCCGACCTCGAAGGCGGGGCCACGTCCGTTGTCCACGAAGGCCGCGCCGCTACCCAGCGCAGCGCGGTTGCGCGAGCCGGTCGCGTGGGACACTCTTCGCGCATGGGACTGCAGGTCGCGCTCGGCTTCCGATGGACACCGCCCAATCCCGTGCAACGCAGCCTGCAGCGGGCAGCCTCGACCCGGGCGGGCGGCTGGGTGTTCCAGCGCACCCTCTACCGCGTCGACCGCCCGCTCTACCGGTGGAGCAGGGGACGTCTCACGCTGCCCGGCCTGGCCACCGGGCTCCCGGTGATCATGCTTTCCACCACCGGCGCGAAGTCCGGTCTCGTGCGCTCGATGCCCGTGGCCGCCATCCCCCTCGGCGACGATCTCGCGGTCGTCGGCACCAACTTCGCACAGCCGCGGCCGCCAGGCTGGGCCTTCAACCTGGCGAAGAACCCTCGCGCCGCGGTGACGTGGCGCGGCACCACGGTGAGCGTCACGGCGACGCCGATCCCAGATGCCGACATGCCGCTGGTGTGGGAATCAGCCGGCCGCGTGTACGCTGGCTTCCCGAAGTACCGCGAGCGCCTGGAAGGTGCCCGCGAGGTCCTGGCGTTCGTTCTCACCCCAGGCGCCTGAGGTCACTCCTCCGGAAGCGGTTCCTTTGCACACTTGACGTACCGCTTGAGGTCGTGGCGCACGTCGTTCGGCATCTTGTATAGGTTGCAGCCCGCGGGGTCATCGCTCCAGAACGCCTTGCGCCAGCCCGCCTCGGTTCTGAGGATGACCCGGGTGCGGCCCTGGGTGGTGGGGCAGCCGGGCATCTGCTTGACGCGGCTGAAGAGTCCCCAGTTTCGATTGGAGACGGCGAAGGCGACGTTCACGCACTTGGGGTTCACGTCCTCCATGAGGGCGTTCATGATCATGGCCTTCTGGATCTTCGAGGCCTGCACGATCGTGCGCTCCGCCTGGGCCGTCCCCGGCACGGCGATCAGGAGCCCTGCGGCCAGGGCGGTCGACCCCACCACGGCGAGTCCGGCTCGTGAGACCCGGTTCCACACTCCACCACTGACTGAGGACATGATCGCGACCTTTCGATACAGGGGGTCTGCGCCCCCGATGACGTCCTGGTTGCCGAGTCTAGACAGCCCAGCCTCGCGACGCCCGGCCAGCGGGGCAGCGATGCCCGGCTCTCTCGACCCCGCAGCTCCCGTGGTGGGATGGGCCCGTGCCCGACCTCGACCGATCACAGCACCCCGGCGCGGAGGGCTTCTCATTCTCTGTCGTGCACCGCGCCCGCGAGGGCGCCGGCCGCGTCGGCCGCATGAGCACCCCCCACGGGGTGGTCGAGACGCCCGCCTTCGTGCCCGTGGGGACGAAGGCCACCGTGAAGTCGGTCCTGCCGGAGTCCATGCTCCAGTTGGGGGCCCAGGCTGTGCTCGCCAATGCCTACCATCTTCATCTGCAGCCCGGGTCGGACATCGTGGACGATGCCGGAGGCCTGGGCGCCTTCATGAACTGGCCGGGGCCCACCTTCACCGACAGCGGGGGCTTCCAGGTCCTCTCGCTGGGCGCCGGTTTCAAGAAGGTCCTCGCCATGGATGTCGAGGCTCATGACAATGACGACGTCATCGCCGAGGGCAAGGACCGGCTGGCCGTCGTCGATGACGACGGAGTGACGTTCCGCTCGCACCTCGACGGCTCCACGCATCGGTTCACCCCCGAGGTGTCGATGCAGGTCCAGCATCGACTGGGCGCAGACATCATCTTCGCCTTCGACGAATGCACCACGCTGTTCAACACCCGCGACTACCAGGAGCGCTCCGTGGAGCGCACGCACGTCTGGGCCAGGCGCTGCGTCGACGAGCACCATCGGCTCACCCGCGAACGAGCCCATCGGCCGTACCAGGCCCTCTTCGCGGTGGTGCAAGGCGCGCAGCACGAGGACCTGCGGCGCAGATCCGCGCGCGACCTCGGGGGACTCGAGGTCGACGGGTTCGGCATCGGCGGTGCGCTCTCGAAGTCGGATCTGAGCACGATCGTCGAGTGGGTGACCTCCGAGCTGCCCGAGGATCGTCCGCGTCACCTGCTGGGCATCGGCGAGCCCGGGGACCTCTTCGCCGGGGTCGCGGCAGGGGCCGACACCTTCGACTGCGTCTCTCCCTCGCGCGAGGCCCGCAATGCCGCGGTCTACTCCGAGCGAGGCCGCTTCAACCTCACCCGAAGCGAGAACCGGCGGGCGTTCGAGCCGATCGACGCGTCGTGCGACTGCTACACCTGCGGTCACTACACCAGGGCCTATCTCCACCATGCCTTCAAGGGCCGGGAGATGATCGCGTCCACGCTCGCGACCATCCACAATGTGCGCTTCGTCGTACGGCTCGTCGACCGCATGCGCGAGGCCATGGCACGGGACGACTTCAGTGGCTTCCGCGAGGAGTTCCTCGGGCGCTACTACGGCAGCACGTCAGACGTGGCATAGCTGGGCTCACGTCGCTTGACTGCGTCGATCACCAGGTACGTCACGGGGAGCAGGATTACCTCCACGAGGACCTTGTACGCGAATCCCACCGCGACATAGACGAGGAACTCTGTGCCGGTGATGATCCCGAAGAAGGCGATGGTGCAGAAGACGACCGTGTCCGCGAGTTCGCCGATGGCCGTGGATCCCAGCAGCCTCAGCCACAGGGCCTTCTCCTGCGTCCGCTCCTTGATCCACACGAGGACGTAGGAGTTGAGCAACTGCCCGACGAGGTAACCGGCGAGGCTGGCGAGGACGATGCGGGGCAGGAATCCCAGGACCGCCTCGAAGGACTCCTGGTTGCCCCACGCTTCGGCAGGCGGGGAGATCTGCACCAGCCAGAAGGTGACGACCGCGAGGAGCGACATCGCGAAGCCCAGGAGGATCGCCCGCCGGGCGGCGCGGAAGCCATACACCTCGCTGAGGACATCGCCGACGACGTAGACCAGGGGAAAGAGGAACGCGCCCCCGTCGGTGATGATGGGCCCGAAGGCGATGAGCTTGACCGCGCCGATGTTCGAGATGAGCAGCAGGCCCACGAAGACGCCCACGAGCGTCGGATAGACACTCCTCGAGGTGGTGGCGAAATGCACCGGCCGGCTCACGCCGCTCATTGAATCAGCCGCGTGCCCGGGTCAGCTCACTCCCCGATGAATCGCGGGCTGCGGCGCTCGTGAAAGGCGTCGAGCCCCTCCTGGTAGTCGCGACTGGACCATGCCGCGCGCCGGAGGGCCGCCAGCCGCTCGAAGTCCTCGCTGGTGACCACGCGCGCGTCGGTGAGCACGGCGATCTCCGCCTTCGTCGCGCGAATGCTCAGGGGGGCTCGTTCGGCGATCGTGCCGGCGAGCTCCATGGCCAGTCGCTCCATGTCGTCACCGTCCTCGGCGAGCCGGTTCACCAGCCCCAGGTGGTAGGCCCGCTCGCCGCCCAGCGGGTCGGCCGTGAAGAACATCTCGTCGACGACATTGCGGGGAAGGGCCGAGAGGAACTGCGCGATCCCCGCCGTGTGGTACGGCACGCCCAGCTTGGCGGGGGTGATCGCGAAGGTGGAGTCGCGCGTGGCCACCACGAGGTCGCAGGTGACCGCGAGGTTGCAGGCCGCACCCCACACGCTGCCCTCCACCGCGGCGATGACGGGGAACGGCACGGACCGGACGAGGCGGACCAGGTGCTCGACAGGGCTGGTCCACGCCAGAGGATCCTGGCCGTCCCGGGGCAGGTCGTCCACGTCGTGTCCCGCGGACCACACGCGCGCCCCGGGCTGGGCGCGGAGGATGAGCGCGCGGCACCCGTCGTCCGCCGCCCCCTGCAGCGCGGCCAGCATGTCCGCCACGAGCTCGCGGCTCAGCGCATTCCGCCGCTCCGGGTGCGCCATCGTCACGATGGCGATCGACCCGGAACAGGAAACTTCGACCAGCGCCACGGCCGGAGCCTAGCGACCCTGGTGGGCGGGCTACTTCTTCCGGTACGTGATGTCGAACTCGATCGCTGCCTTGTATCCGGAGAGGGTGACCCGGTAGCGATAGGTGCCCACCGCCCAGGAGCCGCTGGAGGTGTAGGGGTTCAGATACAGCGCATACGTCGCGCTGCACTTCTTCACGCGCACCTCGGACTGCGTGTTGTACTTGCCCTCGTAGCGGTACTGCAGCCGGATCACGTCCCCGCGCTCCGCTCCGTCCGCGCAGTTGCCCTTCACCTGGATGTAGGGCAGGTTCTCCGCCACCTGGTACTTGCGCTGGGTGAACGTTCGTGGATCGGAGATCGAGACGCCGTCGCTCCATCCCACGAGGTAGGCGGCCGCCGGGACCGCAGTCGGGGCGGCAGGGGCAGGCGCGGCCTGCGCAGCAGCGGCGGGGACCGTCAGAGCCACCAGGGCAAGGCCGGCGACCGCCCACGCGCCAGCGCGTCGTGAGGAGAGAGTCATCTCGCTTCCTTCCATTCCGAGAGGTCGCTCCTATAGAACGCCAGGGATCGGGCTCCGCGCTGCCAAACGCGGATAACGGCGCCTCATTTCGGCCCTCAGGGGGTGGGGAGGATGCCCGTGCCGCCGCACTCAGGCGCAATGCGGAAGGCATCCCCGACGTCGCCTTCGGTGGCGCCGGAGAGCTGCGAGAGCCCCTCGGCCACCTTCGACCCGGCGTCGTACACGCCCTTGGCCGAGATGGCCGCCTGCACGAGGGCGAGGCCGAAGTTCACGGGGTCGCCGGCGTTGCGCGCCTCGTCGATCTGCGCGAGGACATCGTCCTTCGCCACGTTGAGCACATCGACGTTGTCCTGGAGGTCTGCCAGGAGGGGCAGGGCCTCGGCGTAGTCGAGGGGGACCTTGCCCAGCGCCGCACCCAGGTCGTCTGCCGCCACGGTGAACTCGTCCACGTTGGCCTCGAGTTGCTTCTGGAACTGCTGGCCGACGTCCTCCCCGGACGTCGGGTCGTACTCGAGGTTCTTGGCGAACTCCACGAGAGTGTCGACGAAGGCGTCGCGCGCGATGCACACCTCGCCCGCCCACACGACGATCTCCGGCGTGGGGGTCGGCGTCGGCGTGGGCGTCGGTGTCGGCGTCGGGCTGCTGGACTCCACGGCGGCCCCGGACTCTCCCGCGGCACCGGCATCGCCGGAGTCGGAGGAGCACCCCGACACGAGGAGCAGTCCGAGGACGGCGGCCACGGCGACGGTCTTCCCTGTCATGGGCGAAATGCTCCTCCACCCGCCCGGAGGTGTCCACGCGGGGTGGATTCCCGGGCGCGAGGCGACGCTCCGAGCGGTGTCCCCCGAACAGGCGCCGCGAACCCACATCTGGGAGGCGCTTTCCTGTGGTCTCGCGGCGCTCGTGCGGTGGTCACGCGGAGAGCGGGCGCCGACGCCTCGGTCTCGGGCTCGACCTAGTCCTCCCGGCCCGGGTCCTCCGCGGGGCCGGCGTGATCGGCGAGCCATTCCATGCACGGCGTGATCGCGCGCCAGTCCCGACGGACGGCGTCGAGGACCCTCGTCGACTCCAGCGTGGCCGGGTCGTCGTACGACCGCGTGAAGATGAGCCGAGTCATGCGCAGCAGGTCGAGGCACGGATGGTCGGCAGCCACGCCCCTGGGACGGGTCTTGAGCGGTGCCATGTCGACATCCCAGGCCGGGCGCCCCCTGCGCAACTTCGCCAACTCCGCCTCCAGCGGAGCGACGGCCGGGGAATCCAAGGCCCCGCGAACGCGCGCCAACTGCACGGGCGCAGGCGCGTACATGCCGCCCCCCACCATGACTCCCGCAGCCGACACCTGCACGTAGTAGCCGACGGCGTCCTCGATCATGACGACGGCGCCCTGATGGTCCTTCAATGGTGTCTTGTCCTTGCTGAACCGCGTATCCCGATACGGGCGGTAGATCTTGAACGCGCCGAACTCAGGCTCAAGGGCCTCGAGAAGAGCCGTCAGCGGTGCCCTCACCGCCTCGTCGTACGTCGACCGGTGCTTCGTCCACCAGGCCTTCGTGTTGTGCGCGCCCAGTTGCTCGTAGAAGGAGAACGCTGCTGCCGGGAAGCCAGCGAAGGGCATGCGGCGAGACTAGCGGGAATGCCGAAGGGGGCGGCTCCCCAACGGGAGCCGCCCCCTTCGCGCGTACTGCGGGTGGGCGAGACTCAGAAGTCCATGCCGCCCATGTCGCCGCCCGGCATGGCCGGCGCCGCCTTCTCGGGCTTGTCCGCCACGACCGCCTCGGTCGTGAGGAAGAGGCCCGCGATGGACGCGGCGTTCTGCAGGGCAGAGCGGGTGACCTTGGCCGGATCGATGATGCCGGCCTTGATCATGTCGACGTACTCGCCGGTCGCGGCGTCGAGGCCGTGGCCCGCGGGGAGCTCCTTGACCTTCTCCACCACGACGCCGCCCTCGAGGCCGGCATTCTCGGCGATCTGCTTCAGCGGAGCATTGACGGCCTGCTTGACGATGAGCGCGCCGGTGGCCTGCTCGTCGCTCAAGCCGAGCGCGTCGATCTTCGGGGCCGCAGCCGTCATCGCCTGGATGAGGGCGACGCCACCGCCGGGCACGATGCCCTCCTCGACGGCCGCCTTCGCGTTGCGAACGGCATCCTCGATGCGGTGCTTGCGCTCCTTCAGCTCGACCTCGGTGGCCGCGCCGACCTTGATGACGGCCACGCCGCCGGCCAGCTTGGCAAGACGCTCCTGGAGCTTCTCCCGGTCGTAGTCGGAGTCCGACTTGTCGATCTCAGCGCGGATCTGGTTGACCCGGCCCGCGATCTGGTCGGAGTCACCAGCGCCCTCGACGATGGTGGTCTCGTCCTTGGTCACCACGACCTTGCGGGCGCGGCCGAGCAGGTCGAGCCCGGTGTTCTCCAGCTTGAGGCCGACCTCCTCGGAGATGACCTGGCCGCCGGTGAGGATCGCGATGTCCTGCAGCATGGCCTTGCGGCGATCGCCGAAGCCGGGGGCCTTGACGGCCACCGAGCGGAAGGTACCGCGGATCTTGTTGACCACGAGGGTCGCCAGGGCCTCACCCTCGACGTCCTCAGCGAGGATCGCCAGCGGCTTGCCCGACTGCATGACCTTCTCCAGGATCGGGAGCAGGTCCTTCACCGAGGAGATCTTGGAGTTGACGAT
>CAIVWG010000020.1 GCA_903909555.1 uncultured bacterium | reverse complement strand
GGGCCAGGCTCTCGCGCAACTCCTCGGTACGAGGGTCGCTCATGGACGCTGCCGCATCACGATGAGCCCCGCCTGCCTTCCGGTGACCGCGTCTCGTCGGAAGGAGAAGAGGTCGGGCGACTCGAACGTGCAGCTTCCCACGAGGACCGCGTCGATCCCATGGGCCGAGAGCTGCGCGCGGACGGCCCGTCGCAGATCGATGGCGGGTGTTCCCCGACTCGTGGTCGCGAAGGCCTCCGGCACGACGTCGGCCACCTCCGCGCGCACCTCATCGCTCACCTCGTAGCAGCCGGGACAGATCGCGGGCCCCACCCACGCGTGGACGGGCCCCACGGGCGCGAGGGCCTCGACGGTCGCCCCGACCACGTCGGCTGCCACTCCGCGCCAGCCGGCGTGCACGGCCGCCACGCTTCCCCCGGCGAGATCGGCGACGAGCACGGGCACGCAATCGGCGACCTGGACGACGAGCGGGAGTCCGACGGCCCGGGTCATCACCCCGTCCGCCTGGGGCGGCGGATGGGCGGGCTCGTCGAGGATGGCGACGGCGCGCCCGTGCACCTGATGCATCATCCCCAGGGAGTCGGCGGCGAGGTACGACGCGGCGATCTCGCGGTTGCGCGCCACCGCCTGCGGGTCGTCGCCGACGGAGGCACCGACGTTGAGGCTCGCGAAGGGTTGCTCGCTCACGCCGCCGTGACGGTCGGTGAACAGCCACTCCGCGGTGAGCCCGGCATCGCTCGCGATCCCGCGCCCGATGACTCCCACGGGCGGCTACTTGAGGAAGTCGGGCACGTCCAGGTCGTCGCCGGTGTCATCGAAGACGATCGTCCGCGGCTGCTGCACCGGCCGCTTCGGCTCCGCAGACACGGGGAGCTCGGGGTTCTCCGACTTCGACTGCCCGGCCGCGACCGCGGCGGCCAGCGGCGTCTCCTCCGCGATCTTGCGGGTCACCGGCTGGGCACGACGCGCCGGCGGGCTCCCGCCGTCGAATCCGGCCGCGATCACGGTGATCCGGACCTCGTCGCCGAGGGTGTCGTCGATCACCGCGCCGAAGATGATGTTGGCGTCCGGATGAGCCGCGTCGGACACCATGCGCGCCGCCTCATTGATCTCGAACAGCCCCAGGTCGGAACCGCCGGAGATGCTGAGGAGCACGCCGTGGGCGCCCTCGATGCTCGCCTCGAGCAGGGGGCTGGAAATCGCGCGCTCGGCTGCTTCGACCGCGCGATCCTCCCCGCGGGCACTGCCGATGCCCATGAGCGCCGAGCCGGCTCCCGACATGACGGACTTCACGTCCGCGAAGTCGAGGTTGATGAGGCCCGGGGTCGTGATGAGGTCGGTGATGCCGGAGACGCCCTGGAGCAGGACGTGGTCGGCCTGGCGGAACGCGTCGATCGCGGAGATGTTGCGATCGGACAGCGACAGCAGCCGGTCGTTGGGGATGACGATGAGCGTGTCCACCTCTTGGCGCAGGGAGTCGACGCCGGACTCTGCCTGGGCGGCACGACGGCGGCCCTCGAAGCCGAACGGTCGGGTGACGACACCGACGGTGAGCGCGCCGAGGGACTTCGCGATGCGCGCCACGACGGGAGCGCCGCCGGTGCCGGTGCCGCCGCCCTCTCCCGCGGTGACGAAGACCATGTCGGCCCCGCGCAGGACCTCTTCGATCTCCTCCGCGTGGTCCTCGGCGGCCTGGCGCCCGACCTCGGGGTCGGCACCGGCGCCCAGTCCGCGGGTGAGCTCGCGCCCGATGTCGAGCTTGACGTCGGCGTCGCTCATGAGGAGGGCCTGCGCGTCGGTGTTGATGGCGATGAACTCCACGCCCTTGAGCCCCACGTCGATCATGCGGTTGACGGCATTGACGCCGCCTCCCCCGATGCCGACGACCTTGATGACGGCGAGGTAGTTCTGCGGTGCGGCCACGGGTGCATCCCTTCGGCTCCGGCCCATGAGCGTCCTCCTAGGCCCGTGCGCGCCACTCGCGCGCATCTCAACCTCACGTTAAGGTTGAGATTTCTTGAGGCGTTCTGCCTTTCTGCGAGGTTAGGCGCGCCCTGGGGGCATTGCAAGGAGGCACGCGGTAACTCAAGCGGAGGCTGTGGCGGATGTGACGACCCGACGCGCGAGCACGACCACGTCCTCGGCCGGCCCCGGCGGACCGCACGCCCAGGCTGCCGCCCGACTCGGTGCGGGCACGGACCCGGCCTCGAGCACCGCGGGGATCCGCTCGGGATCGGCATGGGAGAGCGTGGGGAACGTCGCGATCGACGTGGCCGCGCGACCTCGGAGCACGTCGAGCATCGCCCCGTGCCGATTGCAGCGCGAGGGAGCCAGGGCCGCCACCTCCATCGCCAGGCCGTCGCAGGAGGGGAGCGCCCCGCTGAGCAGGCCTCCCACGGAGTCCACCGGGTCGAGCAGGATGAGGCCCCGCACGTCGTCCCGCTCCCCGCGATGCCCGAGGACTCCCGCCGCATGCGCGACGACGCCGGCTCCCGCCGAATGCCCGATCCCCCACCAGGCAGACCCGACCGGAACGCCGGCCCGCTGGGGGATGCCGACCTCCACGGCGCGCGCGATCGTGAGCGCCGCGGAGGTGAGGAAGACCGGATCGTGCAGGGAGTGCCACGGCCGCAACGACGCGAGATCCGGACGCACCACCGCGATCCCGTGCGCGGCGAGGAGATCGGCGAGACCGGCCAGGTGGCGCGCACCGCGGGCGAACCCGTGCTGCACCCAGGCCCACCCCCGGGGGTCGACGGCAGGAGGGCTCCAGTGCGTGCGCAGCCAGGCATCGCGCCGGCCCGGCACCCTCAGGTCGAGCACGACGTCCCGGGCCATGGCCTCACCCTCCCGCCTCCTACGCTGCCACACCGCCACGCGGCCACACTCCTGCGCTGCCGCCCTCTGGCATGGCCGGCCTCCGGCAGGGCCCCCCTCGAGATGCGGGTCCGGGCATCCCACGAGAGGCTAGGAGGGCCTGTTCGTCGAGCGCCATTCTCGGGAGGATGCGTGAGCCTGGCCGGGAGCGAGATCCGGCGCGCCAAGTTGCGCTTCGGCCTGCTCACGGGGGCGGTGGCCCTCCTCGTCTTCCTCGTGCTCCTGCTGTCGACTCTCTCCGGCGCCCTGGTGGGCGCCCTCATCGGAGCCCTCCAGGGGCTGCGTGCCGACGGCATCGTGTACGCCGACTTCGCGCGTGACAACATCGCGGCGAGCCGCCTCGATCCCGGTTCCGCGGAGGCGGTGGCCGCAGTCCCCGGCGTCGCCGCGGCATCCGCCGTCGGCACCTTCACGACGGCCGCCCAGATCGAGGGAGCGTCCGCGGACGTGCAGATCTTCGGCTTCGTCCCGGGTGCCCCGGGCGCACCGAGCGGGCTCAGCAGCGGGCGCCTCCCCGAGTCCCCGGGCGAGGTGGCGGTCGACGGCGCGGGGCAGATCGGCGACACGATCACGCTGGACCCTGCCGGAACAGAGCTGACGATCGTGGGCCTCCTGCGCGGCGCCCAGTTCAACGCGCTGCCCACGCTCTACACGCCGCTGGAGACCTACGACGAGGCGGCCGCGGCGACCAATCCCGGGCTTCCGTTCGTGCCCGTCAACGCCGTGGCCTTCGACGTGGCTGACGGCGCTGACGCGGAGGCCGTTGCTCAGGCCATCACCGACGCCGTCCCGGGAGTGAAGGGCTACACCCTGGACACGGCCGTGGCGCTCATCCCCGGCATCGAGTCGATCACGCAGAGCTTCGGCATCCTCGTGGGCCTCACGTTCGTGATCGGCATCGTCGTCATCGGATTCTTCTTCCTCATCCTCACCGTGCAGAAGCTCAAGCCGTTCACCCTCCTGCGCGCGATCGGGACGAGCACGGGGCGGCTCGCGGCCACGGTGGCGATCCAGATCACCATCGTGGTTCTCGTGGCCTCGGCCATCGCCCTGGCCCTCACCCTGCTCGCCGTTCAGGGCCTCAACACCGGGATTCCCGTGAACCTCGATCCCGGGCTCATCGGCGGCACGATCGTCGCCGTGTGGATCTTCTCGCTGATCGCCGGCCTGCTGAGCATCCGTCGCATCGCCCGCATCGACCCGGCCTCCGCTGTGGGAGCGCGCTGATGGCCGGCCCCGCGCGCCTCCTGTCGACCGGCGAGCTCACCCGCAGCAAGGGCCGCTTCGGCGCCGTCGTCGCGGCCCTCGCCCTCATCGTCTTCCTCGTCCTCGTCCTCGGCGCGCTTGCCGACGGCCTCTTCTACGGGGCGACGGGCGCCGTGCGGTCCTCCAACGCCACGGCGTACGCCTTCTCCGACGATGCCGAAGGCTCGCTCATCCGCTCGCGGCTGGACGAGTCCGACGTCGCCGCATTCGCCGCCGCCCCCGGGGTCGAGGCGGCCGGCCCCATCGGCGTCCTGCTCACCGGAGGTGAGGGGCCGTCGGGTGAGGTGGACCTCGCAGTCTTCGGGCTCGATGTCGGCGGCCCGGGCACGCCCACGACGCTCGTCGAGGGTCGGCTGCCCGACCCCGGGGAGACCGGCGTCGCCGCGGTGGACACGCGACTCGAGGACGAGGGGGTGACCCTCGGCTCGCAGGTGTCCGTGGGCGAGGTGTCCGTCGAGGTCGTGGGATTCGTCTCCGACACCGCCTACCAGCTCCAGCCCACCGTATGGACCAGCGTGGCCGACTGGCGGGCCATGCGCGACGCGGTGCGACCGGAGTTGAGGGGACAGCCGACCTCGATCAACGCGGTGGCCCTCGTCACCGAGTCCGGCGCGAGCCTCGCCGACATCGCGGCGGCCAAGCCGGGGACCACTGTGCTCACCGCGGACGAGGTCGGCCTGGCGATCCCGGGTGTGGCGCAGCAGAAGTCCACGCTGAACTCCATCATCTACACGACCGTCGCCGTCGCCACGCTCGTCGTGGCTCTCTTCTTCGCATTGCTCGTCCTGGAGAAGCGGGAGCTCTTCGCCGCACTCAAGGCCCTGGGGACCTCCACCGGGGCGCTGGGGCGCGCGGTCTTCGTCCAGGCCATCGTCGCCACCGTCCTGGGAATCGTGCTGGGCACGATCGTGGCGCGGCTGTTCGGACTCATCATCCCGTCCACCGTGCCCACGCTCTTCCGCACCGACACGCTCATCCAGATCGCCATCTTCACGCTCGTCGCAGGCGTGATCGGCGCCGCCTTCTCCCTGCGACGCATCGCCCGCATCGATCCGGCGACCGCCATCGGAGGAACGCTATGAACGACCCTGTCGTCGACGCGACCAGCTCGACTCCCGACGGTCCGGGCCCGAGCCCCTCGCAGGACGCAGCGGGCCACCCCGGTGCGCTCCTGCGCGTCGAGAACGTGAGCAAGGTCTACGGGTCCGGCCACACGGCCGTGACCGCCCTGGACGACGCCACGATGTCGGTGGACCAGGGCGAGTTCGTCGCCCTCCTCGGCCCGTCCGGCTCCGGCAAGACGACGCTCATCTCGATCATCGGGGGCCTCCTATCGGCCAGTTCCGGATCCGTGCACATCGGCAACGTCGACGTGACCACCCTCGGGGGCAAGGAGCGCACCAAGTTCCGCGCCGAACGGGTCGGCTTCGTCTTCCAGTCCGCGAACCTCGTGCCCTTCCTCACCGCGCGCGAGAACCTCCTGTACGTCGCCACCCTGGTCAAGACCCCGAAGAAGGCCGCGTCGCAGCGGGCGGACCAGCTCCTCGAGGAGCTCGGCCTCGCCGGTCGAGCGAAGAACCTCCCCGAACAGCTCTCCGGCGGCGAGCGCCAGCGCGTGGCGATCGGCCGGGCCCTCATGAACGACCCTGACCTCGTGCTCGTGGACGAGCCCACGGCCGCGCTCGACACCGCGCTCGGGCGCCAGGTCGTGCAGTTGCTGCGCCGCGAGATCAAGGACCGCGGCAAGACCGGGATCATGGTCACCCACGACCTGCGCATGGTCGAGTACACCGATCGCGTCTTCGAGATCCTCGACGGCCACCTGACGCACGTGGAGTCGCCCAGCGCCCTCGGGCACTGACGGCGAGCGCCCACGACCGGGCAGGCTCACCCCGTCGGCGTGGGGTCCGACTGCGGTGTCGTCGACGGTGGCGTGATGGTGGGCGACGCCGATCCGATCGAGGTGTCGTCGGCGGTGGTCGGCACTCCCGGCGCCGACACGTCGTATCGCTGCGCATCGGTGCGCAGCAGCGCCCGGAGGACCTCCCCCTTGAGCTTGCCCTCGTCCGAGGATCCCCACAGCACCGTGGCGCCGTTGCGCAGTCGCAGCGTGACGTCATTGCGGGTGCTCGCCTCGATGACCTGCACCTTCGGCGCCAGCCAGCCGGGCAGGTCGTGCGCGACCTCGATAGCCGCAGCGGTCCCCTCCCCCGTGGCCTCGACATAGGGCACGCCCTCGACCGGACCGTCCACCGGTCGCAGGACGACTCCGTCGCGATCGACCAGCTCGTAGCCGCCGGGGGTCGACGTGACGGCCACCGGGACCCTGCGGCGCACGTCGATGCGCAGCGTCGTCGGCCAGTCCCGGTCGACCTCGACGCTGCGCACGAGCGGCAGGGCGGAGATCCGCTGCTCGATCGCCGCGGTGTCCACCCGGACCATGGGCGTGCCCTCCGGCACGGCGACGGCCGCCGTGACCTCCTCGGCGGTGAGGGGCCCTGCGATCTCGGGCGCCTCGGAGATGCTCACCTCGACCGTGCTCACGGCCAGGAACGGCGAAAACCCGACGAGCCACACGGCTGCGCCGATGAGCGGGATGACGATGAGGAGCGCGAGGGCAACCTTGCGCATCAGCCGGAACCCCGACGGAGCAGGTCGAGGATCTCCGGAATGAGCAGCCCGACGTCCCCCGCTCCCATGGTCATGACGACATCGCCCGGGCGCACGCGCGCCACGAGGGCCTCCGGCACCGCCGCCCAGGACGGCTGGAACACCACGCGATCGGGCGGCAGCGGGACCGCGGCCGCGATCACGGAACCGCTCGCGCCGGGGATCGCCTGCTCCCCGGCGCTGTAGACCTCGAGCACCACCACCTCATCGGCCAGTCCCAACGCCTCGCCGAACTCCCGTGCGAAGACCGATGTGCGGGTGTACCTGTGGCTCTGGAAGGCCACCACGACGCGGCCCTCTCCGGCCACTTCGCGGGCCGCGCGCAAGGTGGCCTCCACCTCGGTGGGATGGTGCGCATAGTCGTCGTACACCCGGATGCTGCCGACCTGGCCGCGCAGTTCGAAGCGGCGCTGCGTCCCCGTGAAGCCCTCCAGTCCCTCGCGCAGTTCGGCCTCCGGGTACCCCAGGCCGATCCCCACCGCCAGTGCGGCCGTGGCATTGAGGGCGTTGTGGCGACCGGGTACCCGCAGCGTGAGGCGAGGCAGACGCACCCCGCCGTGCACCACCTCGAACGACCAGCCGGCCGCTCCCGGCTCGGCCCCGCGCGCGTGGCGTCCGGGGGCGGAACCGCGGACGACCCGGAAGTCCGCATCGTCCGCCTCGCCGTACGTGCGGACGTCCACCCCCTCGGCCCGGGCGCGGTCCACGACGCGTCGGGCTCCCGCGTCGTCCGCGCACGCCACGACGAACCCGCCGCGCGGCACCGTGGCGGCGCAGAAGCGCACGAACGCATCCTCGATCTCGTCGTAGCCGGCCCAGTGATCGAGGTGATCCGCCTCGACATTGGTGACGACGCCGACGACCGGGGACATGAGCAGGAAGGAGCCGTCGGACTCGTCTGCCTCCACCACGAACAGGTCGCTGCTCCCCAGGTGGGCATTCGTCCCCGAGGACTGCATC
This sequence comes from uncultured bacterium, assembly GCA_903909555.1. Lineage (GTDB taxonomy): Bacteria > Actinomycetota > Actinomycetes > S36-B12 > S36-B12 > Mxb001. The sequence goes on along the minus strand of CAIVWG010000020.1, from coordinate 1,037 downwards.
TCGCTGCCGATCGCGAAGGACGGATCGATACCGCACGCCTGGAGAGCCGCGGTCACCATCGATGTCGTCGTGGTCTTGCCGTGGGTCCCGGCGATCGCGATGGGTCGGTGCCCCGACATGACCGCATTGAGGGCCTCGGCCCGGCTCCACACCGGCACACCGCGACGTCGCGCCTCGGCGACCTCGGCGTTCGACTCCGGGATCGCGGTGGACACCACGACGACCTGCAGGGGCCCGTCACCCGAGTCGAGCGCGGCGGCATCATGCCCGACCGTGACGCGGGCCCCCAGCGCGCGCAGCGCGGCCAGGCGGCGGGACTCCTTCGCGTCCGAGCCGGACACGGGGATCCCCTGGGCCAGCAGGATGCGGGCGATGCCCGACATCCCCGCCCCGCCGATGCCCACGAGGTGAACCCGTCCGGTGATCTCGCTCATGACGGGCGACCCCCCAGACGGGCGGCCGCGCGTACCAGATCGGCGAGGCGCTCGTCGCCGTCGGCAACCCCCTGTCCGGTGGTCGCATCGCGCATGGCAGCCAGGCGCGCCCCATCGAGCGCGAGCGGGATCACGGTGTCGCGGACCCGCTGCGCGGTGAAGTCGGCGTCGTCGATGACCAGGCCTCCTCCAGCAGCGACGACCGGCTCGGCATTGAGGCGCTGCTCCCCATTGCCGATGGGCAGCGGGACGTAGACCGCGGGAAGCCCGACGGCCGCGAGCTCGGCGCACGTCATCGCACCCGCGCGCGTGACCGCGAGGTCCGCCGCCGCGTAGGCGAGGTCCATGCGATCGAGGTACGCCACCACGATGTACGGCGCCTCGCCGGAGGACCGCGGCCGAATGCCCCCTTCGGGCATGCCCGAACCTCGCTCCCCCGCCGCATGCAGCACCTGGATGCCCGCGGAGGTGAGGTCCTCGGCCGCCCCGGTGACGGCGACGTTGAGGCGCTGGGCACCCAGGGAACCACCGAACACCAGCAGGGTCGGCAGGCTCGGATCCAATCCGAGGGCGCGCCGGGCGTCCGCGGCCGACGCGGTGCGC
>CAIVWG010000019.1 GCA_903909555.1 uncultured bacterium | reverse complement strand
CGGCGAAGTTGCCCATCTCGAGCATGAGGCCCCCGCGCTTGAGCATCTCGATGCCCTCAACGAACGACGCGGGCGTGTTGGCCATGTGCAGGACGACATCCGCGCCACGGCCACCGGTGAGGCGACGAACCTCGGCGATGCGGTCCTCCGCCTCGGTCGTGGTGACGTTGAGCGTCACCTCCGCGCCGCAGCGCTTGGCGAAGGCGAGCCGGTGCTCCGACAGGTCCGTGGCGATGATCTGGCCCGCCCCCATCATGTCGGCCTTGGCGATGTGGAGCAGCCCCAGCGGGCCCGACCCGATGACGACGACGGTGTCCCCGGAATTGAATCCCTCGAGCGCGTAGGAACTGAATTCCTTCACCTTGTCCAGCGAGGCGGTGCACGCCATGAGTTCGGCAAGCACGGCTACGCGCGGCGACAGCCCGCTGGGGACCTTGTAGACGAACGCGTCCGGGCGGAGGTACATCTGCTCGGCCCAGCCGCCGTAGAGGTGCGGCGGCTCCGCCGAGGAGAGCGAGTTGCCATAGCAGCGGACGTTCTCGCACCAGACGTACCCCATCACGTGCTTGCACTCGTGGCATCGCCCGCACACGACGTCGGGGCACATGGTGACGCGGTCGCCGACCTTGAGCGGGCGGCCGTGGAATTCCAGGCCCTCCGCCGCACCTCGGCCGAGCTCGGAGATGACGCCGACGTTCTCGTGGCCCTGGATGATGGGGAACGGCGTGTCCGTCTCGGCCGGCGTCCCGGCGTACTGCTTGGTCTCCCCCTGGTACGTGTGCTTGTCGGTGCCGCAGATCCCCGACATCTCCATCTGCATGAGCGCTGCGCCGTCCGGGAGTACGGGCCAGGGGAACTCCTGCACCTCGTACCGCCCCGGTGCCGTCAGCACGGCGGCTCGAACCTTGCTCATATGCCCTCCTCGACGACGGCCTCGGCTCACGCTACGCCGGAACGCAGCGCTGCGATGCCGGATGCGATGAGCGGCTCGACGGCCGACCCGATGGCGTCGAAGCCCTCCCCGACCGTCTGGCCCTGGGAAAACCGATAGTGAATCCCCTCGAGGATCACGGCCAGCTTGAACGACGCCAGTCCCAGGTAGAAGCCCATGTCGGCGAGGTCGCGCCCGCTGACCTCGCGGTACACCGCGAGCATCTCCTCCTCGGTGAGGTAGCCGGGAGCGTCGGCGGCGTTGCCCAGCGCCGTGCCCACCCGCGTGAGGCGCTGGTAGACGAGGAGCAGGCCGAGGTCGGTGAGCGGGTCGCCGAGCGTGGCCATCTCCCAGTCGAGGACGGCGGCCACGCGGTGGTCCCCGTCGACGAGGAGGTTGTCGAGGCGGTAGTCGCCGTGGACGATCGCGGGTGGCTGCTCCTCGGGGAGGCGTTCGCGGAGCAGGTCGATGAGCTCGTCGGCACCGGCCAGGTCGCGGCTGTGCGAGGACTCCAACTGCCGGGTCCACCGCCGCACCTGGCGCTCGAGGAACCCCTGCGGTCGGCCGAAGTCCGCGAGGCCGACGGACGCCGGATCGATCGAGTGCAGGGTCGCCAGCGTCTCGATCATGCGCCGCGACACCTCGGCGATGCCCTCGCGGCCGAGGGCTTCGAGGTCTGCCGCGCTGCGATAGGGAGTGCCCGCCACCCACTCCATGACGTAGAACGGCGCCCCGATGACGTCGGCGTCCTCGCACAGGACGTAGGTCACGGGGACCGGCACCAGGGTGTCCGCCAGGGCACTGATGACGCGGTACTCCCGGGACATGTCGTGCGCGGTCTCGAGGACGTGTCCCAGGGGAGGGCGGCGGGCCACCAAGCGGGTCGCGCCGTCGGTGACGACGTAGGTGAGGTTGGAGCGCCCCCCCTCGATGAGGGTGGCCGTGATCGGGCCGGCGACCAGGCCGGGCGCCGCACTGTCCAGGAACGCCGCGAGGCGCGCCGTGTCGATCCCCGGGGGGTCGATCACGGCGCGCCTCGTCACAGCGTCGGTGCTCGGTCAGCGCTTGCGCAGGATGAAGCGCAGGGCCTGAATCCTGGGCATGCTGCCCATGTAGTCCATGATCAGCTTGCCGCCGGAGGTGAGTTCGCCGTCATAGGTGCCGTTGGCGTCGGCGCCGTTGACCTCGTACCAGCCTGCCATGTCCTCGTCATCGGACACGATGAAGGCCACGGGCTGCGGGGCGGACCAGGAGCCGCCAGCCATCTTGAACTGCCAGGTGCCGAGAGCGGAATTGCCGCGCGCCTCAGTGACGATGATCTTCTCCCGGCCCTCCATGTAGACGCCGTCCACGTAGCCGTGGAAGCTGCCGACCCACTTGCCGACGAGCACCTCGGCGACGTGGCCGCCGCTGTCACCCGCGGGAGCAGCCGTCGCGGCCGCGGGAGCGAGGAGGAGAGCCGCAGCCGCAGCACCCGCGATGGACATACGAAGAGCAAGGGTAAAGCGCATGAGACCCCCTTCGATCGATTGATGCGCGCGCGGTGCGGCACCGGTGGGAAAAGTCGTGCGTTGCGTGACATGGGTTGAGCAAGTGCGGTGCGTGGCAGGTGCAGGATTCGAACCTGCGTAGGCTTTCACCGACGGATTTACAGTCCGCTCCCATTGGCCGCTCGGGCAACCTGCCGGGCCGCCCAGCCTAGTGGCCCGTTCTCCCCGTGTGTCGTGAGGGGCTCCGCGCGAGATCGTCACCCCAGGGCGCTGCGTACGGCCGTCACCAGATCAGGGACCACGAACGTGTCCGGGCCGAAGGCGCCTGGCGTCGCCGGCACCCCGATGAACGCCGCCCTCGCATCGGCCGCCGCCGCTGCATCCCACGAGGAGTCGCCGATCATCACGCACTCCTCGACGGGCACCCTGATCCGCTCCGCCGCCAGCACGAGTCCGTCGCCGTGAGGCTTGGCGCGGATCGACGGATCACGACCGACGATGACGTCCACGGGGAAGCCGTGATGCTCCAGGGCTTGGCGCGCGACATCCGGCGGGAGCAGGGTCACCACCGCGTACGGCGT
>CAIVWG010000018.1 GCA_903909555.1 uncultured bacterium | reverse complement strand
GCGGTCGAAGACGTGCTCGAGATCCTCCGGGGAGATGCCCACCCCGTGATCGCGCACGAGAACGGCGACGGCATCGTCATCGGCCGCGACAGCGACCTCGATCGGTCCCCCCTCGCCGTGCTCGATGGCGTTGTCGAGCAGGTTTCGCAGGATGCGATCCACGCGTCGCGGGTCGCACTCGGCCGTGCACGGCTCCCCGGTGACCTCCAGGGCCACCCGCGTTCCGCGGCGCTCGGCCAGCGGACGCACCGACTCGATGGCGCGCGCGGCCGCGGACGCGAGGTCCACGGTGTCGAGGTCGAGCACGGCCGCGCCGGCGTCGTACCGGGAGATCTCGAGGAGGTCGGACAGCAGCATCTCGAAGCGATCCAACTGCGTCTGGAGGAGTTCGGCCGACCGTGCGGTCGGGGCGTCGTACTTGTCACGATCCTCGAAGAGCACATCCGCGGCCATCCTGATGGTGGTGAGCGGCGTGCGCAACTCGTGCGACACGTCCGACACGAACCTTTGCTGGACCGCCGACAGGTCCTCGAGACGCTTGATCTGGTCCTCGAGGCTCGCGGCCATGTCGTTGAAGGCGGTCGCGAGGCGAGCGAGGTCATCCTCCCCGCGCACCTCCATGCGCTCCTCGAGGTGACCCTCGGAGAACTGCTCGGCGACCTGGGCCGCCGAGCGCACCGGGGTGACCACCTGGCGCGTGACCACGACCGCGATCACCCCGAGCAGGATGACGAGCAGCGCGCCGACGATCGCCACGGCGCTGCGGACGAGGTCGAGGGTCCCCTGCTGGTCGGTGAGTGGGAACAGGTAGTAGAGCTCGTAGGGGCCGGCGCCGGGGATGGTGAGCGGGGCACCGACGACGATCCCGGGAGCCGTGCGTCCGTCCAGGTAGCGGATCTCGGTGAACGTCCAGGACTGGCGGTTCGAACCGGCGACCGCCGAGCGCAGGTCGTCGGGCACGCTCGCCACGCCGACCAGATTCGTGCCGCGCTCCGGGGCGCTCGCGCCGTCGGACTCCCCGGCGAGGAGCAGCACCTCGTACTGCGGAGGCGATCCGGCACGGCTGGCCAGCGAGGCGACGATCGTGTCGACGATGCTGGCCGGGGACGTCGTCGCGCCGCCGGTGTCGGCCGCGGTCGACAGGCGCTGAGCGTCGGCGAGTCCGACCGTGGCCTCGGCGAGTGCCGTGCGCTCCGCGGAATCGAGGAGGCCGCCGGAGATCCGCGACAGCATGAGCAGGCCGAGGGCACCGACGACGAGGAGCGACAGCACCAGGGTCGTGACCGTGACTCGGAGGAGGAGTGACTGGCGCCACGCGGACAGGACCCGGGAGCCGGTGCGCTTCCCCGGCGGCACCGGGCCGTCGGTCACGGGGGTCCGGCCTTGTATCCGACGCCGCGTACGGTGAGGACGATCTCGGGGCGCTCGGGGTCGTGCTCGATCTTGGCGCGCAGGCGCTGCACGTGAACGTTCACGAGCCGGGTGTCGGCGGCATGGCGGTATCCCCAGACCTCCTGGAGGAGGACCTCGCGCGTGAACACCTGCCATGGCTTGCGGGCGAGGCAGACGAGCAGGTCGAACTCCAGGGGCGTGAGCGGGATGACCGCGTCGCCGCGCTTGACGGAGTGCCCCGCGACGTCGATCGTCAGGTCGCCGATCTGCAGCGTGCCGAAGCCGGGCTCCTCCGTGCGGCGGATTCGCGCGCGAAGGCGTGCGACGAGTTCCTTGGGCTTGAAGGGCTTGACGATGTAGTCATCGGCCCCGGACTCCAGCCCGAGGACGACATCCACGGTGTCGTTCTTCGCGGTGAGCATGACGATCGGGGTTCCCGACTCGGCCCGGATGGCGCGGCATACGTCGACGCCGTCCATCCCGGGCAGCATGAGATCGAGGAGCACGACGTCGGGCCGGGTGTCCCGGAAGGCCTGCACGGCCCCGGCCCCGTCGGTGCAGAAGGTGGGCTCGAAGCCCTCCCCGCGCAGCACGATCCCCAGCATCTCCGCGAGCGCGACGTCGTCGTCGACGACCAGGACTTTGCCCTTCACGGGACCATCGTGTCACCCCAGGAGCAGGAATGCCGCCCCTGGCAGGTTGTTGACGGCGTGGGCGACGATCGGCGCGCCGACCCCCCGGGTCTGCCAGCGCAGCACCCCGAGCACCGCCCCGCTCGCCAGGAGGATGGGAATCCGGGTCGGCTCGAAGTGAAAGAGGCTGAAGGCCACCGTGGTGATGACGATGACCCAGCCCGTCGACAGGCCGCGCTTGCGCAGCGCGTTGTAGCCCAGGCCCCGGAACGCGAGTTCCTCCACGATGGGGGCGCCGAGCCCGACGCAGAGGGCGAAGACGAGGACGGCCACGAGCGGGCCCTCGGCCTTGAGATCCTCCCCGACCTCGGCGGCGGCGGAGGTGAGCTCGGGGAACAGCGCCTGGAGCCCGAGCGCGATGGCGCCGCCGACGACCAGCGCGGCAGCGCCGCCGATGATGCCCCAACCGACGTCACGCCAGGTCAGGCGGATCCCGAGGTCGACGACCGGGCCGTTGCCCTGGAGCCACGTCGTGAGGAGAGGCCACCCGCCCAGCGCCAGCCACGGGAGGGTGACGCCGAGGAGGAGGGTCCAGGCCAGGGGCCAGCCCGCAAACTCGCCGACGAGGACGGCCGGGACCGACAGCAGGATGAAGCCGAGCAGGGCGATGAGGAAGTCGGGGATACCCCAGCGCGGTGCCCGGAGCACCCGGCCGCGCTCGAGCGCGATGCCGACCGTGTCCGGGCACCCGGGGTAGTCGGCAGGCGCCCGGCGCCGTGCCGGGACGCCTGCCATCACCACGCGGACTCCTAGTAGCGGTAGTGGTCCGGCTTGTACGGGCCGGCCACGTCGACGCCGAGGTACTCGGCCTGCTGCTTGCTCAGTTCGGTCAGGTGCACGCCCAGGGCGTCGAGGTGCAGGCGGGCCACCTTCTCGTCGAGGTGCTTCGGGAGCACGTGCACGCCGATCGGGTACTCGTCGAGCCGCGTGAACAGCTCGATCTGGGCGAGGACCTGGTTGGTGAACGAGTTGGACATGACGAACGACGGGTGTCCGGTCGCATTGCCCAGGTTGAGCAGGCGACCCTCCGACAGGACGATCACCGAGTGGCCGTCCGGGAACGTCCACTCGTCGACCTGCGGCTTGATCGTCTTGCGCTTG
>CAIVWG010000017.1 GCA_903909555.1 uncultured bacterium | reverse complement strand
GCCCCTGCCTTGCGCCTGGCTCCGCGGTCACCGTGCGCCTCGGCCTGCGCGTCCCCCTGCCCTTCGTCCCCGAGTTCCTCACGTCGACGATCCCGGGCGCTGTCCCCGTCAGCGCCGAGCACGTGGTCCCGATCGATGAGTACCGCAGTTCCCCCTGACTCCGTGCCCCCTGAGCCCCGGCCTCCTGAGCCCCTGCCTCCTGAGCCCCTGCCTCCTGAGCCTCTGCCCCCTGAGCCCCTGCCCTCCCACGAACGTCACCTCCCAGGAAGGAGACACCCATGAGGATTCTGCGTGGCGCCCGCGATGATCGCGGCAGCGTGCTCATCCTCAGCATCGGCTTCATCGTCGTGTGCGTCATCGCGGTCGCTGTCGTCGTCGACGCGTCCACCGTCTTCCTCGCCCGGCGCGCCCTTCAAGCTCACGCGGATTCCGCGGCGCTGGCCGGGGCGCAGGCGATCGACATCGACGAGTACTACGCCCATGGCGCGAGCCCGCGCATTCGGCTCGACCCGAACGCGGTCGGCGGCGCCGTGCAGTCCCACGTGCGGATGTCCGGGGTCGGGGCCCGGCTGGAGGCCGTGAGCCTGCGCGACCAGGAGGTCCTCGTGCGCATGTCCGACACCGTGCGGCCGCCCTTCTCGGGCTGGCTCACCCCCGCGGGTCGGCACACGCTCACGGTGGAGGCGGCAGCGACGCTCACGTATCGTGTCGCGCGCTGACAGTCCGTCGCCTCGATGCCGGCCGCCTCGTCTCCCGGCACCGTGTGTCGGCGGCGGCCGTGGGGCTCGTCCTAGACTGCGGTACGTCACGAAGGCAGGAAAGGGGACACCATGCCGAGAAGCCATGGACGGCGATGGCTCGCCGGGGCGAGTGCCCTGGCCTGCGGCCTGGCCGCACTCTCTATTGCGGGCATCGCGGAGTCCGCGGACGTGCCCGCCACATCCTCGCCCGCCACCGCTCAGGACGCACTGCCCGTCATGCCCGACCAGGAGCAGTTCCCGGGTGATCGCCCACCGCTCACGAAGAAGGAGCGGGCCGCGGCGCGCGCTCACAAGCACATCGTCGTGATCTACATGCAGAACAACAGCTTCGACAAGTTGTACGGCCGCTGGGGCACGGTGGGCGGCGAGCAGGTCGATGGCGTGGCAAACGCGCCCAAGGAGACGTGGCGGCAGGTGAACCAGGACGGGGAGCGCATCCGCTGCGCCCTCATCAACGACGTCAACCTCGCCCCGGGGAGACTGGCCGGGCCGGCCACGTGCAATGACCGGACGGGCGTGGAGAAGGGGCTGTATCCGCGCTTCGGTTCGGCGTTCCGGATGAAGCCCTTCCTGCTGAACGACGCGCTCCCGGCGTCGGCCGTCACCTGCCCCTTCCCCGGGAACTTCCCGCCCAACGGGGCGCTGGTGAACTCGTCGGACGCGATGGCCGGGGGCTGCACGCAGGACATCGTGCACCAGTTCTACCAGGAGCAGTACCAACTGAACGGCGGCCAGCAGAACCGCTATGCGACCGGCAGCAATGCCGCCGGCCTCGTCCTGGGCCAGTACGACACGAAGAGCATGCGCGTCTACGAGTACCTCATGGGCAAGGACGCGCCCCGCTTCGCCGTTGCCGATCGCTTCTTCTCGGGGGTCTTCGGGGGATCCTTCATCAACGGGGTGTGGGTCTCCAGCGCGACGGTCCCCATCTGGCCGGACGCCCCTGCCTCCTTGTACTCCGTGCTCGACCGCAACGGCATGCCCGTGACGCAGACGCCCAAGTCCTCGGCCTCCCTGGGTCAGTACAACCTCTACAAGTCCCCGGATCCCGAGGGCCTGGTGAACTCCGTGCTGACCCAGGCCTGCGGGCCTCAGGCCCGACCGGGGCACCTGTGTGGCGACTACGTCGTGAACACGCCGTTCTCCGTGCAGTGGCCGTTCCTCCCGACGTCGAATCCGGCGACGCGGATGCCGCTGCTCACCTATGACACGCTCGGGGACCGCCTCAACGATGCCGATGTCGACTGGGCCTGGTACTCGGGCGGCTGGTCGAACGCCGAAGGGCGAACGGGTGACCCCGGCTGGACCAACGGCAGCGGCCCCGTGACGCGGTCCTACCCCGCGCCCGACGGCACCGTCGTCGTGAACGAGCAGGGCTGTCCTGACCCCACGTCGAACCCCATGACGACCTGGCCCCAGTGCCCGGACGGGTCCTTCCAGTATCACCACCAGACGTACAACTACTTCTACAACTGGTCGACGGCGACCGAGGAGACGCGTGCCAATCGCGAGGATCAACTGCGCGATGTCGACGAGTGGTGGGACCTCACCCAGGGGAGTACCTGCCGCCTCAAGCCAGTCTCATACGTCCAGTCCCTGGGCAAGCTCAACCAGCATCCCGGCTACAGCAGTTCCTACATCGGTGACGAGCAGGTCGCCATGGCGCTGCGGTCCATCTACGGCGGCCCCTGCGCCCAGGACACCCTCACCATCGTCACCTACGACGAGTTCGGCGGCGCCTGGGATCACGTTCCTCCGCCGGGCCAGGGGGATGCCACGCCGGGAGCCCACGACGAGTTCGGACCCGGCACGCGGATCCCATCGCTCATCGTCTCCAACCTGCTGCCGAGGAGTGGCGTCGACTCGACGACGTACGACCTCTCGTCGGTGATCGGGACGATCCTCGCCAAGTACGGCCTGGAGCCCCTCAACAGCCGGGACACCGAGCAGGCCACCGTCTGGACGGCCTGGTCGGAACTCTCAGCAGCCCCCTGACCCGTCCGGCGAGGTCGAGTCCCACGTACCCTGGGGCCCCATGGCCATCCCCGACGTAGCTGACGCGATCGCTGGCCTCGAGCAGACCCTGTCGAGCATCGAGGCGGTGCTCGACGTGCCGATGCTGCGCGAGCGCGCCGCCGAGTTGGAGGCGCAGGCCTCCGCGCCGGACTTGTGGGATGACCAGGAACGGGCGCAATCCGTCACCTCGCAGCTCTCCCTCGTCCAGGGGGACATCCGGCGCGTCGAGGGACTGCGGCGGCGACTGGACGATGTCGTCGTCCTCGTGGAGCTTGCGGAGGCCGAGGACGATGCCGACTCCTGGGCGGAGGCAGAGCGCGAACTGTCCGGATTGCGCCGGGAGATCGACGAGCTCGAGGTCCGCACCCTCCTCGCCGGGGAGTACGACGCCCGCGAGGCCCTGGTGACGATCCGCTCGGAGGCGGGCGGAGTCGACGCCGCGGACTGGGCGGAGATGCTCCTGCGTCTCTACACCCGCTACTGCGAACGCCATGGTTGGCCGTTCGAGGTGTACGACACTTCCTACGCGGAGGAGGCCGGCATCAAGTCGGCGACGTTCGCCGTCAAGGCCCCCTATGCGTACGGGACGCTCTCGGTCGAGCAGGGCACGCACCGCCTGGTGCGCATCTCCCCCTTCGACAACCAGGGTCGGCGCCAGACGTCCTTCGCGGGAGTCGAGGTCCTGCCCGTGACGGAGCAGACCGATCACATCGAGATCCCGGAGACGGAGATCCGCATCGATGTGTTCCGCTCGTCGGGCCCGGGCGGCCAGAGCGTCAATACGACAGACTCCGCCGTGCGGATCACGCACCTTCCGACGGGGATCGTCGTCTCCTGCCAGAACGAGAAGTCGCAGATCCAGAACCGTGCCGCCGCCATGCGCGTGCTGCAGTCACGGTTGCTCGAGCTCCGTCGTCGGGAGGAGCAGGAGAAGATGGATGCCCTCAAGGGCGACTCGGCCGGCTCGTGGGGGACCCAGATGCGCTCGTACGTCCTGCACCCCTACCAGATGGTGAAGGACCTGAGGACCGAGGTCGAGACTGGCAACACCTCCGCCGTGCTCGACGGGGAGATCGACGAGTTCATCGAGGCCGGTATCCGGTGGCGACGCCAGCAGGAGGCCCGCGCTTGAGGTAGCCTCGCGCCATGCCGTCTTACTCCGTTGAGCCCGAAGCGCGTTCCTGGACTGCCACCAAGGTCGTCTCCGTGATCGTGGCCATCGTCACCGTGGGGTACATGCTCCCCTGGTGCATCGCCTGCGTTCGCGACGTCCCGCACTGGCTCGTCTTCTGGATCAACCTGCTGCTGGGCTGGACGATCATCGGATGGATCGTGGCGCTCGTCATGGCGCTGCGCGCCCAGCGCACCATCATCGTGCAGAACTGAAGGGACGCTCAGCACGCGCGTCATGAGGCGGACCGATGAGGCGATCCCCGACGGGCGCCCCGCCTGTCGCTGGCCCAGGCATCTGCCGGGAGCGCTTACACTCGACGGGTGATCCTGTTCGAGAACGTGACCAAGGTCTATCCGACCCAGGCTCGTCCCGCCCTCGAAGGCGTGTCCGTCGAGGTGGAGAAGGGGGAGTTCGTCTTCCTCGTGGGCGCCTCGGGCTCGGGCAAGTCGACCTTCCTGCGCCTCGTCCTCAAGGAGGAGGCCCCGACCAAGGGCCGCGTGTGGGTGGCCGGCAAGGACCTCAACCGGCTCTCGAACTGGAAGGTCCCCGGCCTGCGCCGCCAGATCGGCACCGTCTTCCAGGACTTCCGCCTGCTGCCGAACAAGACCGTTTACGACAACGTCGCGTTCGCCCTGGAGGTGATCGGCCGCAAGTCCTCGCAGATTCGCCGCATCGTGCCCGAGGTCCTCGAGCTCGTGGGACTGGAGGACAAGGACAAGCGCATGCCGGACGAGCTCAGTGGCGGCGAGCAGCAGCGGGTGGCGATCGCCCGCGCGTTCGTCAACAAGCCGGTCATCCTCATCGCCGATGAGCCCACCGGAAACCTCGACCCGGCGACCTCCGTCGGGATCATGAAGCTGCTCGACCGGATCAATCGCACCGGCACCACGGTGGTCATGGCCACGCATGACGCGGCCATCGTGGACCAGATGCGCAAGCGTGTCATCGAGCTCGACCGCGGGCACGTTGTCCGCGACCAGTCCCGCGGCGTCTACGGCTACGCCCAGTAGGAGCGACAGATGAGAGCCCGCTTCGTCCTGAGCGAGGTCTGGAACGGCCTGCGCCGTAACCTCACGATGACCATCGCCGTGATCATCACGGTGGGGGTGTCCCTCGCGCTCTTCGGGGTGTCCCTGCTGGTGCGCGCGCAGGTCGACACCATGAAGGACTTCTGGTACGACAAGGTCGAGGTCTCGATCTTCCTGTGCAACGACAATTCCGAGACGCCATCCTGCTCGGGCGGCAAGATCACCGACGTGCAGCGCGACCAGATCCGGGCGGATCTGGAGTCCCTGCAGCCCCTCGTCCAGGAGATCTTCTATGAGTCGCAGGAGGAGGCCTACAACCGCTTCATCGAGCAGTACCGCAATTCCCCGATCGTGGACAACGTCACCGTCGACGCCCTCCCGGAGTCGTTCCGGGTGAAACTGTCCGACCCCACCAAGTACGAGATCGTGGCATCGGCCTTCAGCGGCAGGCCCGGGGTCGAGCAGGTGAACGACCAGCGCCAGTTCCTCGACCGCTTCTTCCAACTGCTCGGCGGTCTCCAGGCGATCGCGCTCGTGATCGCGATCGCCATGCTCGTCGTCACCGTCCTCCTCATCGTCAACACGATGCGGGTGGCAGCCTTCAGCCGTCGTCGTGAGACGGGCATCATGCGGCTGGTCGGTGCCTCGAACTTCTACATCCAGCTTCCCTTCCTCCTCGAGGCTGCGGTGGCCGCGGCGATCGGGGCCCTGCTGGCCACGGGCGGGCTGATCCTGGTCAAGGCCTTCGTCATCGACCGGGTCCTGGCACCCGCATTCCAGTTCACGGCATTCGTCGGCTGGGATGCCATCTGGTCGATTGCGCCGATCCTCTTCCTCGTCGGCATCCTGCTCGCCGGGCTGGCGGCGTTCTTCACGCTGCGCAAGTACCTTCGGGTCTAGCGAGTTCCGGTGCCGAGGGAGACGGGCCGCAAGGTCATCGCGCAGAATCGCAAGGCGCGCCACGACTACCACGTCGACTCGACGTTCGAGTGCGGCATCGTGCTCACGGGGACCGAGGTGAAGTCCCTGCGAGCGGGCCGGGCCACACTCACGGACGGCTACGCCACGGTCGACGACGGAGAGGTGTGGCTGCGCGGGGTCCACATCCCCGAGTACGACCTGGGCACCTGGACGAACCATGAGCCGCGCCGGGCTCGCAAGCTCCTGCTCAAGCGGGACGAGATCCGCCGGCTGGCCGCCAAGACCCAGGCCAAGGGCCTCACGCTGATCCCGCTGTCCCTGTACTTCAAGGACGGCTACGCCAAGGTGGAACTCGCCCTGGCCAGCGGCCGCAAAGGCCACGACAAGCGCCAGGCCATTGCCGAGCGCGAGGCGAAGCGCGAGACTGAGCGTGCGGTGGGCCGTCGATCGAAGGGCATGGATGACTGAGCACGCGGAGGACCCGAGGTCGGAGCTCGAGCGGATGCTCGACGACCTCTTCCCATACCGCCGCTCGATGGAGACGCATCGGCGGATTCCCGAGCGCGGCGCGGACCGGGAGGTGCTCCTCACCGACGTCGCCCTCATGTCCAAGGCCGAGGACGCGCAGGGGGATGCCGGGCGTGTCTCGGGGAGCCTCTACAGCGGTGACCATGAGCACTACCGCTTCCTCGCCCAGGTGTTCGAGCACTTCGCCCACGCCAACGTCCTGCAGCGCGACATGTACCCTTCGGCGACGAAGTTCGAAGGCGAGATCATCGCCATGTCCGCCGATCTCTTCCACGCGCCCGAGCCCATCGGGGTCGTGACCGGCGGTGGCAGCGACAGCCTGGTTCATGCCCTCTACGCCTACCGCGAGGAAGCGCGCGAGGCGCGTGGCGTGCGCATGCCCAACGTCGTCCTCCCGGTCACGGCGCACGTGGCCCTGCGCAAGGGAGCGCACTGGATGGGCATCGAAGTGCGTGACGCACCCCTGACCCCGGAGTACGTCGCGGACGTCGATGCGATGTCCGATCTCGTGGATGACAACACGATCTGCCTGGTCGGCAGTGCGGGCGACTATGCCCACGGCCTCATCGACCCGATCGCCGAGATCGGTGAGCTTGCACGCGATCGTGGCATCGGCCTGCACGTCGACGGGTGCCTCGGCGGCTTCCTGCTCCCCTGGGCGGAGGACATCGGGTACGACGTCCCGCCGTGGGACTTCCGCGTGGACGGAGTCACCAGCCTGTCAGCCGACACCCACAAGTACGGCTATGCGCTCAAGGGCACGTCCGTCCTGCTGTACCGCAGCGCCACGCTGAGAGCGCGGCAGTGGTTCGCTTCCACGGACTGGCCCGGCGGCCTCTACCTGTCGCCCGGCCTCGCCGGATCCCGAAGCGGCGGTCTCATCGCCTCGACATGGGCCGCCATGGTGAGGATGGGACGAGAGGGCTATCTCGAGCGTGCCTCCGCGATCCTGCGGACCAATGACGCCATCAAGGCCGCGATCCGGGCCACCATGCCGGAGCTCGAGATCATCGGCGATCCGCTCTTCATGACGTCGTTCCGATCGGCTGTCGGACCATCGGGGGATGACGTCATCGACGTCTACCTCGTCAACGATGCCCTGAAGAAGCGGGGCTGGCGGATGAATGCGCTGCAACTCCCGCCGGCACTGCACTTCTGCATCACCGGTCCGAACACCCGCCCCGGGGTCGTCGAGGACTTCCTCGCTGACCTGCGCGAGGCGGTCGACTATGCCCTCGAGCACCGTGGCGAGCCGGCGGCCAGCGGCGCGATGTACGGCTTCGGTTCGATGCCCAATGGGGACGAGACCCTGAGGACCGTGATGGGCGGTGTCCTCGACGCCATGCACGTGGCCGCGCCCGACGGGTGATGCGGGCGTGACCTGGATTCTCGCCATCGACCTCGGCAACGGCGGCCCCAAGGTTGCAGCCGTCGAGCCCGACGGAGCACTGGGCCATGTCGCCCACCGAGCGGTCTCGGTCGACATCGGCGTGGACGGTCGGGCCACGCAGGACGCAGACGAGTGGTGGACGTGCCTGATCGAAGCGGCGCGCGAGGTCGTGGCCGCGCGCATCGCGGACGCCCCCATGGCCGTCGCGGTGACGGGGCAGTGGGGCTCGACAGTCCCCGTGGATGCCGAAGGGCAGCCCGTGGGCCCGGTGCTGCTGTGGGCCGACACTCGAGCGCGCCCCTACATGCGGGAGGTGATCGGCGGCCCGGTCACGGTCCAGGGCTTCGCCCCGCATCGCGTGCTCCCCTGGGTCCGCAGGACCGGGGGCGCTCCTACGCCGAGCGGCGCCGACCCTACGGGCCACTCCCTGCTGCTCCAGCGTGAGTTCCCCGAGATCCTGGCGCGCACCCGCTGGCTCCTCGAGCCCGTCGACTACCTCGGTATGCGCCTCACCGGCCGCGCGGCGGCGACTCCCGCCTCGATGATCCTGTCCTGGCTCACCGACAACCGGATCGGGGCGCGGGAAGGGTACGACGAGGACCTCGTGCGCCGCGCCCGACGGGACCCGAGGCTGCTTCCTCCGCTGCTGCCGACCGGTTCGGTCCTCGGTCCGCTCCTTCCTCTGGTGGCCGAAGCCCTCGGCATCCCTCCCGGGATCCCGGTGACGTGCGGCATCCCCGACCTGCATGCCGCGATCGTGGGCAGTGGCGCGATCGCGCCGTTCGCCTCGCACATCGCCGTGTCGACCACGGCGTGGATCAGTTCCCGTGTGCCGTTCAAGCGCACCGATGTCCTCCACTCCATGGCCTCGGTGCCCGGACTGGATCCGCGCTTCCCTGTGGTTGCGGACAACCAGGAAGTCGGGGGAGGGGCGCTGCGCTGGCTGCGCGAGCAGGTCTTCGATGACGACTACGCCACGCTCATCGACGAGGCAGCGAGCGCTCCGGCCGGATGCGAGGGCGTCCTCTTTGCGCCCTGGCTCAACGGCGAGCGGAGCCCTGTCGAGGACAAGGAGGTGCGCGCGGCGTTCGTCGGGCTCTCTCTGCGCACCGATCGCGCGACCATGATCCGTGCCGCGATGGAGGGAGTCGCACTCAATGGCCGCTGGCTCTTCGACGTCTACGAGAAGTTCTGCAAGCGCCGGATCGATTCGCTTCGGATCCTCGGCGGCGGTGCGCAGTCCGAACTGTGGTGCTCGATGTTCGCGGGAGCCTTCGACCGACGGATCGAGCAGGTCGCTCAACCTCGCGACGCACAGATGCGGGGAGCGGCGCTCTTCGCGCTCGTGAGCCTCGGGGAGCTGTCCTTGGCCGAGGCCGCCGCTCGCGTGTCCGTCGCGACGGTCTTCGAGCCCGGGGACTGCGACCGAGAGGCCTACGCGGACGCCTACGCGGAGTACCGCGGCCTGTACAAGCGCCTCAAGGGCCTGCGCCGATAGGGCGCCGCGATGCGTCAAGCCCGGGCATGGGGTGACAATGGTCTGCATGAGCCCCTGTCAGGTCGCGCCGTGAGCCTGCGGGGCCTGGGCATGCGCTGGGCGCTGGTGGCAGTCGTCGCGCTCGGCCTCGTGGGGATGCATCACCTCGTCATCGCCTGCCACCATGCGGCACCCGTCGTCTCGGCGGGTGCGGTCGCGGCTGATCATGCTCACCACGCCCCCGTGCCTCCCGCCGACCACGAGGAGCATGGGGCGGTGGGTGCGGCTGCGGTGTGCCTGGCCGTTCTTCTCGGGTTCCTCTCGCTGCTCGTGCCCCCGCTGCGGGCGAGGGCGCGCCGGGACGCCTACGCCCGGGCCGCGCCGCGGGGCTCGCCTCTCGTTACGCGGTTCCTCGAGCCTCCCGACCTGAACCTTCTCTCGATCGCGCGGACGTGACGTCGGTGCTCTTGCCGACCTCACCCATCCCCGATCGAAAGGAATCCCATGAACGTCGTTCTTCGCGCGCGTGCCCTACCGGCGGTCGCGCTTCTCGCTGCGGGCGCGCTTGCCGCCTGTGGCTCCAGCAATTCCATGGACATGTCCGTGAGTTCCAGCGCTGCGCCGTCCAGCGCTCCCGCGGAGTCGAGTGCTCCGCAGCCCAGTGATCAGGAGTCGAGTGCTCCCGAGTCCAGTGCCGCGGAGTCCGAGTCGAGTGCTTCTGGGTCGAGTGCTTCTGGGTCGAGTGCTCCGCAGCCCATGCCGCCGGCGGAGCCGTCGCCGGCAGACATCATGTTCGCGCAGATGATGATCCCCCACCATGAGCAGGCGGTGGTCATGTCCGACTACGCCCTGGAGAACACGTCCAACCCGGAGGTCCTCGCGCTGGCCGAGCAGATCAAGGCTGCCCAGCAGCCGGAGATCGAGCAGATGACGTCCTGGCTCGAGGAGTGGGGCGTGCCGGTGATGTCCGGCATGGATGCGATGGGCGCCCATGCCGGCCACGGGATGTCCGGCATGATCACCGACGAGCAGCTCGATGAGCTCGCCGGTGCCACGGATGCCGACTTCGATGTCCTCTACCTCGCCTACATGATCGACCATCACGAGGGCGCGATCGACATGGCTCAGAGTGTCGTGGACTCCCAGGATCCGCGGGTAGCCGCCTTGGCCGCGGCCATCATCGAGGCGCAACGCGCCGAGATCGTTCAGATGCAGCGCCTGATCGAGGAGTAGCGCAACGCGCGAGTGCCCTGTGCGGCGCGGGGGAGCGGAGTGCCGTTGTCCGCTCTCCCGCCCTGCCGGGGCCTTAGGGTGGCGGCATGTCCTCGGCCGCCCCGACCGTCGCGCCCTCGCGGGGCATCATCCTGGGCATCTGCATCATCGCGGGGTCGACGTACATCGTCCTGGCCAGCTACAACTACATGCTCCCGGCGATGCTGGCCGACTTGGATCTCACCTCGGAGCAGGGCAGCCTCGCCCTCAAGATTCCCTCGCTGGCCTCCTTGCTCGTGGTCTTCGTGGCCGGCCGCATCGGGGACCAGCTCGGGCACCGGAAGGTGATCCTCGTGGGCGGGGTCTTCTTCATCGTCGGGTGCCTCGTGGTGGCGTTCGCCCAGGGCCTGGCCATGGTGTCGATCGGGATGTTCCTCGAGGGTGTAGCGGCCACCGGCATCCAGATTGTGGCGCTGGGACTGCTCACCGCGCAGTTCGTCGATCCGAAGGCGAGGGCGGCAGCGTTCGCCATCTACGGCATGGCCTACCCGGCGGTGTACTTCGTGTTCCCGGTGCTTGCCGGATGGCTCACGACATATGTGACGTGGCGCGCGATCCCCCTCATGTGGGTCGTCGGTGGCGTGGTCCTTCTCATCACGGCCCGGGCCCTGCTGCCGTCGGCCTCGCCGCAGCCGATCGGGGAACTCTGGACCCCGATCTTGGCCGGCCTCTTTGCCGTGGGGATCGTGCAGTTCCTCAGCCACGCCAGCGACTACGGCGCCACGTCGTGGCCAGCCCTGGTATTCGCCGGCCTCACGTGCGTGTCCCTCGTTGCCTGCATCGTCCTGCTGCGTCGCCTGCCGTCACCGTCGTTGTCCATCGCCCCGCTCAAGAACGGTGCGACGACGATCATCCTGGCCGTGGTGATCCTCGTCCCCACTCTCAATACCTTCTTCTTCGTCACGATCGCGCTGCAGTACCAATACGGCAACTCTGCTTTCGTCACCGCCCTCCTCATGATGCCGGCTCAACTCGCCTCTATGCTCGGCGCGAAGTACCTGTCAGAGAAGTTCACCGACCGGGTGGGAATCAAGCGAGCCGGCGTGATCCTCCTGCTCATGCTCGCCTGCGTCATGGCGATTCCGCTGACGTTTTCCGGCACGACCCCGGTGTGGTGGGTGCTCTTCTACGCCTGCGCCTTCGGGGCCGTGGTGACCGGGGTCGTCGTGGTGGTGCTCAATGCACTGATGAGCTCCGCGCCTGCCGATGAGGGTGGCAACACCGCCGCCTACCAGGGCTCGGCCGAGGAGGTGGGATACGCCCTGGGCGTGGTTCTCATGGGGGCGCTGGTGTTCGGGGTCGGCCAAGCCTCCCTCGAGGCCCGGCTGGAGGAGTCGGGGCTGCCACCCGACCAGGCTGCGGCCGTGATCGCCGACCTCCAGGAGAGCACGTCGTCGCCGGAGTTGACTGCGGCGTACAGCTACCCCCTCCCGGACGGGACCGACGCCACGGATGCGCAGAAGGAGGCCATCGCCGACGGCCTCAGCGTCAACGGGGCCGCGGGCATCGTGATCTCACTGGTGGCCGCCGGGCTCTTTGCCCTCCACCGCCGGCAGGCGGGGGACGACCCCGCCGCCTACGAGGAGGAGCCTGCCTCGGCGTAAGGGCCGGGCATCAGCCGGGAGAAGTCAAGTGCCAGACTCCGCGGGTGCGGGAGTTCGCGGAGTCGTCGCTCGAGCGTCGTGAGTGGCCTTAGCGCATGGAACGGATCCCGGCGTGGTCGCTTGCGGTGGCCTCCATGCTCGCCGCGCAACTGGGCGCCGCGCTGTCGGTCGGCCTCTTCGATGACGTAGGCACTGCAGGAACCGGCTGGCTTCGGCTGACGCTGGGCGCTGTCATCCTCGTCCTGATCGTGCGTCCGCGCTGGTCGGCGTGGTCCTGGCCACGGGTCCGTGGTCCGATTCTGCTGGGCGTCGTCTCGGGGCTCATGACCCTCTTCTTCCTCGCGGCCATCGCCCGGCTGCCCCTCGGCACGGCCATCGCCATCGACTTCCTGGGACCCCTCACCGTCTCCGTGGTCTTGAGTCGCTCGAAAGCCGCGATCGTCTGGCCCGTGCTGGCCTTCGTCGGCGTCCTCATCCTCACCCAGCCGTGGGACCCCGAGGTCGACCTGGTCGGCGTGGTGTTCGCTCTGCTGGCCGGAACGATGTGGGGTCTCTACATCGTCCTCATGCAGCGGGTAGGCGATCGGTACTCGGGACTGGAGGGACTCGCCGTGATGATGCCCGTGGCCGCGCTGACGGCCGCGGTCGTCGGCGTACCCCAGGCCTGGGGCAAAGTGACGGTGACGACCCTGCTCGTGGCCCTGGTGGCCGCCATCCTCATGCCCGTCATGGTCTTCGCCTTCGAGATGCTCGCGCTGCGGGGGCTGACAGCGGCTGCCTTCGGCACGCTCATGGCCCTCGAGCCGGCGATGGCGGTCGTGGTGGGTGCCGCGCTCCTCGCGCAGTACCCCGGGGTCGACCAGATCCTCGGGATCGCCCTGGTGGTCGTCGCCGGAATCGGCGCGGAGCGCGTCGGACGGCGGACCGCTCCCGTGATCGAGCCGCCCGCTGGCTAGCGGGCGTTGACCCTTCTCCGGCAACTCCAGCGCCGCGAACCCACAGCAAGGCGCCACATACTTGTGGTTTCGCGGCGCCGATCCGGCGACGGGCCGCCTGACGCCACCCCGGCCGCAGCCTGCGTCGACTAGGTGGCGGTGTCCTCGTCGGGGTGAGGCCTGGGCAAGGTTGCCAGCGTGCAGACGTGCAGGGCTGTGTACGACGGGTGAGGTCCGAGGCGGGACTGCCAGAGGGTGACTCGGTCGATGTCGAACGGCGGACCGGCGTAGTCGCGGAGCGAGTCCCGGGCTGACCGCGCGACCCGCTGGGCGAGATCGTCGGAGGGCGTCCACCGTGCGACCGTCAGATGGGGCCGCCAGGGGCGGCGCTCGACGGATGCCCCGGCTGAGCGCATGGCGCGCTGGACGGCCTGGGCCAGGCGGTCGGCAGGGGAGTGCCGCTCGGCCGCGGTGACCCCGAGCCAGAGTGCGCCGCGGAAGGTGCCGGCCCCCGCCAGAGACAACCCGCGCAGGGGCTCATGGCACCGGCCGACGGCGTCGAGGGCCCGGGTCAGCTCCGGCAATCGGTCCTGATCGACGTCGCCAAGGAATGCCAGGGTCACATGCCAGCGTTCTGGGGAGACCCAACGCATGTCCGGGGGGATGATCCGGTCCACCGCCCCGGCGGCGTGGGCGACGGCTTCCTCGGGCGGGGTCATGCCGACGAAGAGGCGCACAATCCCAGGGTAAGCCGAGGATCCGCCGGTGCTCGTGGGCCGGATGGCGGCGTACCATGGAGTCATAACTCAACAGCGGGGGTGACAGGTTTCGACGATCAGAATTCTGATCCCGGAGAAGCGTGCCGAGAATGTCGGCTTATCTCGTTAACGATGCCGATAACCAAATAACTGCCAAAAAGACGCAGTCCGAGTTCGCACTCGCCGCCTGAGGCGAGTAGCAACTCCGTCAGCCCGGGAGGTCTCCGACCCGGATCCTGGCGTCATCTAGGAGACTCACCGAGCGTCCCGGTCACGGGGGCGTGAGGAAAACCCAACAGTGAATAGGCCGCTACCGCGCAGTGCCGTACGAAGCGCGGAGGCTGAGGAGCGACAGCACGGCTACGCACGTAGAAGACCGGATTGGATCTGAGCGGACCCGGGTTCGATTCCCGGCACCTCCACGAGCGCTCGCCGGAGGCGAGCGAGGGATCCTGGCGACTCCACCACGTAGAAGGACCCAGGGTTGATCCCCCGTCGGTCTGTAGTCTGCTTGCATGCTCCCGGCCGGATACACCGCGCGGCCACTCGACCTCGTCGACAT
>CAIVWG010000016.1 GCA_903909555.1 uncultured bacterium | reverse complement strand
ATGTCGACGCGCGTACCCGCGGACAAGGCCAGGGTGCGCACGCGATCCTCCGTGCCCGAGGTGGCCGTGGAGATCGAGCCGCCGGGGTAGTAGATCGCCAGGCGGTACGCCGAGGGCAGATCGCCGAGGCGAATCTCGTAGGACCCGGTCCTCGGAGCCGTGAACGTCCACCAGTGCGTGTCTCCGGCGTTAGCCAGAGCGGTCCTGGCCACGAGGTCGGCGGGCAAGACGGCCGCGGCCGTGCGGGTGGTCCCCGGAATCTGCCAGGACGGTGGCGTGGTCGGCGTTGGCGTCGGTGTCGGGGTCGGAGTGGGTGTCGGAGTCGGTGACGGCGTCGGAGTGGGTGTCGGGGTCGGGGTCGGTGACGGCGTCGGTGTCGGGGTCGGCGTCGGTTTCGGCGTGGACCCGTTCAGGCCCAACTCGAGTCGGTAGGGCTGAGTCTCGCTGGAGACACCGCCGCCGCGAGCATCCACGGAAACCTCCACGTAGTAGGTGCCGGCGTCCCAGTACTGGAACCTCCCCGCTGCGCTCTCCGTCGCATTGCCCACGCGCAACCCCGACCACAGGCGGGTGAGGCGACCCGAGTAGACGTAGTGAAGGGAAACCGTGTAGTTCGACGGCAGGTTCGACAGTGTGAGGTTGGGGTTGTTCACCCGGGTCGGAAGCGTGAACGTCCACCAGTCAACGTCGCTGTCGATGTCGAGGAGCTCGTCGGTCACCCCTGACGCCGGAAGTGGCGTGGCTGCTGCCTGGCTGTCACCCGCAGCATCCGGACGCGCGGGAGTCGCGAAGGGGATGACCGGGCTCGGCAGGGATGAGCGCAGCGTTCCCTGGGTGATCGCCGAGACGGAGTACGACGTACCACCCGCGAGGTTCGTGATGGTGCACGTCGTCGCCGTCGCCGGGGCAGTGCATCCCTTGGCGCCACCGTCGAGGACGACGTTCACGCTGACCGCGCCGCTACCGGCCGGCAGGGGATCCCACTGGACGACCGCGCGATTCCACCACGTGCTCGACGCGCGCACGTTGGTGGGCGCCGGCGGGCTGGGCAATTCGCCACCCAGCGCGGCGATTGCTGCGATCGGGTCGATGAGCCCAGAACCGAATTCGTCGTCACGGCCCTTCGGGCCCAGGTCTTCGGCGGTCTCGACCAGGAGGCCGCCGGGATTCACGCTCATGCCCACCGCTCGCGCGCGCTGCAGTGCGAGCGCCGCTGCACCCGCCACGTGCGGGGTGGCCATGGACGTGCCGTTCTTGGACGCATAGCCCCCGCCGGGGATCGTGGAGACGATGGCGGCACCGGGGGCGGCGATGTCGACCGATGAGTTGAACGTCGAGAAGCTCGCGCGCGCGTCCAGGTTCGTGGTCGCCGCGACTGATACCACCCCTGGAAAGCTCGCCGGATAGTTCAAGGGCGAGCCCCAGCCGCCGTCATTGCCGGCCGCTGCGATCACCGTGACGCCACGATCGATCGCGTAGCGCACGGCGGTTTCCATCACGGACGACGGGATGTCGCTGCCCAGGCTCAGGTTGATGATGTCGGCTCCCCGATCGGTGGCCCAGATGATGCCCCGGGCCACGTCGCCGGAGTCGCCGGATCCCGCATCGTTCAGAACCTTGACGGGCATGATCGACGCTCCGGGGGCGACGCCGGCGACGCCGATGCCGTTATTGGCAGTCGCCGCGATGGTGCCCGCGACGTGCGTCCCGTGCGAATGGCCGTCGTTGCGCCCATCGCCGAACCCGGTGAAGTCATTGCCGGGCACGAACGATCCCGCCAGATCCGGATGGCGGGCCACGCCCGTGTCGATGACGGCGACGACCGCCCCTGTCCCATCGACCATCGGCCAGGCTGACTCAGCCTTGATGCGGTCCAGACCCCAGAGGGCCGCGCGCTGCGCATCATTGCTTCTCAGCGGCGCGACCCCTCCCTCGATCACCCGAACCTCGGACTCCAACTCGATCGCGAGCAGGTCCTCATCGGCCTGCTGGCGGTGGATCTCCGCGGTCGCCTCCTGCAGGGTGGGCTCGACCATGCGCTCGACGACGGGTCGCCCGTCCTCGACCCTCACGGTCACGAGCGTGGCGGCCTCGCCGGGCTCGAGCTCGGCGAGGATCTCCGCGGGCGGGGCCGTGACCGACTCGTCGGGCTCTGTCCAGCCATCCGCGACAGGCACGGGGGCGGGGGCATCGACGGGGACAGCCTCCTCGGCCCAGGCCGGTGAGACGAGGCCCAGGGAGAGGATGAGAGCGGCGGCGACAGGGACATGGACGAAACGTTGTGTAGACATACCCCCAGGGTAAAAGTGGCACCGCTTGGTGTCACTTTAGAAAATGTGACATTCGCCACTGCCACAATTGTCCTCGGGGCGCTCAGTCGTCCTCGTGACCGGGGGCCGCCAGCAGGGGCCATGACTCGGCGAAGAGCCGCTCGACCCGGGCGGATCCACGGCCCAGGGCGAACATCCCCGTCGCGCTACGCAGGAAGAGGCCGAGGTCCAGGGCCGCCATGGACTCCGCCGTCAACGTCTTCCGAAGCTCCCCTGAGCGTCGACCCTCCTCAACGAATCTACGCATGGATTCGGTGCGCGGCTCCAGCACATGTTGGCGCACGGCGCGGAGCAACTCCGGCTCGAGATGGCGCTGAGCCACACAGGCAGCAATGACCGGGACCACCCACTCGGGATGCTGGGCACCTATGGCCAGGCCACGGCGCAACCGATCCGCGCAACTTCCTGGACCGTCGAGCCACCCGTCGTAGGTCGGCAACTGCTGTATGCCAGCCACAGCGAGTTCGAGCTTGGTGGGGTAATGACGGAATGCCGTGCGCTCCGAGACACCGGCACCCTCGGCGACGGTCGCGTGGATTACCCCGTCGTACCCGTCAGTCGCCAGGGCATGCAGGGCGGCCGCCGCCAGCGCCTGATGGATCGCCTCGTACTGCTTCCCTCCGCGGCGTATCCCCTTGCCGGTGACGGGTGACGCAGGCACCGCATCACCCTACGGGGCGGTCTCCATGGTGGGATACGCCCATGACCAAGCCCGTGCACCGCTCCGGCCAGTTCACCCTCGGCACCACGGATCCCATCACCGTGTACCGGCTGGGCTTCGGGGCCATGCGCATCACCGGAGCGGGGATCTGGGGGGATCCGCCAGATCGCGACGCGGCGATCCACGTCATCCGGGAGGCCGTGGACCTCGGGGTCGACTTCATCGACACCGCGGACTCCTACGGGCCGTTCGTCAGCGAGGACCTCCTGCGCGAAGCGTTGCACACCGGCAATGTCGCCGATCCCTACGGCGGAGTCATCATCGCGACCAAGGGCGGCCTCACCCGGCAGGGCGCGGACGCGTGGGCGCCGGTCGGCCGCCCGGAGTACCTGCGTCAATGCGTCCAGATGTCACTGCGACGGCTCGGCGTCGAGCGCATCGACCTGTGGCAACTGCACCGCATCGACCCCCAGGTCCCGGAGGACGACCAACTGGGCGTGATCAGGGAGATGCAGGCCGAGGGTCTCATCCGCCATGTGGGTCTCTCGGAGGTCTCCATCGAGGAGCTCGAGCGCGCCCGCAGGGTCATGGAGGTCGTGAGCGTGCAGAACCTCTTCCACGCGGGCCTGCGGCAGAGCGAGGCGCTGCTGGACCACTGCACCGCTCAGGGCATCGGTTTCATCCCGTGGTTCCCCCTCGGCAACCGAGCCCTGGTCGCTCCGGACGGCCCACTCGCGCACATCGCCGCGAGCCACGACTGCACTCCGGCGCAGGTCGCCCTCGCCTGGCTGCTGCAGCGCTCCCCGGCCATGCTGCCGATCCCGGGCACCGGATCGTCGGAGCATCTCCGCGAGAACTGCGACGCTGCACTCGTCACCCTCGACGCGGCCGCGATGAAGGAACTCGAGACGGCGCCTGAACTGCAGTAGTCCGCCATCAGGCGGCGCGCATCAGCCGATCGCCCGCGCGCCGGGCCCGAGGCGCAGCACGTACGCCGCCTCCACCGGCACGCGTTCGGGCAGGGTGATCTCGACCATGCCGTCGCGCTCACCGATCCCCACCTTCGCCCGGCTTCCCACGATGTGGGCGGAGTCCACGGAGCGCCCATCGATGCCGCGCAGCGCGAAACTGCGTGCACCCGGGAGATCGAGCAGGACGGCGTACACCTCGCCACCGTTCTGCCACAGGCGCACCTGAGTGCCCTCCGTGGTCGTCGTATCCGCCATCGTCCAGGGTCGCGAGCCGTAGACCGCGGAGCCATTCGATGACATCCACGCGCCCAGGCCGCGCAGCGGCGCCTGCTGCTGCTCGATGATGCGCCCATGCTCGTCCGGGCCGATGCCGATGAGGAGGTTGCCGTTCTTCGACACGACGTCCACCAGCATCCGGACCAGCTCGGTCCCGGTCACGATGTCCTCGGGCCGCTCGTTGCGGTTGGCGCCGAAGGAGTGTCCGACACCACGCGTGGACTCCCACTTCTTGACCTGCACGTCGTCGAAGGAGGCGTACTCAGGGGTGTTGAAGTCGTACCAGTGGGCGCCGGGGAACGTCAGGTGCTTGTCTTCTTCCGGGATGTGCTTCCAGAGCATCTGCACGACGCTGCCCGCAGCCCGAGCAAGGGTGTCGGACACGACGTTGCGCGAGGCGGTCGGCTCGATCCAGCGATCGTTGATGACGCCTTCGGGCACGTGGTTGTAGTAGTAGGCGAAGAGGTCGGCGAGGTTGCCGCCGGGCGGCCAGGCCACGTCGTTCCAGAGCACCGACGGCGCGTAGCGGTCGATGAGCTCGCGCACCTGGGCGGTGGCGTACTCGAGGTACTCCGGCGTCGCGGGCACGGCGATCATGGCATCGGCCGGATTGCGCAGCACGGCATCGTTGAACGGCCAGTCATAGCCACCCGAGTAGTACAGCCCCATGCGCAGTCCGTGCGACCGCACCGCCTCCGTCATGTCGCCCACGATGTCGCGCTCGGCGTTGTAGGCGCCCTTGTTCGGGTTCGGGATGGCCGAGGGCCACAGCCGGAAGCCTTCGTGGTGCTTGGTCGTGAGGACGACGTACCTCGCCCCCGCGCTCTTGCACAGGTCGGCAATGGCATCGAGATCCGCGGCATTGGCTCCGGAGTTGAAGGCCGGGATGAAGTCGTCGTAGGGATAGTCCTTCCCGTAGGTCTGCTCGTGGTGCACCTGGGTCGGGCTGCCCTCGATCCGCATGGTGTTGAGGTACCACTCGGCATACGGGTTGTTGCGCAGCATGCCCATGGGGCCCTGGTCGTGGAGCAACTGCTGGACATCCGGGACCTGCGGTGCCCATCCGGGAACGGAGTAGATCCCCCAGTGAAGGAACACCCCGAGCTTGGCGTCGTCGTACCAGTCCGGCAGCGGATGAGTGCTGACCGACTCCCAGGTCCCGTCGTACCTCATGGTCCTCCTTGTGGCGAGGCCGGTCGCGCGACCGTGCCCTCAGAAGGAACTGTAGGCAGACGCGTTGATGAGCTCCCAGGCCGCTGTCGCTTCCTCCTCGTCGAATCCTTCGAAGGCGAAGTTGTTGATGACCAGCGAGATTCCGTCTCCCCGGACGAAGGCGAGGATAAAGCCGGCCGTGGGAATCGAGCCCTGTTGGGTGACGAGGACTCCCTCGTAGGTGACCGTGGCTGCCGAGATCACCGACGGCGACGTGTCGGCGGGGATCGGCGTGATCTCACTGATGAGCTGCAGGTCGCTGAGCCGCTGGGAGACGACTTCACGGACCCAGTAGTTGATGACGTCGCCTCCTGTGGTGCCCGCCGGCACATCGAGGAGGTATAGCCCGGAGGACGCGAGGTCGCGACTGATGAGGACTCCGCCGCCTTCGATCTGGCTGGCCTCCCACCCCGGGGGCACGGCGACCTCAACGCCGGCACCGATGTCCACGATCTGCACCGCACCGGTGTTCGGGCCTGAGTCCGGATCGTCCGTCGGCTCCGGCGCCTGCGGTGTTGTCGGTGGGGGCGCGGGGATGGTTTCGCTGGAGGGCTGCGATTCGATGGGCGACGGCGTGGCCGGTCCAGGCGCAGGGGCCGGCTGGGACGGGATCGGCTCCACCGAGGGCTGCGTCGGCGCGGGAATGGGCGTGAGCACGCCGGGTGCCTCGCTGGGCGCGGCCACCGGCTCATCGTCGCCGCCGCCCGCGAAGGCACGCCCGACGAAGAAGAACACCGCACCCAGAACCAGGACCCCCGCGACGACGCCCACGATGAGCAGAATCGGGGACATGCGGCGTGCCGGCGCCCCGGGCGGCGGATAGCCGACCGGGGGGTAAGCCGGAGGAGGAGGAGGGGGCGGGGGAACGGGCGCGCTCATGCCGCGCCCCCTTCGCTGTCCGCGCCGGTACTGCCAGCCGCGTCACCAGCCCCCTGAGGCGCGGCCGACGCGTGGGCATGACGGGCGTCCTTCGAGCGCGCCCGCACCGAGGCTCCGCAGTTCACGCAGAACATCGCGTCCACGAGGAGCGGCATCTCGCACTCGGCGCAGAAGTCATCGGGGCCGGAAGACCACTTGGAGGATCCCTCACGTGCGGCTGCCTCCAGAGCGCCCTCGACCAACGCCCGCTGGAGGACGGTCCTGAGTCGGAGGATGACCGCACCCGCCACCAGCAGCGCCCAGACCATCCCGAGGATGAGGCCGGTCGTCCCCGAGAGGAGACCGGTGAGGTACAGCCCACCGTTGAAGAGGATGAGGATGACCATCGCCTCCACGGTGCGGACGATGAATCGGCCCGAGAATCCGTCGTATCCCTCACCGAGTCCGGAGAACTCCGCCGCGGCAATGCCCACGGCGCAGCCGTACACGATGGGCTTCAGGAAGGCCAGGTTCACGATGACGGGGAGCCAGACCGCGAGGTTCGCACCACCGGTCCCACCGCCGATGACGAGCCAATTCAGCGTCAGGGTCTCGAAACACGCGTAGGCCACGCCTGAGACGACGCCGAACGTGAGCCCGTCCATGAGGTCGTCGAACTTCGGTCGCGATGCCAGGAACATCGGCCCGACAAGCATGAGGATGACCGCGACGATGGGCACGATCACATTGGGGATGAGGAAGCCCCAGAGATTGAACACGCCGAAGGCGCTGTCGGTCGCCGCTCCCGGGATCGACTGCAGCCAGGCGCGCCAGGCCAGCGTGAACCCCACGGCCAGGACGCCGCTGAGGACGAAGGCGCCCAGGACGACCGGCACCGGCTGGTCCTCCCACAGGTTGACGTCGTACAGATAGAGGATGAAGACGACGGGGACGACGAACGCCGCGGTGACGAGCGCGAACGACGGCTGGCCGAGGAGCACGGCGATGATCGGGATGGCCACGCCGATGAGGAAGGCCAGCTTGTAGGTGCGGGCCGACTGCGCCGACGCGTACGGCATGACCGTAGACACGAGCGCGAATGACGCGACGGACTCGTTCGGCTGGGCGGCGTACGGGCGCTTCTGGGGCGCATGGCCCACCGGAGCGCCGCAACTCGCGCAGAAGCGCGCGCTGGGTGGATTATCGCGGTGACACGCGGCGCACTGAGTGGTGGCGGCAGCACTGCTCTGCTCTGACATGGGTCCTCCTTGCCCCTCACCCCAGTCGGCATCGTCATGGTAGAGCCACGGGAGCAACCTCCCCTGGAACCTTTCGATAACGCAGCCTCAGAACGCGGGCGGACAGCAGCGTTCGCCACGCAGAGGAGGACTCATCGGCGCATAGTCGTCCTCACGTAGGGTTCGTCGTGGTGACAGGTCTCTCAAGCGGGAGGTCGGCGGTGCTGGATCATGAGGGCACTCCTCGGCTCATGCTGGGTCGGCGGCTCCAGTGGTCGGCTCTCGCACTGCTGTGCGCCGTGCTCGCAGGTTGCGCTTCCGGTGTGGCCACGATGCCGGGGGCGCAGCCGCCGCAGGCCGACCCCTCGGGGCCAGTGCTGGTCGGGTCGAGTGCACAGTCGGACCCCGTCGTGGAGTCGCCCATCTACGCACTTCAGGTCGGCGAGGCGGCACAGGTCGCACGGGTCGATGAGATGTCCGGCATCGTGCAACGGCTGCGGGATCAGACCACCTCGGGCTGGCAGGCCCGCCAGAGCGACATCAACGGGTGGGCCGCCGAAGTCTCCGGCGGCAGCTTCACCGCCCCCGGCGATCCGATCGCGGTCACCGCGGCGTTCCTGGATCAGTTCGGCTCGGTGTTCGGGCCTGCGTCGGCGTTGACCTTCCAGGCCAGCGACGACGCCGAGGGCCTCACCACGGTCCGGATCGGACAGGTCGTGGGCGAGGTGCCCGTCGACGGCGCCTCGCTCATCGCGTCGGTTCGCAGTGGCGTCGGAGGTGCGCACCTGGTGTCGGTCCGCGGACTCCTCATCGACACCACCGGCGCTGCCGAGGCTCCCCAGATCACCGCGGCACAGGCGGAGGACATCGTTGCGACCGCCCTCGGCGCTCCCCCCACCCCCGGCGCCACCCTCGTCATCACCACCCACCAGGGACAGGCCCGCCTGGCCTGGGCGGTGCTGGTCACCCAGGGGCCCACCGGCACCCCGCAGTCGCCTCTGGGAGCGTCGTTCACCTACCCCGCCAACGTCTACGTCGACGCACTCAACGGTGCGATCCTCGGATCCCGGCCCACGGCGACCACGCCCACCGGCAACGTCGCACCCGCACGCGGCGCCTCCACCGCCATCCCGGCCGCCGACCCTGCCACCACGACCCAGGTGGACTTCGGCTACTACGACTTCGACATCCCCGCCGGCGGAAAGCCCATCACCATCGAGGCCAACTACCTCGGCGTGCTGCCCATCACCGTCAACGCCGAACAGCTCCCTGACGGCACCATCGTCATGATCGATGCCACCGGCCCCCAGGCCAGCAAGGCCAGCAAGAAGGGCGTCGTTGTCGTGCTCGACGGCACGGATGCCTCGCCGCAGTCCGGCTACCTCGGGGAAGTAGCGACGTACGCGAGCGTCGACGCGGTCCCCGACGACGCGCTGTACGCGATGTGGGCGGCACGACAGACCCTCGACTACCTCAACCGGGTGCACGGGCGGCTGTCCTTCGACGGCAAGAACAGTCCCGTGCCCATGGTGATCAACTACACCGAGGGCGATTCCTGCTACGACAATGCCTACTTCGCGACGGCTCCGGGCCTCTCGCACATGGCCATCGGGATCCCCTGCGCCGATAGCCAGGGGGCCAGGATTCCCACGCTCGCCGCCATCGAGGTCATCGGTCACGAGATCGGCCACGGCGTCGTCAACTCATCCACCGACTTCCGCGGGGTCACCGTGGCCCAGAGCGCACTCGACGAGGGGACGGCTGACTACCTGGGCCTGGCCGTCCGCAACGAGGCCTTCGCCGAGTCCTCGCCCATCCTGGCGGGCGACGTGTGCGCGCAGAGCAGCGTCCGCAACTCCTTCTGTCAGCCATGGCGCGATGGCGTCGGCTTGCGCAGCGCCAACACGGGGGCGACATTCGACCAGTACCTCTTCACCCTGCAGGACCCCTTCCGCACCACGACGGAGATCTACGGCGACGACGGTCACATCAATGCCATGGTGTGGACCAACGCCCTGTGGCAGGCCCGCAGTGCCGTCGTGGCCCTCGACACTGGCGACCCCACCACCTCCGAGCGCGGGAGACTGTTCGACCGTGCGGTGCTGCGGGCGGCAAGCACGTACTTCACGTCCAACATGGACATGGCCACCGCCGCGGACGGCGTCCGCCAGGCAGCGTCCGATCTCGGCATGACCGCGCAGGAACAGCAGATC
Source organism: uncultured bacterium (assembly GCA_903909555.1). Classification (GTDB taxonomy): domain Bacteria; phylum Actinomycetota; class Actinomycetes; order S36-B12; family S36-B12; genus Mxb001. The sequence continues at coordinate 3,535 of CAIVWG010000016.1, read as the reverse complement.
GTCACCGATCGCTTCCGGGCCAACCGCCTCTGCCGCGACTGCAGGACCGTCCTGTCCACCGATTCGCTGGCCAAGCCTGTGGCCGTCTCTGCTCAGATCAAGAGCAGTCCGGTGGCAGCCGGCGACCGTGTCGTCTACCTGCTGCAGACCGCCGATGAGCCCCCCGGTGCCGTCGTCGCAACGCCGGGTGAGACGCGTCAGCAGCGCGTCGGGCCACCGGCCACCGTGACCGCCACGCTGGGCGCCTTCGGCAACCTCGTGCTGCAGGGCCAGGTCAACGTGGGCGCGACCGGTGAAGTGGAGGGCGCCGTCCTGGGTCAGGCCGATCTGGCCACCGGCGCCACCTCCGTGGTCGCCGAGGACATCGAGCCCGCCGTCGCGCCCGATGCCAGCGCTGAGGCCACCGTGTGGGTCGACCAGGACAACCGCGTGCACTACCGGCCGAACGACGGCGCCCGGCCGGCGTTCCGCGCGTTCGACGCGAAGGTGGCCCATGTCGCCACGAGCGGAGACCGCGTAGCCGTCCTCACCGCCGACGGGGCCCTGTCCGTATGGACGGTCTCCCCGGACTCCGTCACCGTCCTCGATCGATTCAGCCCGGATCCGCTGGCGTCCTTCTGGCCGGACGACTGGCTGATCCCCACCGGTTCGCTGGACATGTCGGGCGATCGCATCGCGGCGGTGGCCACGACGTTGCGTCCCGGGCCCATCGCCGTCTATGACCTGGCCGCAGGCACCAAGACGACGTACTCCTCCAACGCGCTTCCCCTCGGCGTCGCCATCAACGGCGAGTACGTCGTCTGGGTCGACTACGACGGCCCCCAGGACAGCCCGGTCCTCAGCGAGGACCCCACGCTGTCGATCCCCGACACGCGCCTGCTCGGCTACGCGTTCGCCACCGAGGAGTTCTACGAGATGGCCCAGAACCGCGGGCAGCAGGGCTTCCCCTCCCTCAGCGACCGCATCCTCACCTGGCAGGAGAGCGCCAACGGGAGCAGCGACATCTACGCCTACCCGCTGGGATAGCGCCCGGGTCGGGCAGGCCGCAGGCCGCCCTGAGATCTCCCACGGCCACGTCGATGGTCTGGGCGCAGCGCACGCTAGTGCGCACGCCCGGCGGTCGCACCGCTCATCGCCGCACGCTCGACCGCGACGAGCGAGGCCTCCTCGCTTTCCGCCTGCAGCGCTGCGACACCCCCGCGCACCCCAAACAGGCGCTTCGCCCAGACCAGCCAGGCCACGGCGGCGACGTTGATGAGGAGCAGGACCACCTTGAAGGCGGTGAGGTGCTCGATGAGCTCGTAGATCTCGAGCGGGATGAACGCCGACGTCGCGACCGCCGCGAGGTACTCCCCCCAACGCTTGGCCAGCCACAGGCCCACCGCCTCGGCCCACTTCACCGTGCCCATGGCCAGCAGGAACAGGCACACCCAGAAGACGGAGTCCGGGGTGACCTCCGCGAGGCGGTCGGCGAGGCGCGCCAGCCACGACCGCTGGATATCCCATCCGATGTTGGCCATCGCGGGGGCGAGGTCGGGAATGGCCTCGCGGAACGCCTCGATGACTCCGGGCACCCTGCTGCGCCACAGCAGGAGGACGATCCCACCGATCAGCCACGCGGTCCCCTCGACTCCGCGCAGGAGGGCGAGCAGGCGCAGGATGATGAGCTCACGCAGTGCCCGCCCGCGCACCGGCGTGGGCGCCTCGTCAGCGGGTCCCTCGCCTCGGGGGTCACCGGCGAGGTAGGCGCCGCAGCGCAGGCACCGCCAGGCTTCGCCCGCCGCGGTCGGAGCACTCAGCCGGGCGGCCAGGTCCTGCTCGATCGGGCGATAGGTGATGTGGCCCCGCAGGGAGCAGGAGAGCGCGGACCAGTCGATCATGGGAGCATCATGGCGTGTCCCTCTCGCTCACCGGCGACTCCGGCTGCGGGTCGCTCGGCCACCTCTACCGGGTAGATCCCCAGGACTCGACACGCAAGACCTGCATCGCCTGCGGCCACGTCCAGGTCACCGGGTCGTCCGTGGATCCCGTGGAGTCTGAAGAGTCCTAGCGCACGCTGCGCGCAACGCGCCGCCGTCGCGCTAGCCCCGGTCACGGACATCCCCCTGACCGATCAACGCATTGCCGGTCCGGGATCGCCTCCCTAGCGTGGACGCAGTCGTCGACGCACGGGAGGACCCATGGCGCGGCGCTGGCCTGTCGTCGTGCTCGCGTCGGCCGTGCTTCTGCTGGGCGTGGCCGTCCTCCTCCTCCCTCGGGCATCGACGCAGGGCGGCGATCCGGCGGCGGCGACCGGCCTGGGCGGGTGCTCGCCGCTGTCGGACCCTGCCGGTGCCGCCGGTTATGAGGCCGCACTCGCGGCTTTCGCCGACCCTGACTTCCTCGGGGCCGACGTCGGGCTCTCGCTGCGCCTGCCGGACGGGCGGCTGGTGTGGATGTACGGCGACACCACGCGACGCCCTCACGCCGAGGAGAGGACCGTGCGCAACAGCATGGTGCTCGACATCGGCCGTTGCCGACATCTCGTCCGCTTCCCGCAGGGAGGCGCCGCCATCCCGGACCGCGACGACGGGATCGGCTACTGGCCCACCGCCATGCTCGCGCGCAGGCACGAGGGCATGACGACGCTGTACGTCATGGCGCAGCGCGTGCGTCCCGCAACGAACGACCTCGGGTTCGTGATCCTCGGCCCCGCGATCGCGGAGTACGACGTACCCGACAACGGCGCCCCGGTACTGCGCTCGGTGACCGATCTTGGCCCCGATGACTCCGCCCGCATCGGATGGGGAGCGGCGCTGGCCGAGGGGGACGACGGCTGGTGGTACGTCTACGGCACCCGCCATCCCGGGGCGACGGACGCCTTCGGCTGGGAGGTGCACGTCGCCCGAACCCGAGCCGGGACCTTGGGCAACGTGTCCGCGTGGGAGTACTGGGACGGCAGCGACTGGGTCGACCGTGCCGACCGGTCCGTGGCCGTCATCCCCGCGGACGGGGGCGTGTCGCAGACCTTCTCGGTGATTCGCCGCGACGGGGCGCGGGGAACGACGTGGTACGCGGTGAGCAAGCGGGACGGCGACCTCGGGACCGACCTGGCGGTGTGGGCGGCGCCGGCCGCGGAGGGGCCCTTCGGCACGGCCGTCCCGGTGGGCCTCATCCCCAACGACGCCCGGATCGTGCGCTACATGCCGCTCGCGCACCCCGACCTCACCCCGGCGACCGCCGATGCGATCGTCGTGTCGGTGAGCAGGAACTCGCTGGATCCGCAGGTTCTCGCCCAGGACCCCCTCCTGTACCGGCCCTTCTTCGTCGACGTGTCCCTGCCCCCGCTCCCGTCCGGCCGCTGGCTGGACCAGCGCCACTCCGACTAGCCGTCGAGCGCGGCAAGGAGTCCTCCGGACTCGGTCACGGTGCGCGGACGGCAGCGACTACGACAGGATGTCCTTGCGGTCGAAGCGCACGAAGGCGACCGCGATGAGCACGGTGAAGATGACGATGTTGTACGTCGCGCCGATCGCCATCTCGCCCCATGCGACCT
>CAIVWG010000015.1 GCA_903909555.1 uncultured bacterium | reverse complement strand
CGCGGTCGCGTACTTCGGCCTGCCATCGATCATCGTCATGCCGTTGAGGTGGCAGCGATCCTCGCCGGCCAGGCTCGTGATCCACTCGGGCGTCCAGCGCACGGCGAAGGAGTGATCGAGGTCCTGGGTGCACAGGCAGGAGAACTTCGTGTTGACGAACCACAGCACGCCGTCAACGTCGTAGCCCATCTCATGGATCGCGATGTCGCCGGTGTAGACGGTCGATCGCGGGAGGAAGACGGCGTCGTGGCGTCGCTCCTCGCCCTCGAGGCGCGCGGCCACGTTGGGCTGATTGGTGTAGGTGTCGATCGTCTGGCCGGTGCCGATGGCCAGGCGCGACCCCGCGACCGCGACGCCCATGGGCCGGTCGAAGCCGATGACGTTGGTGTCGACCTTGTCCCCGCGCGTGCGCGCGAGGATCACGTGACCCGACTTGTACGTCGTGATGATCAAGGACGAAGCGGCCTTGTCGAGCAACTCCACCAGCGTCGAGGAGTGCTGCGACATGAAGGGCGTGCCGGCGCTGGGCCGGCTCACCTGCTGGGCCAGCGGGCTCGGGCGCTCGATGGTGACGACCTCGCGGTAGGACGCCAGCCCCGCCGAGTCCGCCCAGTCGAGGAACGCGGCATGCTCGTCCTGGCGCGCGGCGAAGGCGGCGAGGGTCTCGGAGATGTCGCGCTGCCACTTGCGCGGATCCGGCGCCGACACGGTGAAAGGCGACATGGGCACGGGCGAGGGCACCTGCCCGGACCACTCCACGCCCAACTCCCCCGCTACGCGCGATATCTCGCCGGCGGGGTCGGCGATGAGCGCTTCGTAGGTCACCTGCGCAACGGGTACGCCGGTCATGACATCGAGGTCAGCGCGTACGGCGGCGTCGATACCGAACCACTGCGCCGCCGCAATCTCGTGCAGCGGTTTGCCGGCGAGGTCGCGCCAGCCCGGGATCAGGGGGAAGGACCACGGCTCGCCCCACCAGCCGGGCAGCCCCGGCTCCGACACGAAGCGGCCACTGCGCCAGGCCTGCACCAGTGACGGCACGGCCATGCGCGGATCGCGCACGACATGGATCACGCGTACGTCGTCGACCGTCGAGGCGAGCACGCCGAGCCGCAGGGAGTTGCGTGGCGCCCAGTCGATGGTGAGGTCACCGCCGGATTCGGCGGCAGTGCGCAACGCCTCACTTACGTCGCCGCCGCCTTCCCCGATGCGATGCGACCAGTCCCCTGACTCGCGCGCGGAGTCGGCAACGGAATCCAGCAGCTCCTCGAGCGGGTCGTTGCCCGACAACCCCGAACGGGACCATGCTGCGTCGGTCAGCCACAGGGCTTGCAGCAGCCCAGCCCCGGAGCGGGGCGGCCCGACGAGAATGACGCATGTAGGCATCTCGGACGCTACATCTCCGGCCGAATCACGATGCGGTTGGACCTGACCTCGTCGGCGATGAAGTAGATGTAGATCTTTCGGCTGGTCACTCGCGACCAGCGGAAGGCACCCGACGCTTCGATCGTTGGCCTGACCAGCCCGGTCTGAGATTCCGCGTGCCCGG
>CAIVWG010000014.1 GCA_903909555.1 uncultured bacterium | reverse complement strand
CCCTGGGCGCCCGCGGACCTCGTCGCGGAGACGATGCGCACCGTGCTGCAGCCGACGGTCGACGAGATGCGTCGCCGGGGGACGCCGTTCAGCGGCCTCCTGTACGCGGGGCTGGCGCTGACGTCGCGGGGACTGCGCGTGGTGGAGTTCAACGCGCGCTTCGGCGATCCGGAGACCCAGGTGGTGCTCGCGCGCCTGGAGTCGCCGCTCATCGAGTTGCTGCTCGGCGCTGCCACGGGGACGCTCGCGGAAGTCCCGCCACCGGTGTGGTCCGACGGTGCCGCGGTGTGCGTGGTGGTCGCCGCGGAGGGGTACCCCGAGGCGCCCGTGTCCGGGGGCCTCATCACGGGGCTCGCGGATGCGGACGCGCTCGACGGCGTCGATGTGCTCCATGCCGGCACGCGGACCGAGGGGGAGGACATCGTCGCCAGCGGAGGGCGGGTGCTCTCCGTGGTCGGGAGGGGTGCCACGCTGACGGAGGCCCGCGGGCGCGCGTATGCGGGGGTCGACCTCATTCGGCTGCCGGGATCCCACCACCGCTCCGACATCGCCCAGCCCGCATCCCTTTGAGTTCCGTGAATGGTTGCCAACTCCCGAGTTAGCAACCATTCACGGAACTCAAACGAGGGAAGTGGGAGGATGGGGGGGTGACGGTGCCCAACGTCCTGGCCGGGCGATACGCCTCGGCGGCGATGGCGGCGATCTGGGCGCCGGAGCACCGCATCCTCCTCGAGCGCCGACTGTGGCTGGCGGTCCTGTCCGCGCAGCGCGACCTTGGGGTCGACGTGCCCGAGGGCGTCATCGAGGACTACGAGCGGGTCGTCATGGACGTCGATCTCGCCTCCATCGCCGCCCGCGACCGAGTCCTGCGTCATGACGTCAAGGCCCGGATCGAGGAGTTCAACGCGCTTGCGGGCCACGAGCACATCCACAAGGGCATGACCAGCAGGGACCTCACCGACAACGTCGAGCAGCTCCTGATCCGCGATTCTCTCCTGCTCACGCGCGACAAGGTGGTCGCTGCGCTCGCGCGCCTGGCGTCACTGGCGGTCCAGTACGCCGATACGGCGATCGCCGGGCGCTCCCACAACGTCGCCGCCCAGACCACGACGCTGGGGAAGCGCTTCGCCACCTGGGCCGACGAGCTCCTCATCGCCTATGACCGCCTCACCGATCTCCTCGAGCGCTATCCGCTGCGCGGAATCAAGGGCCCGGTCGGCACCGCGCAGGACATGCTCGACCTTCTCGACGGCAACGCCGCCGGGCTCGTGGAGCTGGAGCGCTCGGTCGCCACCCACCTCGGATTCGCGCGCGTGCTCGACAGCGTCGGGCAGGTCTACCCGCGCTCGCTCGACTACGACGTCGTGACGACGCTGGTGCAGGTGGCATCCGCGCCGAGCAATGCCGCGACGACGATCCGCCTCATGGCCGGGCACGAACTCGTGACCGAAGGCTTCCGACCGGGGCAGGTCGGCTCCAGCGCTATGCCGCACAAGATGAATACGCGCTCCAGCGAGCGCATCAACGGCCTCGCGGTCATCCTGCGGGGCTACGCGAGCATGGTGGGCGAACTCGCGGGAGATCAGTGGAACGAGGGCGATGTCTCCTGCTCGGTCGTACGCCGCGTCGCCATGCCCGACTCCTTCTTCGCCATCGACGGCCTCTTCGAGACCTTCCTCACGGTGCTCGACGATTTCGGGGCCTTCCCCGCGGTCATCGACCGCGAACTCGAGCGCTACCTGCCCTTCCTCGCCACCACCAAGGTGCTCATGG
>CAIVWG010000013.1 GCA_903909555.1 uncultured bacterium | reverse complement strand
TCTGACGGAGGAGCGCCTCGATCAGGTCCGCGCGTGGTTGGAGGCCGCACCGGGCGTCGGCGTCGTCGTGGCCCCCAACTTCGGGCTCGGGGCCGTCCTTCTCATGCGCTTCGCCCGGATGGCGGCGCCGTACTTCGAGTCGGTCGAGGTCATCGAGCTCCACCATCCCGACAAGGTCGACGCCCCGTCCGGCACGGCGCTTCACACGGCGCGCGCAATCGCCGGTGCGCGACAGGGGATGCCGAGCGCTCCCGATGCCACGACCCAGGCGCTGGACGGAGCCCGGGGCGCGGGTGTGGAGGGCGTGCCCGTCCACTCCGTGCGCCTGCGCGGGCTCGTGGCCCACGAAGAGGTCCTCCTCGGCAACCCGGGGGAGGTGCTCACGTTGCGGCACGACTCCCTGGATCGCTCCTCGTTCATGCCGGGCGTCCTTCTCGCGGTGCGCCGGGTCCAGGGGAGGCCAGGGCTCACCGTCGGGCTGGAGCACCTGCTCGACGACCTGTCGTGACCCGGCCCGCGGGCGTGCCCGAGCGTCGACCGCCGTGGCGCGATCCGCGCGCCTGGGTCGTGCTCCTCGTCGTCGCGGTGTCGGCATACCTCGTGCTCGCGGCGTGGCGCGGTGCGACGTTCGTGGCCTCCGGTGGCCCGAGCAGCGTCGTGCTCGGGATCGCCGTCATCGTCCTGCCTGTCATCGGGGCGTGGCTTGTCTGGCGCGAGATTCGCTTCGGGCGCGAGATGGAGAGCATGGGCCGGGAGCTGGAGGCGGACGGCGACCTGCCCGTGGACGACTTCGCGCGCACCCCGTCCGGCCGGGTGACGACCGAGGACGCGCAGAGGTTCTTCGAGCGGGAGAAGGCCCGCGTCGACGCGCACCCCGGCGATTGGCGGTCGTGGTACCGGCTGGGCCTGGCGTACGACGCGGCGCGGGATCGCACGCGCGCGCGTGCCGCCATGCGCGAGGCCATCAGGCTGCGCGCGGGGGATTCCTAGGCGTCCGCGCGCGACTCCCGCCACCACAGCCGCACCCGGTCCCGGGCCGCGGACCACGCCTGGGGGCGCAGCCACAGATCCGGCGACGACGAGGTGATCGTGGTGGGGATCGGTCCCTCGGCGGTCTCGAGGACAACGCGCTCGCCGGCGATCGGCAGGGGCGTCCCGCACCAGGGGACGCGGTCGGTATCGACGCGCACGCCGGTGACGGCATCCCAGGGGATCGCGGTCGTGCGCAGGACGGTGGACACCTTCACGCCGCCGTCGCACACGAAGGTGCCCGCGACCCATGCGCGCACGAGCACGGCCGTGACGGGGAGCCCGACGGCGAGCAGGACGAGGACGACGAGCGCGAGGGACGCCAGCGAGCGCACGGCCGTGAGCGCCACGAGGGCGGGGGCGGCGACGCTGATCCACGCGAGGGTGAGCGGGATGAGCAGGAGGAGGCGCCAGGGACCTCGCGCGGTGACCCGCACCCACCGGTCCTGGCGAGCGCGGTCATCGAGGGGCCCGGGGTCCCGGGGTGGCGATAGGAACCCCAGGAGGGGCCGGTGCTCGGCGCCCCCCGACCCGGGCGAGGCGTTCACGGGAGCCAGCCCAGAGCCCGGGCCAGGGCCGTGACGACGGCCGCCGACACGATGACGACAAGGAAGGGCGCGCGCAGCAGCAGCGCGACGACCGCCGTGGCGAGGCCGAGGATGCGCGCGTCCACGGTGACCTCCGACTGTGACGTGAACGTCCAGATTCCGACGAGAGCCGCCAGCAGCGCGACGGGGATGAGCGCTGTGGCGCGGCGCACGGCGGGAATCTCCAGCCAGCGTTCGGGGACGACGTACCCGGCGATTTTGAGCAGGTAGCACGCCGCGGAGCCGGCGAGGACGGTCGCCCAGATCACGGCGTCGCCTCCGGGGAGCGATCCCCGGTCGCGGCAGTCGAGCCGCTCTCGTCGGGCGACGATCCCGCGCCCGTGGCCAGGCCCACGGCGACGCCGACGGCGCCGGCGACGAGGACGGGGATGCCCGGGCGGAGCAGGGGGGTGGCGATCACGGCGACGACGAGCGCGCTGCCCGCCGCCAGGCGCATGGGCCACGTCCCGAGCCGCGGCCACAGCAGCGCGAGGAAGGCCGCGGGCGCCGCCGCATCGAGTCCGTAGATCGCCGGGTCGTCGAGCAGGCCCGCTCCGACGGCGCCGATGAGGGTGCCGAGGTTCCACAGGACGTAGATGGACAGCCCGGTTGCCCAGAAGGCGAGGCGGGTCGACCGCGGTCCGGCTTCCTCGTGGGCCAGTGCCATTCCGGTGGACTCGTCGATGGTGAGCTGCGCCGCGGGCAGGCGGCGCCAGCCGCGCATGCCCAGCAGCGGGGACATGTGGAGCGCATAGAAGGAATTGCGCGTGCCGATGAGCGCGGCGGTCGCGACGGCGACGACGGCTCCGCCGCCCGTCGCGAGGACACCGATCATCGCGAACTGCGATGCGCCGGTGAACATGAGGACGGACAGGGCCTGGGTCTGCAGGACGCTCAGTCCGGATGCCACGGCCAGCGCCCCGAAGGACAGGGCGTAGGCGCCGGTGCCGAGCCCGATGCCGAGCGCGTCGCGCAGGATGCCCCCGCGCGTCTCCTCGAACGTCGCCATGGTCAGTCGATCGCCGGGTCCAGGGAGTGCGCGAGCTCCGCCACGCGCGTGCGCGCGGCATCGGCGTCCTCGGGGATCAGCGACAGGCGCGTCCGGCGCTCGAGGATGTCGTCGACGGTGAGCGCCCCTTCCGCCATCACGGCGTGGACGACGTCGACGCCCCGCAGGGGCAGGCCGCGCGCGGTGTCGGCGCACAGCGGCTCCAGGAGCGCGGGGTCCTCCAGGGCTCGCGCGGCCACGCGCGGCGCCTCCGCGCCGTACCTGCGCACCAGGGACATCGGCACCCCGTGCGGCGGGGGCGTGCGGTACGGCTGGGCACCCACGACTCCCATCGTGCGCGTGCGGCACGCCCCTGCCGGGAGGCCGCCCGAGGCCGCCGCGAGGTCGACGGCGTCCTGCGCCATGCGGCGGTACGTCGTGAGCTTGCCGCCCGCAATGGTGACCACACCGTCATCGCGCCGGGCCACGCGGTGGCGCCGGGAGATGTCATCGGTGCGCTCGGGGGCATCGGCGTCCGCGGCGCCGTTCCCCGGGGATGGGACGACGAGGGGGCGCAGGCCCGCGTAGGTGCCGAGTACGTCGGCGTGGGAGAGCGGGCGAACCAGCGCGGCCGAGAGCCAGGCGAGGATCCCGTCGATCTCCTCTGCGTCGGGAGCGGGGACGTCGGGGATCGCGCCCGACTGGGGGATGTCCGTGATGCCGGCGATGACCGGACCCCCGAGCGTGGGCAGTGCGAAGGCGTAGCGGCCGCGCTCGCCGGGGACGGCCACCGTGAGCGCGGCGCGCGGGTGGCCGAGCGACTCCGGGCGCAGCAGGGCGTGGCTGCCGCGCGACGCCGTGAGCGAGGTCGCCGGATCGAGCTCCGCGGTCCAGACGCCGGTGGCGAGGATCACCGTCCGGGCTCGGACGTCGAACTCCCCGCCGTCGAGTACGTCGCGGATCCTCGCTCCGGAACCGCTGATCTCCTCCGCGCGCATCCGCGTGAGGATGCTCGCGCCGTGCCGCGCGGCGGTGCGCGCGACCGCGATGACGAGTCGCGCATCGTCCACCAGTTGCCCGTCCCAGTGCAGTGACCCGCCCTTGAGGCGTGATCGGTCGACGCCGGGGATGAGCTCCGACACCCGCTGGGCGGTGAGCGTGCGCGACCGGCCGAGCAGGCCGGGGGGCGTGCGCGCGGCGACGCGCAGCGCATCCGCCGCCCCGAGCCCGGCCCGCACGAGGGTGCGTTCGGACGTGGGAGTGTCGTCGAAGGCGGGGATCACGTGGGGGAGGGCGCGGATGAGGTGCGGGGCGACCGCCGCCATGAGGTAGCGGCGCTCCAGGGCGCTCTCCCAGGCGACGGCGAGGTCGCCGTGGGCGAGATAGCGAAGCCCGCCGTGCACGAGCTTGCTCGACCAGCGTGAGGTGCCGAACGCGAGGTCGTGCGCCTCCACCAGCGCCACGCTCAGCCCCCGCGTGGCGGCGTCGAGTGCGACGCCGGCTCCCGTGATGCCACCCCCGATGACGAGTACGTCCACGGGAGCGCCCGCGGCGAGCGCGTCGCGCTCGCGCTGGCGGCGGGTGCGCGTCAGGTCGTACGCCGGCGCGGTCCGCGGATCGGTGATGGGCACGCCAAGAGCCTCCCATGGGCCCGCGAGGCGCCGTGCCAGACTGGGCCGCGTGAGGTCGCCGACGAGCCGGCCAGGCCGTCCCGCCTGGCGACCAGGATCGCCCTCCCGTGGGGACGCCCCCGAGCTCGTGGCGCGCTGGGGCGACCATCCGGCCGACCTCGGCGAGGCTGCTCGGGCGTTCCTGCGCGAGCACGTCGGCCCCGCGGATCCCTGGCCCGCGGCGGGCCCGGCGGAGTGGACGATCCGCGACACGGCCCTCTCGCCCGACGAGATCGCCGAGCTGCGCGGCATCGTGGGTGACGATGGTGTGCGCGCCGATGTTGCGAGCCGGATCGCCTGGACCGGGGGAGCCTCGTACGCCGACTACGCCGCCCGCCGTGACGGGAAGCTCGTCGCGGGGGTGGACGACGCTTCCCCCTCGTCCTCCTGGGACGTGCCGGATGCGGTGGTGCTCCCGCGGGATCACGACGAGGTCGTGCGCGTCCTCGCGGCCTGCCGGCGGCTGCGCCTGCCGGTGGTGCCGTTCGGCGGTGGCACCTCCGTGGTCGGCGGGCTGGCGGCGCAGGGCCGCCGCATCGCGGTCGGGATGGATCTCCTGTCGCGACTCGTCTCGGTGGACGCGGTGTCCTGCCGCGCGACCGTGCAGGCGGGCATCACCGGTCCGCGCCTGGAGCCCCTGCTGTCGGCCCGCGGGCTCACGCTAGGTCACCTGCCGCAGTCGTGGCAGCGCGCGAGCATCGGCGGCTACGTCGCCACGCGGTCCTCGGGCCAGGCGTCCACGGGCTACGGGCGCGTCGAAGACATGGTGGAGGCACTCCGCGTCGCGACGCCCGAGGGCACCCTCACCCTCGGCCGTGGGCCCGCGAGCGCGGCAGGCCCCGATCTGCGCGGTCTCCTCGTGGGCAGCGAGGGGGCGCTGGGGATCATCACCGAGATCACCCTTCGCGTGCGCCGACTGCCCACGACCAAGCGCTACGAGGGCGTCATGTTCCCTGACTTCACGGCCGGCTGCGAGGCGTTCCGCGCGCTCGCGCAGGGCCGCGCCACGGCCGACGTCATGCGGCTATCCGACGAGCGCGAGACGGCCGTGACGCTGGCGATGTCCGGTCCGCGGGGCGTGACGGGGGCGGCGTTCTCGCGGTATCTCGAGGCGCGCGGCGTCGCGGGAGGGGCGCTGGCGATCCTCGGCTGGGAGGGCACCGACCGCGATCAGGTGCGCGACCGGCGCGCCGCGAGCTGGCGGGCCTTGAAGCGACACGGCGCTGTGTCGCTCGGCCGCCGTGTCGGGGAGTCGTGGCGATCGGGCCGCTTTCACGGACCCTTCCTCCGCGACACGCTTCTCGACCTGGGGTACCTCGTCGAGACGGTGGAGACCGCGTCGGACTGGAGCGGGCTGGCGTCACTCCACGCCAGCGTGACGGGCTCCCTGCGCGACTCCCTGGGTCCCAGGCCGGGTCCGTACGTCATGTCCCATGTGTCGCATGTCTACGAGACCGGCGCGTCGCTCTACACCACGGTGATCTGTGCGGCCGACCGCGAGGATCCGGTGGGGCAGTGGCGCACAGCCAAGCACGCCGTGTCGGACGCGATCGTGGCGGGCGGGGCGACGATCACGCACCATCACGCCGTGGGGCGCGACCACGCCGCGTGGCTGCCCGCGGAGATCGGCGCCCTCGGCGTCGACGTGATCGCGGCGGTCAAGGCGCGCCTGGATCCCGACGGGATCATGAATCCTGGGGTGCTGCTTCCTCCGGAGGGTCCGCGATGACGGTGGCCAGTCGCACCTCGCGCATCGTGGCGTCATCGCCGACCTGCAGGTCCCGGTAGGCCCCGTCGGGCCCCCACCCGGCGGACTGCAGGAAGGCCCGCCGCGGCTCGTCGGCGAGCGGCACCCAGATGACGGCCTCGACGTGCCCCGCCTGGAGGAGCAGATCCACGCACGCCGCGAGCAGCCGCGACCCATGGCCGCGGCGCCACGCCTCCGGCTCGACGACGAGGACCCCGATCTCGCCGGGGGCGCTCCCCGGGTCGGCGACGACGTCGGGGTCCTGCGACGGGCCCACGGAGGCGGCTCCCACCACGGCGCCGGAGCCATCCGTCGCGACCAGGAGCCGATCAGGTCCCGGGCGCAGCAGCGCACGCCCCCACTCCAGCGCGATGTCGGCCTCATCGAATCCCTCGACGATCTCCGGCGGCAGCACGGTCGCGTACGACGCGCGCCACGACCTCACCTGGACGCGGGCGATGTCGTCCACGTCGGAGGTGCGCGCAAGCCGGACAGCATCGGGACCCGTGGGCGACATGCCCCCTGCCTACCATCCTCCCGGGGTCCCGGCTGAGTAGGGTCCGAGAGGCAAGTCGAGGGTGACGGCAAGCCGACGGCAGACCCACCGGGCGGCGGGGCCGATGAGGAGGATCAGGTGCCGGCAGACGGGGACGTCGAGTTCCGCAGCGACGTGACGGTCGAGCTCGTCAAGGCAGCAGCGCAGGACTCCGACGTGATCTGGGCGGCGCGGGTCTCCACCAAGGGCGAGTCCTCGCTCGAGGACGTCGACGCCGACCCCGAGAAGGCCCTCGGTCTCATCAACTACCTCATGCGCGACCGGCACGGCACGCCGTTCGAGCACACCTCGATGACCTTCTTCGTGTCGGCGCCGATCTTCGTGTTCCGGGAGTTCATGCGGCATCGCATCGCGTCGTACAACGAGGAGAGCGGGCGCTACCGGGAGTTGCGCCCGGTGTTCTACGTCCCGGCCCCCGAGCGCCCGCTGGTGCAGCAGGGCAAGCCGGGAGCCTATGAGTTCGTCGAGGGGACGACGGAGCAGTACCGCACCGTCGTGGCGGAGACCGAGGCGGCGTGCCGCGCCTCGTACGCCGCGTACCGGGCCATGCTCGAGGCAGGCGTGGCGCGCGAGGTCGCGCGGGGCGTCCTTCCGGTGGCGACGTACTCCTCCATGTACGTCACGATGAACTCGCGGGCTCTCATGAACTTCCTGTCTTTGCGCACCAAGCATCCCGAGAGTCACTTCCCTTCCTTCCCGCAGCGCGAGATCGAGATGGTGGCGGATCTCATGGAGGCGGAGTGGGCGGCGCTCATGCCGATCACCCACTCGGCCTTCGTCTCGCACGGACGCGTGGCGCCATGACGGGGATGACGGGCCCGACCGGCCCGGGGCGATAGCCTGCGTCCATGCCGGTTCCTCCCACCGGGCCCGTCGGGGTCATGCTCACCGCGATGGTGACCCCGTTCGCCCCCGACGGCAGCGTTGACCTGGGCGGGGCGCAGCGGCTCGCGGAGCACCTCGTCGATCGCCTCGGCAACGACGGGCTCGTGGTCAACGGCACCACCGGGGAGTCGCCCACGACGACCGACGAGGAGAAGCAGGCGGTCATCCGGGCCGTCAGAGAGGCCGTCGGCGATCGCGCCCGCGTCATCGCGGGCGTCGGCACCTACGACACCGCGCACTCATGCCACCTCGCCCGGGAGGCGGAGGCGGCGGGGGCCGATGGCCTGCTCGTGGTCTCGCCCTACTACAACCGCCCGCCGCAGGAGGGACTCATCGCGCACTTCCGCGCGGTGGCCGACGCGACGGGGCTTCCGGTGGTCCTCTACGACATCCCCAAGCGCACCGGGGTCGCCATCGAGGTCGAGACCCTCGTCCGACTCGCGGAGCACCCGCGCATCGTCGCCAACAAGGACGCGAAGGGCGATCTCGAGGCGGCCCAGTGGGCCATGGCCCGCAGCGACCTGGGCTGGTACTCCGGGGACGACATCCTCAATCTCCCCCTGCTCTCGGTGGGGGCCAACGGTTTCATCTCCGTCGTGGGCCACCTCGTCGCCGACCGCATCCGGCGCATGGCCGAGGCCTTCCACGCGGGTGACGTGTGCGAGGCGATCGCGGTGAACCGCGCGCTGCTGCCCGTCTACTCCGGGATCTTCCGGACGCAGGGAGTGATCCTCACCAAGGCCGCGCTCGGGCTCCAGGGCCTGCCCGCCGGCGGCGTGCGCTCCCCCCTCGTCCCGGCGACCCAGGATCAGCTGCGCGTGCTGCGCGCCGATCTCGAGGCCGGCGCGGTCCCGCTCGAGGTTGCTGCCGCGTGAGCCATCCGCATCCGGACCTGCCCGCACCCGGGCCCCTTCCCGAGGGAGGCCTGCGCGTCGTCGCCCTGGGCGGCCTCGGCGAGATCGGCCGCAATATGACCGTGCTGGAGTTCGGCGGCCGACTTCTCATCGTCGACTGCGGTGTGCTGTTCCCCGAGGAATCCCAGCCCGGCGTGGATCTCATCCTTCCCGACTTCGCCTCGCTCGAGGACCGCATGGACGAGATCGAGGCCGTCGTCCTCACCCACGGTCACGAGGATCACATCGGCGGGCTTCCCTTCCTGCTGCGGCTGCGGCCCGACCTGCCCCTGCTGGGCTCGCGGCTGACGCTGGCGCTGGTCGAGGCCAAGTTGCGCGAGCACCGCATCACGCCGATCACGCTCGAGGTCGCCGCGGGCTCACGCGAGCGTCTCGGTCCGTTCGACCTGGAGTTCGTCGCCGTCAACCACTCGATCCCTGACGCGCTGGCCGTGGCCATTCGCACCCCGGCGGGCCTGGTCCTCCACACCGGGGACTTCAAGATGGACCAACTCCCGCTCGATGCGCGGATCACCGACCTCAATTCCTTCGCGCGTCTCGGTGACGAAGGCGTCGACCTCTTCCTCGTCGACTCGACCAATGCCGAGGTGCCCGGGTTCATCCCGAGCGAGCGCGAGATCGGTCCGGTGCTCGACTCGGTGTTCGCTCGCTCGCGCGGCCGCGTGATCGTGGCGTCGTTCGCCTCCCACATCCACCGCGTCCAGCAGGTCATCGACGCTGCGGTCGCCCATGGGCGGAAGGTCGCGTTCGTCGGTCGTTCGATGGTGCGCACCATGGGCGTCGCGCGGGACCTCGGCTACCTCCGCGTCCCCGAGGGCGTACTCGTCTCCATGGACGAGCTGTCCGAGCTGCCCGACGACCGCGCCGTGCTCGTCTGCACGGGCTCGCAGGGGGAGCCGATGGCGGTCCTGTCGCGCATCGCCAACAGCGACCACGCGATCAAGGTCGGGCCCGACGACACCATCATCCTCGCGTCCTCGCTGATCCCGGGCAACGAGAACGCCGTCAACCGGGTGATCAACGGACTCACCCGGACAGGCGCCAAGGTCATCCACCGCGGCAACGCCCTGGTCCACGTGTCCGGGCATGCGTCCGCGGGGGAGTTGCTCTACGTCTACAACATCGTCCGCCCGCGCAATGTCATGCCCGTGCACGGCGAGTGGCGTCACCTGCGCGCGAATGCCGCGCTCGCCCGCCAGACCGGGGTCCCCGAGGATCGCATCGTGCTCGCGGAGGACGGCGTGGTGGTCGACCTCGTGGACGGCGTGGCCTCGATCGTCGGCTCGGTACCCGTCGGGTACGTGTACGTCGACGGGGCGGGGGTGGGGGACATCAGCGAGGTGGCCCTCACCGACCGACGGGTGCTGGGCGAGGAGGGATTCATCTCGATCTTCGTCGCCGTCGACATCGTCGAGGGCAAGGTCGTGGCGGGTCCGGAGATCGAGACCCGGGGCTTCCACGAGGACCCCGACGTCCTCAAGCCGGTGCGCGACAACGTGCGCCGGGAGGTGGAAGAGGCGCTGGCCGCGGGGGTGGTCGACCCGCATCAGCTCCAGCAGCGGGTGCGCCGGGTGGTGGGCCGCTGGGTGTCCCAGACCCATCGGCGCCGGCCGATGATCCTGCCGGTCGTCGTCGAAGCCTGACA
Organism: uncultured bacterium; assembly: GCA_903909555.1. GTDB lineage: Bacteria > Actinomycetota > Actinomycetes > S36-B12 > S36-B12 > Mxb001. The sequence continues at coordinate 9,472 of CAIVWG010000013.1, read as the reverse complement.
GACACGCGACACGCGAGGCGCGTGTGACGAGCGGGATCCCTGTGACTCGCGGGTAACCTCGTCCCATGGCGGGTCGATCCACCGTGCCCACGCGCGGCACGACATCCCGGTCCGGCTCGTCCGGACGCGCGTCGTCCTCGCGCGCCTCGTCCAAGGGTGCGTCTGCCCCGGCTCGGACGGGTGGGTCTCGGTCCAGCGCGTCCCGGTCCACGTCCTCCCGGTCCACGTCCTCCCGGTCCACGGCGCCCCGGAAGGGGGCGGCCCGGCCCCAGTCGTCCCGATCGGGCCCGGGTCCGCTCATCCGGATGCTGCGGGCATGCGGCCGGGCGGTCATGGCCGCGTGGCTCGCCGTCGCTGCAGGAGTCGGGCGGGCTGCCCGCCGGGTCGGCACGGACGCCCGCGAACTCGACCCGCAGCATCGCCGCGACGGGCTGGGGCTGCTCTTCATCGCGCTCGCCATCGTCAGCGCCGCGGCGGTGTGGTTCGGGCTCGATGGCTGGTTCGTCATCGGCCTGGGCACGGTGTCGGCATACTTCGTCGGCGCCCTTGACCTTCTCGTCCCCGTCATCCTCCTGGCGCTGGCGTGGCGGACGCTGCGGCATCCGGAGGACCATGTCACCAACGGCCGCCTGCTCGTGGGCGGGCTGGCCCTCCTGCTCGCGGCCGCGGGCCTGTGGCACCTCAGCCGCGGCCTCCCCTCGCCCACGGACGGCCTCGACGCGCTCGCTGCCGGGGCCGGCATCACCGGATGGGTGATCACCGCGCCGGTGGCGTCCGCGGTGGGTCCTGCGGTCACGGCTGTGCTGCTCGGCCTCCTTGCGGTCTTCGGCCTCCTCGTCGTCTCCGGCACCCCGCTCATGGCCATACCGCGAGCGATCGGGACCGTGCTCGCGCCGCTGCTGCGCCCGGGCACCGGCCGCGACGAGTCCGCGGATGATCCCGACGATGTCGAGGATGCCCACCACGACGAGTACGACGATGCCGACGACGAGGCGTACCACGACGAGTACGACGACGGCGAGGCGTACCACGACGAGGCCGACGGCGACGCCTATTCCGACCACGGTGCCGCGGGGTGGGGAGACTCGACTCCCCACCTTCCCGATCCCGAGTCCGAGTGGCGGGTCGTCTCGGCCGCGGTCGGGGAGGACGTCGAAGCGCCTGCGCGAGCGAACGCCGCCCCCGCGGGCGAGGACTCGCAGACCGTCGAAGCCGGTGACGCCGCCGCCATGGAGCAGTTGGCGCTGGAGCCCGCACGCCCGTACGTCCTGCCGTCTCCGGAGATGCTCAAGGCCGGTGCCCGCGCGCGCAGCCGCACCAAAGCCAACGACAGCGTTGTGGCCGCGCTCACCGAGGTCCTGGATCAATTCGCCATCGATGCCCGCGTCACGGGGTTCACGCGCGGGCCCACCGTCACGCGGTACGAGATCGAACTCGGGCCCAGCGTCAAGGTCGAGCGGGTCACCGCGCTCAGCCGCAACATCGCCTACGCCGTCGCCAGTCCTGAGGTCCGCATCCTCAGCCCGATCCCGGGCAAGTCCGCCATCGGAATCGAGATCCCCAACGTCGACCGGGACATCGTGGCGCTCGGGGATGTCCTGCGCTCCTCGGAGGCGGTGGACGATCAGCACCCGCTCCTCGTCGCGCTCGGCAAGGACGTCGAGGGCGGCTACGTCGTCGCGAACCTCGCGAAGATGCCGCATCTGCTCGTCGCGGGGGCGACCGGTGCCGGCAAGTCCAGCTGCATCAACGCGCTCATCACGTCGATCCTCATGCGCTCCTCGCCGGAGGAGGTTCGGCTGATCCTCGTCGACCCCAAGCGCGTCGAGCTCACGGCCTACGAGGGCATCCCGCACCTCATCACGCCGATCATCACCCATCCCAAGAAGGCCGCGGACGCCCTGCAGTGGGTCGTCAAGGAGATGGACACGCGCTACGACGACCTCGCCCACTTCGGCTTCCGGCACATCGACGACTTCAACAAGGCAGTGCAGTCGGGTCGGCTCACTGCGCCGCTGGGCAGCGAGCGAGTCCTGCGTCCCTATCCCTATCTCCTCGTGGTCGTCGACGAGCTCGCGGACCTCATGATGGTCGCCCCCCGCGACGTCGAGGACGCCATCGTGCGCATCACCCAGCTCGCGCGCGCGGCCGGCATCCACCTCGTCCTCGCCACGCAGCGTCCCAGCGTCGACGTCGTCACGGGTCTCATCAAGGCGAACGTGCCGAGCCGCCTCGCGTTCGCCACGTCCTCCCTCGCCGACAGTCGCGTCATCCTCGACCAGCCGGGGGCGGAGAAGCTCGTGGGTCAGGGCGATGCGCTCTTCCTGCCCATGGGAGCGGCCAAGGCCACGCGCATCCAGGGCGCGTACGTCTCCGAGACGGAGATCCGCAACGTCGTTCGCTTCGCGCGCGAGCAGCGCGAGCCGACCTACCGCGACGATGTCACGGCCCCGGCGGGCCCGGCGAAGGCCGTCGACGAGGAGATCGGCGACGACCTGGATCTGCTGTGCCAGGCGGCCGAACTCGTCGTCTCGACCCAGTTCGGGTCGACCTCGATGCTGCAACGCAAGCTTCGCGTCGGCTTCGCCAAGGCCGGGCGCCTCATGGACCTGCTCGAGTCACGGGGCGTCGTGGGACCCAGCGAGGGCTCCAAGGCCCGGGAGGTGCTGCTCAAGCCCGACGATCTCCCCGGGTTCCTCATCATCCTGCGCGGTGGGGCCTGAACGTCCCCGGCCGCCTACCCTGAGGTCATGCCCACCGGTCGCGTTGCCCTCGTCACGCTGGGCTGCGCCCGCAATGAAGTCGACAGCGCGGAGCTCCAGGCGCGCCTGCGCGCGGACGGCTTCGAGGTGGCTGAGGACGGCGAGGCGGACGTCGTCCTCGTCAACACCTGCGGCTTCATCGCCGCCGCCAAGAAGGACTCCATCGACACGGTCCTCGATCTCGCCGACGGCACCGCCCCGGTCGTCGTGGCGGGATGCCTCGCGGAGAGGTACGGCGGGGAACTCGCGGAGTCCCTGCCGGAGGCGGCCGCCGTACTCGGCTTCGACGACTACCCCGATATCGCCGACCGGCTGCGCCGCGTCATGGCCGGAGAGTCGCTCCCGTCGCACGAGCCCCGCGATCGCCGTCGCCTCCTGCCGCTGAGCCCCGTCGAGCGGCCCGCGGCCGCCGTGACGACGCCGGGCCACGGGACCGGCGCCCCGCGGCGAGACGTCACGGGGCCGTCCATGCCCGTGAAACTGGCCTCGGGGTGCGACCGCCGGTGCTCCTTCTGCGCGATCCCGCGGTTCCGTGGATCGTTCGTGTCCCGCCCGCCCGAGGACATCCTCGCCGAGGTCGCCCAGCTCGGACAGGACGGAGCCCGCGAGATCGTCCTCGTGAGTGAGAACTCCACCTCGTACGGCAAGGACCTCGGCGACCTGCGGCTGCTGGAGGGTCTCCTCCCGCAGATCGCGGTCGTCCCCGGCATCGCGCGCGTGCGCGTGAGCTACCTGCAGCCCGCTGAGATGCGTCCGTCCCTGGTGCGCGCCATCGCGGAGACCGAGGGGGTGGCGTCGTACTTCGACCTGTCGTTCCAGCATGCGAGCGCTGCGGTCCTGCGACGCATGCGCAGATTCGGGGGCACCGCGGACTTCCTGGCCCTCCTGGACTCCGTCCGGGCCGCGGCGCCGGATGCCGGCGTGCGCAGCAACGTGATCGTGGGCTTCCCCGGTGAGACCGAGGCCGACGTCGAGGAGCTCGTGTCCTTCCTCGCCGAAGCGCGTCTCGACGGGATCGGCGTCTTCGGCTACTCCGCGGAGGACGGCACCGAGGCCGCCGGCCTCCCCGGCCAGTTGGACGAGGCCGAGATCGCCGCCCGCGTGGCGCACGTGACCTCCCTGGCCGATGATGCGGTGGTCCAGCGCGCGGAGGAGCGGACGGGCGCCCAGGTTGCGGTTCTCGTCGAGGAGCCGGGCCCGACGGCGACCGGACGCGCGGAGCACCAGGGGCCCGAGGACACCGACACGACCCTGACTCCGGCGCCCGCCGGCCTGCGCGCGGGGGACCTGGTGATCGCCCGGGTCGTCGAGACCGAGGGGCCCGATCTCGTGGCGGTTCCGGAGTGAGGGCGGGTCCGCCTCTCGATCACGCCGGCGACGCGATCGGCACGCGGTCCTGGCTGACCTGGCCCAACCTGCTCACGCTGGTGCGGCTGCTCCTCGTCCCCGTGCTCGCCGTCCTGCTCTTCTCCGGGGACGGCAACGACCCGGTCACGCGAGCCTGGGCGACGATCGTGTTCGTCGTGGCCGCGCTCACCGACCTGGTCGACGGCGAGCTCGCCCGGCGCAGCGGGACCGTGACCAACGTCGGCAAGATCGCCGACCCGATCGCGGACAAGGCGATCACCGGCGTCGCTCTCATCGGGCTGTCGTGGCTCGGCGATCTGCCCTGGTGGGTCACGATCGTGATCCTGGCGCGGGAGATCGCCGTCACGGCGCTGAGGTTCTGGGTGATTCGCCATGGAGTGATCCCGGCCTCGCGCGGGGGCAAGGCGAAGACGGTCGCGCAGATCATCGCCATCTCGCTGTACCTCGCGCCCCTGCCCCCCGGGTTCGAGACCGTACGGATCATCGCCATGGCGGTCGCGGTCGTCCTCACCCTCGTCACCGGCGTCGACTACGCGGTGCGCGCCTGGCGGCTGCGCAGGGCGGGTGCGTCATCATGACCGCGCAGGGACCGACGGCATCCGCGGAGGCCGCCTACGACGCCCTGGCCCGCGAGGGCGCGACCGTGGCCCTCGCCGAGAGCCTCACCGGCGGCGCCGTCACGGCGGCGCTCACGGCGGTCCCCGGCGCCTCGAGAGTGGTGGTCGGCGGTGTCGTCGCCTACGAGACGCGCCTCAAGGCGGAACTCCTGGGCGTGGATGAGGACCTGCTGCGCCGGCGTGGGGCCGTCGACCCGGACGTGGCGCGACAGATGGCCGCGGGAGTGCGTCGCGTCCTCGGGGCGACGTACGGCGTGGCCACGACGGGAGCCGCCGGACCGGATCCCGCCCCCGGGGGCACGGAGGTCGCGGATGTGCCGGCCGGCACCGCCTACATCGCCGTGTCCGGGCCCTCGGGGACCCAGGTGCACCACGTCCGCCTGGGCGGTGATCGTGCCGAGGTACGCGCCGCGGTGGTCGACGAGGCCCTGGCCGCGCTCGCGTCCGCCGTCCGCGGCTCGTGAGCCCGAGCGGGTCCAGGGAGTGGCGCAGCGCGCAAGCCCTGCTCCTTCGGGGTACCGTGGTGGGGTGATTCTGCTGCGAGAGGCGCTCGGCGCCGAGCTCCGGCGTCGCCGCCTCGACCAGGGCCGCACCCTGAGGCAGGTGTCCGCGGACGCCAAGGTCTCCCTGGGCTACCTCTCCGAGATCGAGCGCGGGGAGAAGGAAGCCTCCTCGGAGATGCTCAACGCCGTCTGCGGCGCCCTCGGCGCTCCGCTCTCGGATGTCCTCGCCGGCGTCACGGCCACGGTGGCCGACCGCGAGGGCCTGCGCGTCGTCGGCGCGGTTCCCGCCGCCGCCTGACGCCTCCGGGCGTGGCCTTATCCCGGCTGGCAGGCCGGGCACCAGTAGGCGTCGCGCTCATGAATCCCCGTCCCCTGGCGCCCGAAGCGGATCGTCGTTCCGCAGCGCCGGCAGGGCCGGCCCGCGCGCCCGTAGACGTAGTGCTGACCGCGCAGATCGCCGGTCGAGGCCTGCGCGCCCCGCTCCCGGTTGGCCCACAGCAGTCGGCGCGATCGGCGCAGGAGCGCATCGGGATCGCGGATGCCGGACACGGGGGACTGCGGCGCCACCCCGCTGAGGAAGAGGACCTCGCTCACGTAGATGAGACCGAGGCCCGCCACGACGCGCTGGTCGAGGAGCGCCTCGCCCGCGGGCCGGTCAGGCTCGCGCAGCAGCCGACGGCGAGCCTCCGCTTCGTCCCAGTCCTCGGCGAGCAGGTCGGGACCGAGGTGCCCCACGACCGCGTCCTCCTCGTCGGTAGGAAGGAGGTCGATGACCGGCAGCCGATACCCCACCGCGGTCCACTGCGCGTTGGCGAGGATCGCGCGTATCTGCCAGTCGGGGCCACCGCGCCAGGGCTTCCCGGGGCGGTACACGTGCCACGTGCCGTCCATGCGGAAGTGCGTGTGCAGCGTGAGGCCGCCCTCGAGGCGGATGAGGATGTGCTTCCCCCGGGACGCGACCTCCTGCACCGTGCGACCGGTGAGGTCCGCGGTGGCCAGGGCCGGGGTGCGCAGGTCCGAGCGCGTGAGGGCGAGACCCGACAGGGCCGTGCCGAGACGACGCGCGGCGAGCCAGACGGTGTCGCCCTCAGGCATGCACCGATTGTCTACCCGTGTCTGCCCGGGGACCCCACCAGTGGGCGATCGCCGGATCCTCGGCACCGACGTCAGGCCCCCGAGACGACCGAGCGATCGCAGGTGGTGCCGAACGGCGCTTATCGCCTCTGGTCGTGCAGCTCCGGACCGGTGGGTGCTGCCGGGCCCTCGGCAGCGGCGTCGCGCCGCACGATGCGGACGACGAAGGAGATCGCCAGGGCGCTCACCGTGAGGAGGACGGCGTAGGCGGTCCACCAGGCTGCGGGGGGCGCGTCGAGCGCCCCGAGGATGAGCCGGGCGTTGAGGAGCAGGATGAAGCAGCCGACGACGACGCCGAGGATCCGCGCGTTGAGGAAGCGCACGAGCCAGGCCGCGAGCGGGGCGGCGATGACCCCACCCAGGAGCAGGGCGAGGACGATCCCGAGGTCGATGCCCGCGGTGCCCAGCCCGAGGAGGAATCCCAGGCTCGCGGCGAGGGCCACGATGAATTCGGCGGTGTTGACCGTGCCCACCACGCGCGCAGGCGACAGCCGTCCGTCGGCGAGCAGGGTGGGCGTCGTCACCGGACCCCAGCCGCCGCCGCCCGTCGCGTCGACGAAACCTCCGACAAGCCCCAGGGGCACCATGAGGCGAAGCCCCGGCGTGCCGGGCTTGCGCCGGGGGGCGCGGCCGAGGACGAATCGGATGACGATGTAGACGCCGAGGAGGAACAGCAGCGTGCCGGTGAAGGGCAGCGCCGCCTTGGTCGACAGGTTCGACAGCACCGTGGCCCCGACGAACGCCCCGACCGCTCCCGGGATCCCCACGCGCTTGACGGCCGACCAGTCGACATTGCCGAAGCGGTGATGGGCTGCGCCGGACGCGGCCGCGGTGCCGAGTTTCGCCAGGTGGACCGAGGCGGAGGCCAGGGCGGGGGAGAGTCCGACCGCGAGCAGGAGGGTGGTCGACGTCACCCCGAAGCCCATGCCCAGTGCCCCGTCGATGAAGGAGGCGCCGAACCCGGCCAGGGCGATGAGGATGAGGCTGGTCACGCGTGAACTCCCGGGGTGTCTCCGTGCGCACCGACGATGATCTACATAAAGACGACTTTCACAGGTGACAATACCACGAGCCTCGAGGGCGGGTCGGGAGCGGCCCCGGTTGGCGTGGCGAGGGCTACTCCCAGGCGTGCGGGTCGTCGAGCAGTCGGCGGATCCGCGTGGGCAGCTTCTGGGCGACCACGTCGGCGAGGGAGACGGTCTCGAGAATCTGCCGCTCGGCGGCTCGCAGGGCGACGATCACCGGCTGCAGCCCGGCGGCGGGCCCGCTGTAGTGGAGGTTCTCCGGCCGGGTCCCGGCCACGTCGGTGAGGGCGCCCCCGACGGCGCGGATGACGTCGGCGAGCGAGATCTCCGCGGCAGCCCGGGTGAGGAACCAGCCGCCCTCGGGGCCGCGGCGCGCACGCACGATGCTCGCGCGGCGCAGTTCGGCCAGGATGGCGCCCAGGTAGGACGTCGGGATGCCCTGCAGGCGCGAGATCTCGTCGGTGGTGAGCGGCCCGCCGCCGTGGGCCGCGAGTTCGAGGGCGGCGCGCAGGGCGTAGTCGGTCCTGCCGGTGAGCCTCACGGAGCGAGGATAGGGCGTCCGTCGCGCCGCAGGCGGAGGCCGGAGGGCGTGCGGGCGAATCCGGCCCCGAGGAGGGCGTCGACGACGTCCCCCCGGGCCGAGAGCGCGGGCTCCCCGTCGATGCGCTGCAGGGTCACCGCACCGTGGGAGCGCAGGGCAGCACGGGCCAGCGAGGCAGCCCCCGCCGCGAGGAGTTCGGGATGGTCGGCGGGCCACGTGAGGAGCGACCGCATGCCCCGGTCGAGGAAGAACTGCGGTGCGGCCCCGACGGTGGTGACGAGCGCACCGGCGGCGCGGGAGGGCCGATGTCCGGCCGCGCGCTCGGGCCAGCCGAGGGTTGCGCCGTACGGCTGGGCGGGGTCGGCTGCGGGAAGAGTGCGCACCCGCGGCTCCTCGGCCTGGCGTAGGGCGTCCGAGGGCGAGGTACGCGCGAGCTCGCGGACGCGGTCGACCGCGGTCACGACCGCGAACTGCGCTCCCCCGAGTCCCTCGAGCGCGTACGTCCGACGGCATGCGCCGGACTCCTCGAGGGCGCCGAGGACGCGGTAGGCCGCGGCGAAGCCTCCGGGGAATCCCGACGAGGCGACAGCGGGCCGGGTCACGATGCCCAGCCGAGCGAGCAGACCCTCGGCGAGGGCGAGGGCACGCGAGGTCGGCGACGTCTCGGCCGCGGGGAGCAGGGACCAGCGACCCGCGACGCGGGCCGGGGTGGACGTCGTGACCCGGGTGCGCCGCGCCAGCCGGCGCCGGGCGTGTGCGGGCGCGGGCCTGGAGACACGCGAACCGCGGGCACCGATTCCCGCGCGCAGCGGGGCCAGCGTGTCGTTGGTGACCAGTCCCTGCCAGACCAGACCCCACAGCGTGTCCGCGAGAGTCGCCGCCGGGACGGAACCGTCCGCGGTGAGGAGGTCGGCGGCGAAGCGCCCGCCGCCGTCGCCAAGGGCGCCCAGAAGGCTGCCGGCCAGGGTGTCGTCGAGGTCGCCGGGACGCGGCGGCACCAGGAGAGGAGCGAGATCGCGTGGCGCGAGGCACACCCAGCCATCGCCCCCGGGCAGTCCGCCCGCACCCCACCAGACGACTTCGCCGGAGGAGGTGAGCTCGTCGAGCATCGCGGGGGAGTAGTCGCGTACGCGGTCCGGCAGGACATGGGACTCGAGCTGGCTCGCCGGCAGCGGCACGCCGGCGAGTTGGTCGATGACCGCGAGAAGCGCATCGCCTCCGCGCGACGGGCTGTCGAGGCCCTGCCACTCCGGGAGCAGCAGCGCGAGGGTCTCCGCGGGCACGGGTTCCGCCTCCGAGCGCAGGGCTGCCACGCTTCGGCGCCGGATCGCGCGCAGGACCTCGGCATCGCACCATTCCGTGCCCGATACGTCAGCGCGGAACCCGCCGCGCACGATGCGTCCTCGACGCTCCAGTCGCTCGAGGTGGTCGGCGGCGACCGCGGGCCCGATGCCGTATCGCGCGGCGGCCTCCGCCGCCGTGAAGGGGCCGTGGGTGCGCGCGTGCCGGGCCAGCAGGTCGG
>CAIVWG010000012.1 GCA_903909555.1 uncultured bacterium | reverse complement strand
TTCTTCCTCTACGCCTTCCGCTCGCCCAAGCTCGTCCCGCGCGGGGCCCAGAACGTCGGCGAGGTGGGCTACACCTTCATCCGCGACGGCATCGCCCGCGACGTCATCGGCAAGGAGGGGGACCGGTTCGTCCCCTACCTCTTCACGTTCTTCTTCCTCGTGTGGGCGTTCAACTTCCTCGCGATCGTCCCCGGCGCCCAGTTCCCCATCACGAGCGTCTTCGCCATCCCGGTGGCCTTCGCGCTCATCGTGTACTTCACCTGGGTCCCCCTGGGCATCTACCGCCAGGGCTTCCTGGGCTTCTTCAAGAACATGCTGTTCCCCCCCGGCGTGCCCAAGCCGATGTACATCCTCCTGGCACCCATCGAGCTCATCTCCAACATCATCGTCCGGCCGTTCACTCACGCGGTCCGACTCTTCGCCAACATGTTCGCCGGCCACCTGCTGATCGCCACGTTCAGCATCGCGGCCTTCTACCTGCTCAGTTTCACCATCGTCGGGATGCTGGGGTCCATCGCCTCCTTCACGCTGACGGTGGCGCTCACGGCCTTCGAGCTCCTGATCCAGGCTCTCCAGGCCTACATCTTCACCCTGCTCACCGCGGTCTACATCAGCGGTGCGCTGCACGCGGAGCACTGATTCCGGCAACGACGATTCTCAGCAACGACGATTTTCTGCAACGACGAGTTCCACGGCCCGACAACTGAATCCCTCCAGACCGGCAGACCAGACTGCCGGCCCGGCCACAGAAGGAAACGACATGTCACTGCTCGCTGAGCTCACCGGCTCCATCGGCTCCGTCGGTTACGGCCTCGCCGCCATCGGACCGGGCATCGGCATCGGCATCATCTTCGGACAGGGCGTGCAGGCCATCGCGCGCCAGCCCGAGGCTTACGGCGTCATCCGGCAGAACATGCTGCTCGGCTTCGCCCTCGCCGAGGCCCTGGCCCTCATCGGCTTCGTCGTCCCGTTCGTCTACGGCACCTGATCGACCGTGTCGTACTTCGCAGCGGGCCACATCATGGCCGCGGGCGGCTCCGAGGGGGAGATGCCCAGCGTCCTGGCGGTGCCCATCGACGAACTGGTCATCGGGACCATCGCGTTCTTCATCGTGTTCGGCGTGCTCGCCAAGGTGGCTCTGCCCAACATCAAGAAGACCCTGGCGGAGCGCACCGAGGCCATCGAGGGCGGCATCCGCAAGGCCGAGGAGGCCCAGGCGGAGGCCCAGAAGGCCCTCGAGGAGTACCGCGCCGCCCTGGCGTCGGCACGCGAGGAGGCCGCGGCCATCCGCACCCAGGCCCAGTCCGACCGCGCCGCCATCGTCGAGGAGGCGCGCACGGAAGCGCGTGCTGCCGCAGCGGCCGTGACCGCACAGGCCGAAGCGCAGCTCGCCCTGGAGCGGTCGCAGGCCCAAGCTCAGCTCACCCGGCAGGTCGGCGACGTCGCGATCGTCCTGGCCTCCAAGATCGTGGGCCAGTCCCTCACCGATGACGCGCGCGTGAGCGCGACCGTGGATGCCTTCCTCGCCGACCTGGAGAGCCAGGCGGCGGGCTCGAGCGGCACGACGGGGGCGATGGGCTGATGCTGGGATCCAGCCGGGCGAGCCTGTCGGAGATGTCCGACTGGCTCGACGATCGACGCGGGGCCGAGGGTCTGGATTCCCTCGCCGGCGACCTCTTCGCGGTTGCCGACCTGCTCGACCGCGAGCGCACCCTGCGCTCGGCCCTGGCGGATTCCGGCCAACCCGCCGACGCGCGCGCGGGGCTCGCCCGCTCCCTGCTCGCCGGGCGCGTCAATGCCCTGGCGGTGGAGACCCTCGAGCAGGCCGTGCGCCACCGCTGGTCCCACGACGACGATCTCGTCATCGCCTTGGAGGCACTCGGGGCGCAGGCGTCGTTCATGACGGCGGACGCCCGCGGGGACCTCGACGCGACGGAGGAGGAGATCTTCCGCTTCGGGCGGGCGGTCGATGCCTCGGCCGACCTGCAGATGGCGCTGACGGATCCCGCGATCTCGGCGGCGCGCAAGGCCGCCATCGTGAGCGATCTCCTCGAGGGACGCTCGACCGAGGCGACGCGGCAGGTGCTCGGGTACGCCGTGGGGCACCTCCACGGCCGTCGGATCGATGCCGTGGTCGACGACCTCGCCGATGCCGCGGCACGGCAGCGGCAGCGCATCGTGGCGGAGGTGCGCGTGGCCCAGCCGATGAGCGCGGAGCAGGAGCGCAGGCTCACCGAGGCCCTCACGCGGCTCAAGGGCCGCCGCGTGCGCCTCAACGTGGCGGTCGACCCCGACGTGCTCGGCGGCGTGCACGTGACGGTGGGCGACGAGGTGATCGACGGGACCGTGGCGTCCCGATTGGAGCAGGCTCGCCGAGCGGTGCTCGGCTAGGACGACAGGGCTCGGCGCGCACGTCGACGAGCACACGAGTCGCCGCAGGCGACTGAAGGGAGCAAGGACCATGACGGAGCTGACGATCCGGCCGGACGAGATCCGGAGCGCGATCGAGCGGAACGTCGAGGCGTACGCGCCGACGACCGCCCGAGAGGAGGTCGGCCGCGTCATCGAGACCGGGGACGGCATCGCACGCGTCGAGGGCCTGCACTCCGCGATGACGAACGAGCTGCTGGAGTTCGAGGGCGGCCTGCTCGGCGTGGCCTTGAACCTCGACGTCCGGGAGATCGGCGTCGTTCTCCTCGGCGATGGCTCCCGCATCGAGGAAGGCCAGCCGGTGCGTCGCACGGGCGAGGTCCTGTCCGTCCCGGTGGGCGACGCCTACCTCGGCCGCGTCGTGGACCCCCTGGGCAACCCCATCGACGGCCTGGGTCCCGTCGAGGCGGAGACCCGACGCGCGCTCGAGGTGCAGGCGCCCACGGTCGTGCAGCGCCAGCCCGTCAAGGAGCCGCTCCAGACCGGAATCAAGGCCATCGATGCCATGACGGCAATCGGGCGCGGCCAGCGGCAGCTCATCATCGGCGACCGCCAGACGGGCAAGACGGCCGTCTGCATCGACACCATCATCAACCAGAGGTCGAACTGGGAGTCCGGGGATCCGACCAAGCAGGTCCGCTGCATCTACGTCGCGATCGGCCAGAAGGGCTCGACCATCGCGTCGGTCAAGGGCGCGCTCGAGGAGTACGGCGCCATGCCGTACACCACGATCGTCGCTGCGCCGGCGTCCGACCCGGCAGGCTTCAAGTACCTCGCGCCCTACACGGGGTCGGCCATCGGCCAGCACTGGATGTACAACGGCAAACACGTCCTCATCGTGTTCGACGACCTGTCCAAGCAGGCCGAGGCGTACCGCGCCGTCTCCCTCCTCCTGCGCCGCCCGCCCGGTCGCGAGGCGTACCCGGGCGATGTGTTCTACCTCCACAGCCG
>CAIVWG010000011.1 GCA_903909555.1 uncultured bacterium | reverse complement strand
GGGCGAGTCGGTGTGGGGGGGGCAGTTGCCAATGTGTGCCGTGCAAGTTTTTTGAGTTTTTTCTTCTTTCCCTCCTGGGTTGCGCAGGCCTTGCAGACTTCGCCGCTGCCTGCTTCGCGCAGCATGTCCCGAGGGTCCCAGCGTTGAGTAGTAAAGAGAAGGTCCGATCTTTTGCATGCTGCTCCATACCCGGTATGGTGATGACCGAAGAGTGTCCGAACCCAGGAGACCCATGCTCGACCTGCGCCAGCTCGCCGTCCTCCAGGCCGTCGCCCGCACCGGGTCGCTGGCCGCGGCCGCACGGGACCTCTACGTCTCCCAGCCCACCGTCACCCATCACCTCGATGCCCTCGAACGCGGGCTGGGCGCGCAGCTCGTGGAGCGGGGACCCCGGGGAACGCACCTCACCGACATTGGGCAGGTCCTCCTCGGTCACAGCGCGGCGGTCCTGGAGCGGCTCGCCTCGGCCGAGAGCGAGGTTCGCGCCCTGGCGTCGCAGGGCGTGGCGACGCTGCGCGTCGGGACCTTCCCCAGCGCGGGGGCCACGCTCCTGCCGCGCGCCCTGGGCGCCACCCAGGCGGAGACCGGCGTCCGCTTCGAACTGCGCGAGGCGGAGACCCCGCAGCTCATCGAGGCGCTCGCGGAAGGAAGCCTGCACGCGGCCCTCGTGTACTCCGACCTGTCGAGCGGACTGGAGGTGCCACCGGGATGGACGCGCACGCGCCTGATGGAGGATCCCTTCCTGCTCGCGCTGCCCGATGCGCACCCGCTGGCGCAGGCTCCGCACGTCCGCCTGGGCGAACTCGCCGATGAGGGCTGGATCCTCGCCCGCGACCCGGGAGACCCGGTGGACCTCGCCCTGCTGGGCGCAGCGGCTGTGCACGGCTTCGCACCGCGCCCGGTCCTGCGCACCGACGACTTCCAGGTGTCGTTCGGGTTCGTGGCCGCGGGACTCGGCATCGCGCTCGTTCCGAGGCTGGCGCTGGACCGGCCCCACGGGGTCGTCGTTCGCGCGATCGAAGACGTCCGTCTCGCACGCGGAATCGACCTCGTCCGTCGCGAGGCTCCGCCGCCCGCGGTGACCACGCTGGAGCGCGAGCTGCTCGCCGTGGCGCGCGACCTGGAGGAGCGAGCGGGGAACGCCTAGCGGATGCCCGAGTCCGGGCAGATCGCGCCGTCGCGGGGAACGAGCCCGCGCACGAAGTACGACGTCACCGCGCCCTCGATGCACACGGCACCGCGTCCTACGGCGACGTGCCCGTCCGCCCGGAACTCCAGCAGCCGTGCGGAGTCGAGCTGACGCGTGAGCGCGCGGGCCCAGGACAGCGGCGTCGCCGGATCGTGCGTGGTGCCGATCACCAGGATCGGACCTGCACCTCGAGCCGTCGTCGCCGTGAGCGGTCCGACGAGGTGCGCGGGCCAGGCGTGGCAGGGAAGGACGCTCCACGCGAGGTACCGGCTCAGCTCGGGTACGGCGGAGTCACGCGCCACGTCCCGGGCCCAGGCCGCGAGGTCCTCCGGTCCCGGCGTGGCGGGGGAGTCGACGCAGGAGATCGCGTAGAAGGTGGAGATGAACTCGGCATCGCCGGAGAGGAAGGCGCGGCCGCGCAGGGCGAGGCCGGTCCCGTCACCGTCGAGCGCCGACGCGATCTCCGCGAGCGCTGTGGACCACAGTGAGGGGCTGTACAGGGCGGCCAGGATCCCGGTGACCGCCTCGGTCTGCGTGAGCGGCGCCCCGGTCGAGGTGGCGACCGGCCGGGAGTCCAGCGACCCCAGCAGCCTGTTGATGCGCTGGAGCACGGCATCGGCGTCGCGGCCGAGCGAGCAGGACGACGAGTCGGCGCACGACCGGGCCATCCGCTGCACGGCGTGGTCGAAGCCGGCGATCTGGCCCCGGGTGATCCCCACCTGGTCCAGGCGGGGATCGAGGGCCCCGTCGAGCACGACCCGGCCCGTGCGGTGGGGGAACATGTCGGCGTAGGTCGCCCCCAGGAGGGTGCCGTACGACATCCCGAGGAACGACAGGCGAGGCGCGCCGAGGGCGATGCGCAGCGACTCCAGGTCACGCGCGACATTGCGCGTCCCCACGTGCGGGAGGAGGTCCGCGGAACGGCGCGCGCAGCCCTCCCCGATCCTCGCGGCCAGCCGGGCGAACGCACGGCGTTCCGACCGCGTGTCCGGAGTGCCGTCCGCGCGGAACCAGTCGCGCATCTCGCGGTTGGTCTGGCACCGCAGCGGCGTGCTGCTGCCGACTCCGCGCGGGTCGATGCCGATGAGGTCGTACGACGCGGCGACGTCCTCGAGCCAGGACCCCACGGCGAGGGGATAGTCCAGTCCCGGCACTCCCGGGCCGCCGGGGTTGATCACGAGCGGGCCGCGGTACTTCGCACCCTGGCCGTCGCCGCCCGCGCGAACCCGGAGCACCGCCAGGCTGATCGTGGGACCGTCCGGGTCCGCGTAGTCCAGCGGCACGCGCAGGCGGGCGCATTCCGCCTCGCCGCCGCGGCAGGAGGACCAGTCGAGCGCGCGCGCGGCGACGGCCCGGCCGCGCTCGCCGTCGTCGTCGGTGGTCGCTGCCGGCGGGTCGGGGATCGCGGCCGCGGCCGGCGCGGCGGTCCAGGCCGCCCCGAGGGCGACCGCGGTCGCGATCGCCAGCATCGCCCGTCCGGTCGCCGCCATGACGACGAACGTAGCCCGTGCCCCGTGCCGGATGCGCGTTCTGGGTCCTCCCGGGTCGGTCAGCGCCGGCCTGGTCCCTCGCGGGTCTAGTGTCACCGGGCATGGACGAGGGAGCGACGGCCCGGACCGTCACGCGCATCTGCCCGCTGTGCGAGGCCACGTGCGGGCTCGAGATCACGCTGAGCGACTCGGGGGAGGGGCGCGGGGGTCGTCGCGAGCCGCAGGTGTCCCGGGTGCGCGGAGACGACGAGGACGTCTTCAGCGGGGGATACGCCTGCCCCAAGGGCCTGGCCCTGGGGGAGCTCCACGACGATCCCGCGCGCGTGCGCACGCCGCTGGTGTCGGACGGGGGAGCACTCCGACCCGCGACCTGGGACGAGGCGTACGCGCGCGTGCGCGAGGGCCTGCGGTCGATCGTCGAGGCCCACGGTCCCGCCGCGCTGGGCATCTACCTCGGCAACCCCAACGTCCACAACGTGGAGAGCACCTTCTACGTGCCCGCGCTCGTCCGCGCGCTGGCGACGCCGTACCGATTCAGCGCCAGCACCGTCGACCAGATGCCCCGCCAGGTCGCAGCGGCGCTGATGTTCGGGACGGAACTGTCCGTTCCCGTCCCCGACATCGACCGCACCGATCTCTTCGTCGTCATCGGGGCGAATCCGCTCGTCTCCAACGGCAGCCTCATGACCGCCCCCGACATGCCCGCGCGCCTGCGTGCCCTTCGGGCGCGAGGCGGGCGCCTCGTCGTCGTCGATCCGGTGAGGACGCGCACGGCCCGCATCGCCGACGTGCATCTGCGCCCCCGGCCCGGGACCGACGCGTACCTCCTCGCGGCCATCGCGCGACGCATCTTCGACCGCGGCCCCGTCCTGGGCGCGGCGGCGGCGTACGTCGACCCCGATGAGCTCGCGTCGCTCGGCGAGGCGCTCGAGCCCTTCACCATGGCGCGAGCGGCGGCGATCACCGGCATCCCCGCCGACGCGATCGAGGCGCTCGCCGACGAGATCGCCGCCGCGCCCAGCGCCGCCGTCTACGCGCGCATGGGCACGACCACCTCGGCCTGGTGGCCGAGCGAGGACGCGGCGCCCGTGGCCGGGGCGACCGTCGCCTCCTGGCTCGTCGACGTCGTCGCGCTTCTCAGCGGCAATCTCGACCGGCCCGGGGGCTCGATGTGGCCGCTGCCGGCAACCGGTGGGCCCACGACGTACGGCGAGTCCGGCCGCGGACGCGGCGTGCGCATCCCCGGGGCGCGGCGCACGCGGGTGCGCAGCCTGCCCAGCGTCCTCGGGGAGTTCCCGGCCTCGGCCATGGCCGAGGAGATCGACACCCCGGACCCGACCACGGGGGAGCGCATCCGCGCCATGCTCGTCGTCGGCGGCAACCCCGCGGTCTCGACTCCCCACGCCCGGCGTCTCGCAGAGGCGCTGGACAGCCTGGACCTGCTCGTGAGCGTGGATGCCTACGTGACCGAGACCAATGCGCGGGCGGACGTCGTGCTCCCCGTCCCGTCCCCGCTGGAGCGCCCCCACTGCGACGTCGTCTTCTCCAACCTCGCGGTGCGCAACACGGTTCGCTTCTCGCCGACGGCGGTGGAGAGTCCGGTGCCCGACGAGGGCACGACGCTGCTCACGCTGGCGGCCATCGCCGTGGGCATCGCCACGGGGAGCGAGCCCACCCCGGAGCAACTCGACGATGTCGTGGCGTACGAGGTGGCACGGCAGATTGCGGCGACGCCGTCGTCGCCGCTTGCCGGCCGCGAGCCCGCGGACATCGTCGCGCTGTCCGGCGACCGACGCGGGGCGGAGCGCCTGGTCGACCTCTCTCTGCGAGGCGGCCCGCACGGCCTCACCTTGGACGAGGTGCTCGCCTCACCCCACGGCATCGACCTCGGACCGCTGGCGCCGAGACTGCCGGAAGTCCTGCGCACGCCGTCGGGGCGCATCGACATCGTCCCCCCGCAGATCGTCGGACAGTTGGCGGCTCTCGACGCCGCGGCGACCAGCAGCGCGCCCTCCGCCGAAGGACTCGTCCTCGTGGGGCGACGGCAGCTGCGCACGTCGAACTCCTGGCTGCGCAACCTTCCCCTGCTCTCCGGGGGCAGCGTGCGCTGCACCCTCCTCATGCATCCGGACGACGCCGCCCGGCGTGGGCTCGCCTCGGGCGACCGGGCCCTTCTCTCGTCGGCCGCCGACAGCGTCGAGGTCGACGTCGAGGTCAGCGACGACCTCCTGCCCGGGGTGGTGAGCCTCCCGCACGGCTGGGGCGGCGCGAGCGCCCCTCCCGTGTGGGGAGAGATCGGCCGCGCGGCCCCGGGGGTCAACGTCAACATCGTCACCCCGGGCGACGCTCTCGACCCGCTCGCCGGCACCGCGGCGCTCAACGGCGTTCCGGTCTCCGTGGCCTGCCTGGATCCCTCCCGGGCGACGGCGACGGCGGGCGTGTGAGACTTATCCCTGCTCGGAGGCACCATTCCGGGCCGCGGCCGATCCCCCGGCCGTGTCCATAGGAGCGTCCGCCCGCCGACGCTCGCAGGAGGATCGCCCATGAGCGGCAACGCCGTCTTTCGCTTCCGGGACACCGCGGTGCTCTCGGTCTCGGTCGCCGACGCGCCCATCGTCGTGACGTCGGCCGAGTTCGACGAGGCACTCGCGGACACCTACGCGCGCCTGGACATCCGGCCCGGCCTTCTCGAGGGGCTCGCCGGCATCCGCGAGCGCCGCTGGTGGCCCGAGGACGTCAGCTTCGCCGACGCCGCAGCGATGGCGGGCGCCAAGGCCATCGCCGACTCGGGAGTCGATCCCGGGCGCATCGGCCTGCTCGTCGACACGTCGGTGTCGCGTGCGAACCTCGAGCCGTCCGCGGCGGTCGACGTTCACCACCAGCTAGGCCTGCCGACCCACTGCCTCAACTTCGACCTGTCGAATGCCTGCCTCGGGTTCGTCAACGGCATGCAGCTCGCCGGCGTCATGATCGACTCCGGCCAGATCGACTACGCCATCATCGTCGACGGCGAGGGCCCCCGCGAGCTCCAGGAGCGCACCATCGCCCGCCTCCAGGGGCCCGACACCACCGTGGCCGACATGTTCTCCAACTTCGCCTCGCTCACGCTCGGCTCGGGCGGCGCCGCCATGGTGCTCGGGCGCGCGAGCGAGCATCCGGAGGGACACCGCTTCGTGGGCGGCGTCGGACGTGCGGCGACCCAGCATCACGACATCTGCGTCGGCGACATGAACGGCATGCGCACCGACTCGCGGGCCCTACTCGAGGCCGCCATGGAGCTCTCGGCGGAGACGTGGACCGAGGCCCGGGAGCAGTTCGACTGGGACGACCTCGACTGCTACGTCATCCACCAGGTGTCCAAGGTGCACACCGAGGCGGTGACCTCGGTCCTGGGCATCGACGGGGCTCGCGTGCCCACGACCTTCCCGACGCGGGGCAACATCGGCCCCGCCTCGATCCCGTTCACGCTGGCGCAGCAGGCATCGGAGCTGCGCCAGGGCGACCGAGTCGGCTGCCTCGGCATCGGCTCGGGTCTCAACTCCGCCGTCATCGAGATCGCCTGGTGAGCGCGGGTCCGACGAGACCCGCCCGTATCCCGCCCCCGGACCTGCCCGGCCTCGCGCCGGAGTGGTCCCGGCTCGTCGAGGTCCCCGGAGCGGGCACGTGGCACGTGCTCGAGCGGCCCGCCACCGGCGTTCCCGAACTCACGGTCATCGCCGTCCACGGGAATCCCACCTGGTCCTACCTGTGGCGTCGGCTGCTCGCGACGGCTCCGCCCACGTGGAGGGTGATCGCCCCCGACCAGGCGGGCATGGGCTACTCCGAGCGACTCGGCGACGCGCGGCCGCGCCGACTCGCGCAGCGTGTCGCCGACCTCGGCGCCCTCACCGACGTGCTCGAGGTGCGGGGCCCGGTGGTCACGGTCGCCCACGACTGGGGTGGCCCGATCTCCCTCGGATGGGTTCTGGGCCATCGGGACCAGGTGCGCGGCGTGGTCCTCACTAACACCGCCGTCCACCAGCCCGAGGGGGCCCCGGCTCCGACCCTGATCCGACTCGCGCGCTCGAAGCCGATCCTGCGCGCCGTCACCGAGCAGACAGGGACCTTCGTGCGCGGCACGACCGCCCTGTCTCGCCCGTCCCTCCGCGCGCTGCGCCCCATGGATCCGACCGTGGCCGCAGCGTTCGCCGCGCCGTACGGCGACGCCGCGTCGCGCGTCGCCGTACGGGACTTCGTGGCGGACATCCCGCTGGAGGACGACCACCCCAGCGCCGCGGCGCTCGATGCGATCGCCGAAGGGGTGCGCGCGCTCGGCGACACCCCGGTCCTCCTCGCCTGGGGATCCGATGATCCGGTCTTCTCCGACCGCTACCTTCGCGACCTGCTCCAGCGCATGCCGCACGCCGATGTCCATCGCTACGAGCGCGCCCGGCATCTCGTCACGGAGGACGCGCAGGCTTGCGTCGACGACATCGTGCGGTGGATCGAGATCGTGGGGAGTCGCGCGCGCGTGGCGTCATCCGCGCCGCGCGAGGGAAGCGCCGTCCCGGTGACGCGCCCCATCGGCGCGGCCCTCGAGTCGCGCGCCGACGACCCCGGCGTCGCGATCGCGGACCTGCGCGCGGGACGCAGCGTGAGCTGGTCGCTCCTGGCGCGCCGGACCCGCGAGATCGCCGCCGGCCTGACCGAGTTGGGCGTGCGCCCCGGCGATCGCATCGCCATGCTCGTGCCCCCGGGCCCGGACCTGGTCGCGACCGTGTACGCCGCGTGGGCCATGGGCGCGGTCGTCGTGGCCGCGGATGCGGGCCTCGGCGTCCGCGGGATGCGCCGTGCCTTGCGGTCCGCGACTCCGGACCACGTGGTGGGAATCCCCGCGGGCATCGCACTGGCGCGCACGATCGCGATCCCGGGCCGTCATGTCGTCGTCGGGGCCCGGCGGGTGCCGGGAGCTGACGTCACGCTGGCCGAGGTCGCCCGCGTCGGCCGCGAACTGGGGGACGACGCGCGCGGCCTCCCGTCGCTCCCGACGTCCGACGCGGTCATCGCCTTCACGTCCGGCGCCACGGGGCCGCCGAAGGGGGTCGTCTACACACATGAGCGCCTGTGCGCGTTGCGCGACGCACTGCGCGCGGCGTATGGGATCTCGGACGGGACCTCAGGGCGGGCCGATGCCCTCGTGGCGGCGTTCCCGCCGTGGGCCCTCCTCGGTCCCGCGCTCGGCATCGCCTCGGCGATCCCCGACATGGACCTCACCGACGCCTCCACGCTCAACGCGAGCACGGCGGGACGCGCTGCGGCGGCGGTCGGCCCGCGCGAGGGCAGTTCGGGGGGAGTCCTCATGTGGACGTCGCCGACGGCCCTGCGCGCGATCCTCGACACCGCGGGGAGCGCCGGTCCCGACGAGCGCGCAGCCCTCGAGCGACTCAGGCTCCTGCTGGTCGCGGGTGCGCCCGTGCCCGCCGACCTGCTCGCGCGCGCGCAGGAGGTGATGCCCGAGGCCGTCATCGCGACTCCCTACGGCATGACGGAGGCTCTCCCCCTCACCGAGGTCCGGCTGGAGGAACTCCTGGGCGCGCAGAGCTCCGACGGCGTCCTCGTGGGACGCCCTCTGGCGGGCGTCGACGTGGCCATCGCGCCCCTGGACTCGATCGGTCGCCCCGCACCCGCGGCATCGGAGGAGGAGCTGGTCTCCGCCGCCGGGGTCACCGGGGAGATCGTCGTGCGCTGCGCGTGGATGAGGTCGCGCTACGACCGCCGCTGGGCGACGCAGGCCCACGCGGACTCCCCGCCCGGATGGCACCGCACCGCCGACGTGGGGCACCTCGACGGCGAGGGGCGGCTGTGGGTCGAGGGGCGCCTGGCGCATGTCATCGCGACGCCGCGCGGCGCGGTCACCCCGGTGGGGCCCGAGATGGTCGCCCAGGCGGTGAGCGGCGTAGCGCGGGCGGCGTGCGTGGGCGTCGGGCCACGCGGGACCCAGTCCGTGGTCGTGGTGCTCGAGGAGGGCGATGCGCGCGGCCTGGAGCTCGTCGACATCGACACGACCATCGGCGTCCGCCGCGCCGTGCTCCGCGAGTGCGGGGTTGACGTGGCGGCGGTCCTGCGCACGGCTGCGCTCCCCGTGGATATCCGGCATCGGTCCAAGATCGACCGGGCCGCGGTGGCGCGGGACGCCTCGCGCCTGCTTGCCGGCGACCTCGAGGTGGCCGATGGGTGATCGCATCGTCGTGACCGGCGGCACGGGCGTGGTCGGCTCCGCCGCCGTGCGCGCCTTGCGCGCACAGGGCGACCACGTGGTGTCCCTGCAGAGAGGCGAGGCGCCCCCCTGGATGAGCGACCTGGGGGTCGAGGTGGTCCGGGGAGACGTGACCGACGCGGACGCCGTCGCGCGCGCTGCGGCGGGTGCGGACGGCGTGATCCACGCCGCGGCGCGGGTCGAGATCACCGGTCCGTGGGCGGAGTTCGAGCGCGTGAACGTGCACGGCACGCGCACGGTCCTGGACACGGCGCGGGCCTGCGGAGTACGCCGGGTCGTCGTCGTGTCATCCCCGTCGGTGGCCCATGCAGGACGCGCACTCGTGGGAGCCGCTGCAGAGCCCGCGGACGCGCAGCGCGCACGAGGGAACTACTCGCGAAGCAAGGCGATGGCCGAGACGCTGGCGCTGGACTGCGACGCGGAGGGATTCGCGGTGGCGGCGGTGCGCCCCCACCTCGTGTGGGGCGTCGGCGACACGCAGCTCACGGCGCGCATCATCGCGCGTGCGCGTGCCGGCCGTCTCGTGATCGTGGGGTCGGGTGCTGCGCTCATCGACACGACGTACATCGACAATGCCGGCACGGCTTTGGCGGCGGCTCTGGCGCGGGCAGGGGACGCTGACGTGCGAGGACGCGCGTTCGTCGTGTCCAACGGAGAACCGCGGACGGTGACGGAGATGCTCACCCGCATCGCACGCGCGGCGGGCGCCCCGGAGCCTCGGCGTCACGTCCCCTATCCGGTGGCCCGCGCGGCGGGACTCGCCCTGGAGTCGGTCTGGGAGCGCACCGATCGTGCGGGGGAGCCGCCCATCACGGCGTTCCTCGCCGAGCAGCTCGCCACCGCGCACTGGTTCGACCAGCGGACCACGCGCCAGGCGCTGGACTGGTGCCCCGAGGTGAGCCTCGACGAGGGGTTCGCCCGCCTCGAGGCTCACTACGCAGGAGCGGGCAGCAACTGCTGAGCGGGCAGCGACGGCGGCCCGGCGCGGAGAAGGACTCACGCCCCGGCGTGGCGTGCGGTCGCGAGGTTCGCGGGCGGCTATAAAAGGACGAGACCCCTGGAAGTATGAGTTCCAGGGGTCTCGCACTGGGTCCTCGATCAATCCGACTTCCCGTGAGGGATGAACCCTGGGGTGTCTCCCGGGTCCCGTCGCTCCCGTTGCCGGGGCGCCGTCGGATCCTCATGTGGACCCTCGGATGAGACTCTCCGGTTGACCGCCGTCGACACTCGACGGTCCTCGGGTTGCCCCGCTCCTGTCCCTTGCGGTTCAGGAACCTTCGCTTCTCTTCCGTCCCCTCCGTTGCCGGAGGAACACTCCTAGTTCTAGTCCTTACTGCGGCGCTGCACAACCCCTTTTTCCGTGGAATTTCACCACACTTTGGCACCAGCGGTCATCACCTGGTCATCCGCGTCGCATGCGTCACACGCGTTGCCGTCACGGTCGCGGCCGGGCGGCACCCGGCAACGATCCGCGCGCGCGCCGTACCCTCGTTCCATGGCCCCTTCCGCCGGCTCGCTGGTGTACCTGCACGGCGTGGGCGGCGCGCGTCCGGGCTGGGACGAGCCGCTCCGGGACGTCCTTCCCTCCGGCACCGCGCGCATCGCGGTGGACTACGCCGATCTCCTGGCCGACGCGCCCGTCGCCGACGTTCCTCCCGCGTTGCCGGTGTCGCCCCCTGCTCCGCGCCCTCCTCACGATGTCCATCGGCAGGCGTATGTCCAGCGTCAGCGGGCCCTGGCCGATGCCCTGGAGGCGGCGGGCGAATCCGTCCCGCGCGGCATGACCTGGCCCGCCGGGCTCCCGCGCCCGGGGGATCTGCCCGATCGCCTGCCTCTCCCGCGGGTGCTTCGCACGCCTTTGTTCGGGCTCGACCAGGTGGGTCGCTACCTCGACTCCCCGGATCGTCGAGCGGCCGTGCAGGAGCGCGTCATCGCGGCTCTCCTCGACGCGCCCCCGCCCGTGGTCGTCGTCGGCCACTCCCTCGGCAGCGTGGTGGCGCTCGAGGCGCTCGGCGACCCCCGGGTCCGGGTTCGGATGCTCGTGACCGCCGGGAGCCCCCTGGCTCATTCCGCCGTCGCCGACGCGCTCGCGCCCGGTGCGTTCCCCTACGCCCGGGTGGGTCACTGGCTCAACGTCGTGCACCTGCTGGACCCGGTCCCCTTCGGCCGGGGCCTGGGCCCGAGATTCCCGGCGGCGCACGACGCCTTCCTGCCGGTGCTCGCGGGGATCGATGCGCGCACCGTCGCGTCGACCGTCGCGGGGGTGGGACGTCTCGCCACGGCACACCTGGAGTCGACGTACCTGCGCTCGCGCACCTTCGCCGTCGCGCTGCACGTCGCCCTGCCCTCGGTGGGAGTCGCCGCGTGAGTCGCTGGCGCGAGTACGCCGACCCGCAGCCTGCGGATTCGGCAGGGGATCGGCGGGATGAGGGTCGCGCCCTTCGACGGGCCGTGCCGTTCGACGCCGCCCTGGATTTCGAACTCGGCCCGCCGTCGTCGGCGGACGACCTGGCGACCGCCATCGCGGCGTTGCCGCGCACCGGCATCGTCGTCGCGTGCGTCGGAGATGCGCCGATGGGCGTCGTCCGCGACCCGGAGATGGCCGGGTGCCCGCTGGACGTCCTCGATGTCGACAATGCCCTTCCGGGTCCCTGGGAGTACGACGTCATCGGCCTCGCGCTGCGCCTGGCGCAGGGGACCAAGCCCCGCCGGCGACGCGAGATCGCCCGAGGGGTCGGGGAGGCCTACCGCGACGCCGTGCGATCCCTCGCGCGACGGCCCCTCTACGCACGCCGCCCCGAGGGCCTGCGCCGGGCACTCGGCCTGGGGGATCGGCGCGATCCCGGCGTGAGCTGCACCCGGGCCGTGGACCTCCTCATCCGGGATGGGCGCATCCGACGCGGTCGCGTCGCGGCCCGTTGGGCCTCGGATGCGAACGGCACCACGGTGATCCGCGTGGCACCGGAGGATCCGGAGCGCGAGATGTCGCTGTACCGGGAGAGCCTGAGCGAGCCCGAAGCCATGCTCCTGTCGAGCTACCGCGTCGCCGATGCGTTCGCCGACGAGCACGGCCGCGCGATGGTCCTGCTCGGGCGCGGGGGAAGCACGCGTGACCAGTTGCTCCTCGAGGCGGTGCCCGCGGGACCCTCGACGCTGGAGCCCGCCTTCGGGGTGTGGCGACTGGGATCGGATGTCCACCGCGTGCTCGCGATGCGCTCGTCGGTCCCGCTGGTGCCACCGCAGCTCTCCGGCTGGTCGACGAGCGTCGACGGCGCTCTCGGCCGGGTGTGGCAGCGTGCCCGCGCCGGCGCGTCGGGTGACGCGGTTCGCCAGGCTGCCGCCGGCAGGCTCGGCCACGTCGGCGAGGCCAGCCGTCGCGGCGCCCTGCTGGGCGTCGTGCACGCCTGCACCGGCGATGCCGCCCTGCTCGCCGGCTATCTCGGCAACTCGTCGCGCTTCCCGGAAGCGCTGGCCGATGCGGTGGAGCTCGTCCACCGCGGCTCCTGATCGCTATCGACGGCTGAGCACGCTGGCGTCCATCCCCCACGCAAGGGTGAGGTGGGCGACGACGCCCACGGCGATGGACCGGAACCGCACCGCGAGGTATCCCAGGATGAGGCCGCCGATGAGGCTCGACGCGCATTCGGGCATCGGCTTGCCGAGGTGGAGCAGGCAGTACGAGAACGCCATCACGGGCACCGCGTGGATCCCCAGCACGGGCAGCCCAGCGAAGACGAGGAAGCCGCGGAAGAAGAACTCCAACGCGACGAAGGTGGCGCCGTACGCCATCTCGAACAGCAGCAGCTTGACCCAGGCTCCGTCGCCGCCCGAGCCGACGTCGTAGAACGGGTAGGTCAGCAGGAAGCGGGCGTCGGCGGAGATGAGCCACACCATGACCAGGGCGACAGGAGCGATGAGGAGGATGAGGGCACCCTCGGTCCTGGCGAACCGCAGCGACAGGCCGTACCCGCGAACGGACTGACGGGCGATCGCGGCGTAGCCCACGGGCACGGCGACGTAGATCGCGATCGTCGAGAACGACCACCACAGCGAGTTGGCGAAGTCCGGGTCACCGCCCCCGCGCGCGGGCTGCCACTGCGAGACGGCCAGGAGGACCGGTGGAGTCGCCCACAGGAGGACGAGGTAGAGCCACGCGTCGCGAGACAGGCGCCAGCCTCGCCGCGCCGTGGCAGCGGCGATGACGACGGCCGCGAGGCCGGGGAGGGCGAAGACGAGGAGGCCGTTGACCAGGCTGGCGCGACGCCACTGCTCGACGGGGAGCACCTCGTAGGAGATCCACACGCAGGCGAGCGCCGCGCCCGAGAGGGCCAGCATGACTGCCGCGGCACGGCCGCCGTGAACGTGCCACACCACGGCGAAGATGACCGAGACCGCCACGGCCGCCAGGGTGAGCACCTGCCAGCCGGCGAGCATCCGCTGACACTATCCGGACGCTAGGCTCCCCAGCGTGGCAAGCCTGGACGCCCTGGTGGTCGGCCTGCCGCCGCAGGATGCCGAGCGGCTGGCCGGACTGCCCTGCCTTGCTGGCGCGACGATGCTGTCGGCGCTGCCCGGAGGAATCACCAACCGCAACTACCGGGTGGACACTCCCCAGGGGGCGCTCGTCGTACGACTCTCGGACGAGGAGAGCTCGCTGCTCGCCGTCGATCGCGTCAACGAGCATCGCAACTCCCTGGCAGCGGCGTTCGCGGGCGTGGGCGCGCCCGTCGTCGACTTCGTGGCCGGGCGCGGCATCCTGGTGGTGGGCTTCCTCGAGGGGCGCACCTGGGTCGAGGACGACGTACGCCGCCCGGACAACCTTCCGCGCATCGCGGCCGCCTGCCGTCAGCTGCATGCGGGGCCGCGGTTCGCCTCCGACTTCAACATGTTCGACATCCAGGCGCAGTACCTGTCGCTGTGCCGGGAGCGCGGCTTCCGCATGCCGGCCCGCTACGAGGAGTTCCTACCCGTCCTCGCGCGCCTCCGGGTGGCGATGGGGGAGCATCCCGAGCCCACCGTGCCCTGCAACAACGACCTCCTGGCCCGCAACGTCATCGACGCGGGGGACCGGCTGTGGCTGATCGACTACGAGTACTCGGGCAACAACGAGGCCAGCTTCGAGATCGGCAACATCTGGAGCGAGTCCACGCTTCCCCTCGACCTGCTGGAGCCCCTGGTGACGGCGTACTGGGGTCAGCCTGATCCGGCCAAGTGGGCCCGGGCCCGGCTGTGGGCACTCGTGAGCCAGTACGGCTGGACCCTGTGGGCCTCGATCCAGGACTCGGTGAGCCCCCTCGACTTCGACTTCTGGGAGTGGGGCCTGGAGAAGTTCGACCGTGCGGTCGCGACCTTCGACGGACCCGAACTCGACGGCCTGCTCGACGCCGTCGGCCGACCATAGCCGCGGAGGCAATTGCGGCGTGTTGCCGCGCGGGAGGCCCGCGGAGGAGCACACTGCTCCCAACGTGGGCGGATCGGCCCGCCCCCCGACCGTGGTCTGAGGAGGACCCGGTGGCTGATACCACGAAGCAATCGCTCAACGCTGACGAGCAGCGTCTCGCGGAACTGGGCTACAAGCAGGAACTCCGGCGGAACTGGAGCGGTTTCTCCAACTTCGCCATCTCGTTCTCCATCATCTCCATCCTGGCCGGCTGCTTCACCACCTTCGGTCAAGCCTGGAACAACGGTGGCCCGATCGCGATCTCGATCGGCTGGCCGCTCATCTCGATCTTCATCCTCATCATCGGCTTCACGATGTCCGAGCTCGTCTCCGCGTATCCGACTTCCGGCGGCATCTACTGGTGGTCTTCGGCCCTCGGCGGTGCCAAGGCCGGCTACTACACGGGCTGGCTGAACCTCATCGGCCTCTGGGCGGTCATCGCGTCGGTGTCGTACGGGTGCGCGACGTTCCTCGACCTGTCCATCAGTGCGTTCAGCGAGGATTGGGCCGCGACCTACTCGCTGCAGCGGGTCTTCGTCATCTTCATCCTCGTCCTCGCCGCGGTGTCCATCCTCAATATCTTCAGTGGCGCCCTCATGGCCATGCTCAACAACATCTCGGTCTGGTGGCACGTCATCGGGGCTGCGGTCATCGTGCTCATCCTCATCTTCCTGCCGCCGACGCACATGAGCGTCTCCGACGTCTTCACGATGACGGTGAACAACTCCGGCGGCCTCGCCGGAGGAGAGACCTCGGGCCTGCTGTTCTGGTTCTACGTCCTGCCCCTGGGCTTCCTGCTCACGCAGTACACCATCACCGGCTTCGATGCCTCGGCGCACCTGTCGGAGGAGACGCAGGGGGCGGCTGACTCGGCGGCGAAGGGCATGTGGCGGTCCATCTTCTACTCGGCGATCGGCGGCTGGATCCTCCTGCTGTCGTTCCTCTTCGCCGTGCAGGACGCGGAGGCCGTCACGGCAGGTGGCGGTGGCGTGGCCGTCATCTTCTTCCAGGCTCTCGATGCCAAGGTCGCCGGCGCCGTGCTGCTCATCTCCACCATCGGCCAGTTCTTCTGCGCCATGGCCTGCATGACGAGCTGCTCGCGGATGATGTTCGCGTTCAGCCGTGATGGCGCCGTCCCCGGTGCGAGCCTGTGGGCGAAGCTGTCGAAGTCCCAGGTCCCGGCCAATGCGGTCATCGCGACGGCGGTCATCGCGGTCCTCATCACCCTGCCGGCCCTCGTCGAGGTCAACATCGGCACGGAGGATGCGCCCATCATCGTGCCCACGGCGTTCTACGCGGTGGTGTCGGTGGCGGTCATCGGCCTGTATCTAGCCTTCGCGATCCCGATCTACCTGCGGTGGCGGGCGGGCAACAAGTTCAAGCAGGGTCCGTGGAACCTCGGCAACAAGTGGAAGTGGATGGCGCCCATCGCCGTCATCGAGATCATCATCATCTCGATCTACTTCATCATGCCGACGACCCCGATGGGGACGCCGCCGTTCCTGCGGTGGCTCAACGGCTCACCGCCGGCGAGCGAGGTTCCCTTCGAGTGGAAGTTCGTGAACTACGCGCCCATCCTCACCATCGGCGCGCTCATCATCCTGTGGATCGCCTGGCATGTGAGCGCCAAGAAGTGGTTCACGGGCCCGAAGCGGACGATCGACCTGCCCGCGGGAGTGTCGTCAGCCGAGGAGATCTCCCTGGAGCACCACCACCAGGGCTATCTCACCGGCGAGCACGATGCCGCCCCGGAGCCGGACGACAAGTCCAGTTAGCGCACCGTGTGTGGGCGGGGAGAGGCTGCGCCTCTCCCCGCCCACACACGTGTCAAGCCAAGCTCGTTTGAGTTCCGTGAATGGTTGCTAAGTCGCGACTTAGCAACCATTCACGGAACTCAAACGGCGGAGGATCGGGGGTTAGGGGCGGATGCGGGAGTTGCGCGGGTCGTACGGCGCCTCGGTCGACACCGTCACCGGGACCGGGCGACCACCCACGCTGATCGCCCACTCCCCGGACAGGTCGAGTTCCCCGTCGGGCGTGCGCACGTAGCCCAGCCCCACGAAGGCACCCGTCGTCGTCGCGTACGCGGCACTGGTGACCTGCCCGGCGCTCACGCCGTCACGCATCATCAACTCGCCGCCCCACAGCATCGCGGCGGGGTCCCGGGCGACCCAGGACACCAGGCGCCGCTGCGCGGGCCGATTCCGCGCCTCGGTCAGGGCGTCCGCCCCGACAAAGGCAGCGCTGGACCGGGCCGCGAAGAGGAGTCCTGCCTCAACCGGGCCGTAGTCGGGGTTCAACTCCGGACCGAACGCGCGGTACCCCTTCTCCAGGCGCAGCGCGTTGAGGGCGTAGTACCCGGCATCACGGACGCCGAGGTCAGCCCCGGCCGCCCGGAGTGCGTCGTACACCCCGATCGCGAACTCCGCGGGGACCACGAGCTCCCACCCCAGCTCCCCGACGTAGGTGATCCGGCTGGCCCGGACGGTGAAGTCGCCCACGTCGACGAGGCGACTCGTAGCGAACGGAAAGCCCTCGTCGGAGAAGTCCGCGGCACTCACCCGCGACAGCAGCGCACGGCTCGCCGGACCCATGACGCCGATGACGGCGTAGGCACCGCTCATGTCGACGACGTCGACGCGCATGCCCGGGCCGATATGACGCCGTAGCCAGTCCGCGTCGCGCACCGGCGACGCGGCGCTGGTGATCCACAGGTACTCGGTGTCTGAGATCCGCGTGACGGTGACGTCGGCCTCGTACGTCCCTCGCGAGTTGAGCACCGCGGTGTACACGATGCGGCCCGGGGGGACGGCGACGTCGTTGGCGCAGGTCCGCGAGAGCAGGAGTTCGGCGTCCGGCCCGGTGACGAGGAGCTTGCCGAACGACGACTCGTCGAACAGCGCGACCGCCTCGCGGGTGGCGCGCTGCTCCTCGTCGACCCACGGGATCCAGGAGGGCTGCCCCCAGGTGTACTCCAGCGCAGGGGGGACGCCGGGCGGCGCGAAGAACAGCGGCCGCTCCCAGCCGAACTTCGACCCGAAGACGGCGTTCGCGTCGTCCATCCGTCCGTGGAGGGGCGAACGGCGGAAGGGCCGCGCGGTGTCGAACTCGCGGTTGGGCCAGGGCACGGCGTAGTGGAGGCCGAGGACCTCGCCCACGCGGGCGCGCAGCCACTGCCGATTGTTGTTGAACGGCCCGAATCGGCGGATGTCGACGGATACCAGGTCGCGCTGGGGCTCGCCCGCGGCAATCCACTCGGCGAGGGCGCGCCCCGCCCCGCCGGCGGAGGCGATGCCGACGGAGTTGAAACCGGCCGCGACGAAGAAGTTCCGGACCTCCGGCGCCTCCCCGAGGATGAACTGGTTGTCGGGCGTGAACGACTCGGGGCCGTTGTAGAACTTCTTGATCCCGGTCTCCTGCAGGACCGGGACGCGGTGGAGCGCGGAGTCCATGAGGATCGAGAAGTGGTCCCAGTCCTCCTCGAGGAGGCTGAACTCGAAGGGGTGCGGGATGGCGTCGGGAGCCACCCACGGCTTGGCGACCGGCTCGAAGCCGCCCACGACGAGTCCGCCGACCTCCTCCTTGATGTACGTGTAGCCATCGGGGTCACGCAGGATCGGGGTCATCCGCGCCACGCCCTCGATCGCCTCGGTGACGACGTAGAAGTGCTCGGCGGAGTGCAGCGGCACGGTGACCCCGGCCATGAGGCCGATCGCGTGGGCCCACTGGCCGGCGCAGTTGACGACGATCTCGGCCTCGACCGACCCGCGATCCGTCTGCACGCCCATGGCGACGCCGTCATGCACGTCGATGCCGAGCACGCGAGTGCGCTCGGCGATGACGGCCCCGCGCTGCCGGGCGCCCCTCGCCAGGGCCTGGGTCACGTCTGCCGGATTCACCGTGCCGTCGCGGGGAAGCCAGATCGCCCCGACCAGGTCTCCGGTCTCCAGATGCGGCCACAGTTCGCGAGCCCGGTCGGGGGAGATGACCTCGCATTCCAGGTCGTACGCCTCCGCCGCGGCAGCCGTACGCAGCAGCTGCTCCATGCGCTCCGGAGTGCGCGCGACCGTGACGCCCCCGCACTGCTTCCACCCCGTACCCAGCCCGGTCTCCTCCTCGAGGGAGGCGTAGAGGGACGCGGAGTACTGGACGAGGCGCGTCCCCGACTCGGTGGCACGCAGTTGGCCGACGAGCCCGGCCGCGTGCCACGTTGTTCCCGACGACAGCTGGCCCTGTTCCAGCAGGAGGAGGTCGGTGAAGCCCAGCGCCGTGAGGTGGTAGGCCACCGACGTGCCCACCGCTCCGCCGCCGATGACGACGACGCGGGCCCGAGTGGGGAGGTCGGCGGTCATGGCGTCATCCCACCACAGCCTCAGGCGATCACCGCGCGGACGGGGGCCGTCATGTCGGCGGAGGCCAGCGCGTCCCCGGGAATGGCGAAGGGCCGGGTGGGCCGGATGTAGGGCAGTCGCCCCGACCACAGCGTGCGTTCGGCCTGCACCAGCGCCAGTCGCGGGCGGTTGAGCGCGACGCTCGTCTGGAGTCGCACCGGGCCCGCGGCCCCGGGCGTCACGAGGTCGGGAGTCGCCCACAGCAGCGGTGACTCGGCCACCAGGGGGATGCTGCGCACGGGCCACGTGCCGGCGCGGAGCCAGGAGAGGGCGGCGCCGGCCACCCGGGCGCCGTCCTGCGCGCACGCATCGGCCGTGGCCGCCGGATGCAGGAGGTTGCCCGCCGCGAGGATTCCCGCGACGGGGGTGCGCAGGGCCGGATCCACGCTGGGGCCGTGCGTGGCAGTCAGCCGCGGGAGTCCCGCGCGCACGACGAGGTCGTTCTCCGGGTACCAGTCACCGGTGAAGACGATCGTGTCGCAGTCGAGGTACGCGCGCGCCCCGTCGTGGCGCACCAGCGAGACCCCGCTCACCCGGCCGGCGCCGTGGACCTCCTCGACGCGCGCCCGGGCGAGCAGCGGGACTCGGTACCGGGCGCGCACCGCCAGATCGAAGGCCGCGAACGATGCGTGCGCGTCTCCCTCCGTCACCATGGCCACGGTGCGGCAGCCGGCCTCGGCGAGAGTGACGACGGCGGAGTACGACACGTGCTCCGCGCCCACGACGACGGCGCGGGTCCCGGGGGAGCCGTGGTCGAGGTGGACGAGTCGCTGCAGCCATCCGGTGGTGAGGACGCCCTCGGGGCGGGATCCGGGGACCATGCGCGCGGGGCGCGGGCGCTCGCGGCAGCCGGTGGCGAGGACGACCGCGCGCACGTGCGCGTCCTCACATCCGGACGGCGAGGTCATGGACACTGTCGCGCCACCGCCGTCGTGCGGGGTCAGCCCGGTCACGGTGGTGCGCACGTCGATGCGCGCCCCGGCGTCGGCGGCCCGATCTGCGAGGTGCCGCGCGTACGCCGGCCCGCTGAGCGGTCGGCGCAGGTCGCGCAGGCCGTACCCCGGATGATCCGAGGAGCGGGGGACGCCCCCCGGCTCCTCGTCGCGGTCCACGACGCGCACCTCGAGTCCCTGGCGCGCCATCGTGGCGGCCGCGGCCAGGCCCGCGGGCCCGGCCCCGATGACCAGGACCTCGCTCACCGCGCACTCTCCAGTGCGCGCGTGACACGGGCCCCGCAGTGAAAGCCCTGGCAGCGCCCGGCGAGTGCCCGGGTGCGGCGGCGCAGGCCGTCGACGTCACGCGCGGGGACCGCTGAGGCGAGCGCATCCCGGATCTCCCCGGCGCTGACGCGCTCGCACAGGCAGACCAGGTCGCCGTATGCCGGGTCCGCGGCGATGAGCGCGGCGTCCTGGTACGGACGCATCCGGTCTTCGGCGATGTTGGGCATCCGCACGATGCGCGGCCGTGCGAGGGGAGTGGTCGCCAAGCCCGCCTCCGCGAGGTCCGCCGTCACGAGCTCGGCGATCGCGAGGCAGGCGGTGATGCCGGTGGAGCGGATGCCGGCGACGCGCACGTAGCGATCGAAGACGCCGTAGCAGTAGTCGGCGTGCTCGGTGGCCGCACGGAGTCCGGCGTAGGTAGCCGTGACCTCGACGTCGAGCAGCGCGGGCATGATGCGTCGGCCGTGGCCGAGCAGGAAGTTGAGGCCCTCGGTGGTCGTGTTCGTGGCCGTGCGGTCGGTGAGGTCCTCCGCGGTGGGTCCGAGCAGCACGTTGCCGTACACCGTCGGCGCGACGAGCACGCCCTTGGTGGTGGCCGTCGGGACAGGAAGGATCACGTGCCGCACGAGGTCGCGGGCGGATTTGTCGAACACGAGGAGCTGGCCGCGACGCGGTGTGATCGTGAAGCCGTCGTGGCCAGCCTCACGATCGACGATGTCGCTGCCGAGTCCGGCGGCGTTCACCAGCCACGCACTCGACACCTCGCCCCGCGGGGTGTTCACGACGTAGCCCTCGCCGTCACGCCGGACGGCGGTCACGGGGGCGTCGAGCAGGAGGCGGGCACCGTTGACGACCGCGTCGGTGGCGAGCGCCACGACGATCGTCCACGGGTCGAGGAGGCCTTCGTCGGGGATGCTCACGCCGCCGCGCGCACCGGGGCCCAGGTGCGGGTCGCCCGCGTAGATCTCGTCCGGCGTGAGCGGGCGGGCGGAGGGGTACCCCACCGCTCGCGCGCTCTCGAGGATGCCGTCGAGGCGCGCGACCTGCTCGTCATCCCAGGCGACGAGCACTGCTCCGGTCCGCTCGATGGCCCAGCCGAACTCCTCGGCGCGTTCCCGCAGCAGCCGGTGGCCGCGCGCGACGAGACGGGCCTCGAGCGTCCCGGGCTTGGCGTCGAACCCGGTGTGCCAGATCGCCGTGTTGGCCTTGCTCGTCCCTGCGCCGACGTCGGACTTCGCCTCGACGATGACGACGCGGGCGCCCGCCCGGGTCAGGGCGCTGGCAATCGCGCAGCCGACCGCGCCGGCCCCGACGACGGCGACGTCGTACGGCGTCGCCCCGGCGCCGCTCACCCGCCCGCCTTCGCCATGGCTCGAGCGTAGGCGCGCACGCGTTCGCCGGCCTCGTGGCGATCGACCGCCGGGGAGTACGTCGCTGCCGGGGACCACCCGCGCAGCAGCTCCTCCTCCGCTCCGGGCCCGTCGAGGCCTCGCAGGGTGAGCGCCGCGATGCCCAGCGCCGTCGCGCAGGAATGCGGATAGACCTCGACGGGGAGACCGAGCAGGTCGGCCTGCAACTGCATGACGAGGCGCGAGCGAGTGAGTCCGCCGTCCGCGCGCAGGGTCCGCAGCGGGATGCCGATGTCGTCCGCGACGGCGTCGGCGAGAACCGCGACCGACGCGGCGACTCCCTCGCAGAACGCGCGGACAAGGTGCGGGCGGGTCGTCGACAGTGAGAGGCCCCGAAAGGAGCCCCGCGCGTCGGGGAGCCACGCCGGCGCCCCCACCCCCGGCGAGCGTGGGAAGACACATGACGCCTGCCGTGTCGGCCACCGAGCCTCCGACGGCGTCGAGGTCCTCGGCCGAATCGATGAGCCCGATGCGCTCCAGCCACGAGACAGCGGCGCCCACGGTGTACACCTGCCCGTCGACGCAGGATGCGCGGGTGCCGTCCGACATCGCCCACGCGAGGGACGTGGCCAGCCCGGTCGACGAGGGCACGTGCCGGTTGCCGACGTTCGCGAGGAGGAAGGCGCCGGTGCCGTAGGTGCACTTGACGTCACCCACCTCTCGGCAGTCCTCGGCGAGGAGGGCAGCCTGCTGGTCCACGATCGCGCCGATCACGGGCAGCGGCGTGCCGAAGGCCGTGGTCGTCCCCAGTGCGGCGTCGCACGCGACGACCCGGGGGAGGGGCATTCCCTCGAGGCCGAACGCGGCGACCGCCTCCGGGGACCAGTCCAGCGTCGCCGGATCGAGCAGCATCGTGCGCGACGCCGTTGCGGCATCGGTGACGAACTCCCCGGTGAGCCGGAACGTCGTCCAGGCGTCGATGGTGGTGATCACCGTCGACTCCCCGCACGCACGGCCGAGCTCGCGGCGCAGCCACGCCATCTTGGGCGCCGCGAAGTAGGGGTCCAGCGGGAGTCCGGTGAGGCGCAGGAGCATGTCGCTTGTGCTCTCGGGCATCGCCTCGGTCACGGAGGTCGACCGGCGGTCCTGCCACGAGAGGGCAGGCCCGAGGGGCTCGCCGCTGCGCAGGTCCCACGCGAGCACGGTCTCGCCCTGGTTGCCCAGCCCCACGGCTGCGACCGGGTACTCCGAGGCGTCGAGGGCGCGCCGGCCGGCTTCGAGCACGCTGTCGAGCAGCGCGCCGGGATCCTGCTCGACACGGGGATCGGCGTACGTCGTGCCCGTGACCGGGATGTCGATGTCGACGTAAGGCCCCGCCGCGTCGGCGATGACCGCCTTGGTGGCCGACGTGCCCTGGTCGAGGGCAAGGACGCGCGTCATGCGGCGGGGATCACGCACCGCCGGGCGTGCCGGCGGGTGGCGCACCGCCTCCCCCCGACGCCGAGGCGTGTCGGCGGAGGCGGAAGCGGCCCGCATGACGATGGCCCAGAGCGAAGCCGCCGCGGCGCAGCAGCCACGACGACACGATCACGGCGGCGATGGGCGCGAGGAATCCCAGGAGCACCCAGGAGCCGAAGGTCTCGGTGGAGTTGACGAGCCATTGGAAGTTCATCCCGAAGTAGCCGGTCATGAAGGTGATCGGCAGGAAGATGATGGACACCAGGGTGAGCTGGTTGATGCGGTTGCCCTGCGCCGCGCTCACCTGTCCCTGGTAGTCCTGGATCGCGGAGCGCACGTCTCCGGCCAGGCTGTCGATGCGCTGCACGACGTCGTTCACGCAGGCGGCGTACGTCTGCAGGGCCTGGACCCCTGCGGCGTCCATCCCGGGCAGCGAGGAAGGGTCGACGAGCGACTCGCTGAGGTTCTCCGCGTACCCCGGGAGCGTGATGCCGAGGGTCTCGGCGGCGGTGCGGAACTGCTGCAGCTGGGTCAGTTGCCCTGGATTGGTCGTCACGATGATCTGGCCGTCGAGCACGCCGACCTGGGTCTGCAGGTCGGTGAGCTCCCGGTCGATGCTGTCGAGGATCAACTGCATGAGGATCCCCGGCACGGGGCCGGGGCTCGCGAAGAGTTGCGGGGCGCGCGGCTTGAGGTCCTCGAGCGCCTTCGCCATGGCCTGGTCGGCACCTTGGTGGATGGTGATGAAGCAGCCGGCGTTCCATACGCAGTGCACGAGCACCGGGGTATCGCCCGAGTCGGCCGTGGCGTAGGTGCTCCCCATCATGTTGTCGCCGAAGGCCTGGAACATCCCCGCGGAGTAGGTGCGCGTCGTGTAGGCCGCCAGCATGCTGGTGAATCCCAT
Organism: uncultured bacterium; assembly: GCA_903909555.1. GTDB lineage: Bacteria > Actinomycetota > Actinomycetes > S36-B12 > S36-B12 > Mxb001. Next base: position 19,188 of record CAIVWG010000011.1, on the reverse strand, counting down.
GCCCTGCAGCAGGGAGACGACCTCGGGGTCGTGCGGACCGCTCGGCACGATGTCGACCCACGCGTACGGCGTCGACGTCGTGAGGGCCTGAGCATCCGCGGGAGCGAAGGGCCGGACCGTCGTCCCGTCGAAGATGGCCGCCTTCATGTCAGCCGTGCAGGGCGCGCCGCAGTGCGGCGATCCGGTTGCCCACGATGCGCTGGCTGAGCTCCGCCTGCGGCGCGAACACTTCCGAGGCGTGGTAGGCGCCGGGGTACACGTGGAACTCCGTGGGCACGCCCGCCTGCAGGAGCCGCGCGACGAAAGCGATGTCCTCGTCGCGGAACAGGTCCATGTCACCGACGTCGATGAAGGCCGGCGGGAGCCCGGCCAGGTCCGAGGCGCGGGCGGGGGCGGCGTACCCGTCGGCGGGCTTGCCCCCGAGGAACCATTCCCACGCTTCGATGTTGCCGGCCCTGTCCCAGATGCCGATGTCGAGGATCTCGTGGCTGGAGGGCGTCTCGTTGCGGTCGTCGATCATGGGGTACGGCGCCATGAGGAAGCACAGGGCCGGACCGCCGCGGTCGCGGGCGAGCATCGAGGTCGCGATGGCGAGGTTGCCCCCGGCGCTGCCCCCGAAGATCGCCAGGCGGCCCAGATCGAACTCCAGCGTGCCGGAGTTTGCCGCGGCCCAGAGCAGTGCGGCGTAGCAGTCCTCCATCTGCGCGGGGTGCGGATCCTCCGGAGCCTTGCGGTAGCCGGTGGAGATCACGACGGCGTTCACGGCCTCGCACATCATCATCGCCGTGAGGTGCTCCCCCTCGATGTCTCCGATGACCATCCCTCCGCCATGGATGAAGAAGATCGCCGGCAGCGCGATGCCCGAGGCCTGCACGGGACGGTAGACACGCACCGGGACGTCGGGCGCACCCGCCGGTCCCGGGGCGACGTGGTCCTCGAACACCACGTTCTCGTTGGGCGGCAGGCCTGCGGTCATCTGGGCCAGGAGCCCGGCCACGAAGGCGCGGCGCTCCACGATGTCGGGGATCGCGTTGAAGCCCCCGGGGACCGCCTGGAGGAGCTGGTCGAGGGGTTCGCGGGAGGCGGGGTCGAGTCGATCGCGCGCGGAGGTCATGACGTTCCCTTCGGGACGGTGGCCGTTGTCGAGACCCTAGTGCGATCGGAATCCTTCAGGTGCGCGGATCGGTCGCCTGAGCCCGGGAGGCGGGAGCGGGGCGCCGCCCGAGCCCACTGCCGTGGGCGTCGACGGGCTAGAGCGGCTGGGAGTACAGGTCCACCACCTCGGTGGCGCGCATCCCCACCCGCTCGTACAGGCCCACCGCACCCGTCGTGTTGTCGCTGTCGACATTGAGCGCGACCGCCGTGCGGCCCTCCCGGGCGGCCTGGGCGAAGGCGGAGAGCAGCAGCCAGGTGGCGATGCCGCGCCCGCGCGCGGAGGGGATGACTCCCAGGACGCGGACGTAGGCTTCCCCGTCGCCTGCCCGCCGATCGTCGCCCATGCACAGGCCCACGGGCTCCCCGTCAAGCCAGGCCAGCCACCACAGGTCCGGCCGCGCATCGCGACGGTCGGTGAACCACGGCATCCACTCCTCGTAGGGGTGCGGCGCGAAATCGAAGTGGTCGGCGAAGGACACCTGGTCGATGCGGTGCAGCAGCCGGAAGTCCTCTTCGGTGACGGCGACGGTGCGCGTGACGCCGGGCGGAGGCGGGGGATCCTCCGGGGACTGTCCCGCGAGGTCGGCCTCCATCTTCCAGAAGCGGCGCTTCGGGCCGAAGCCGGCCGCGGTGATCGCCGCGATCGATGTCGCGTCCTGGGCGAAGGCCGCCGTGTCGACGCGCCACTCGCCCTCGCCGCGGAGGCGCCGCGCCGCATCGAGCCCCCGTGCCAGCAGCGGCCCGAGCAGCGCGCCGTGCGCGGGGACGGCGTATGCCTCGAGGAAGATCGAGCGCAGCGCGGGGTCCCGCTCCACGGTGAGCAGGCCCACGGGCGCGCCCGAGTCGTCGAGGACGAGCCGGTGCTCGTCACGGAGAGCGTCCACCGACGTGAGGCCGGAACGCCGGGCCTCGCGGGTCTCGTCGGGAGCCCCCAGGATCGCCACATCGGCCGCGCAGACGACCGCGTAGGCAAGGTCGACGTCCGGGCCGTCGGGCAGGCCCGCGGAGTCGTCGAACTCCAGCGGCCGCACGGCGTACTCGGGGGGAATCACCCCGGAAGTCTAGGCGCGGCTCGAGCTCAACGTTGACGCGCGCGCCGGCCCGCGACATCTCGCACGGGCGCAAGGTTCGCGTGACGAGGTGAATCGGGGAGGGTGCCCCCGGCAGGATTCGAACCTGCGCGCATGGCTCCGGAGGCCACTGCTCTATCCCCTGAGCTACGGGGGCTCGGGCGTCGTGAAGCCTAACAGCGCGCCCGGGGCGGCTACGACGAGAACCAGCGCGGCGGGCCTGCCAGCAGGGCGGTGAAGAAGGCCCCGAGGGCCGCGCCCACGCCCATCGAGGGGCCGCTGAGGATGAAGGGGGTGATGAGGCCGACGACGAAGGCGGCGCCCCCGAGCACGAGCGCCGTGATGACCGCGAAGGCCAGGCGGCCGCCGGCAGCTCCGTCCCCGGCCTTGGCCGGGGTGCGATCGTCCTTGCGCGCCGGGCTGGCCGCGCCGCCCGCGGCGCTCGAGGTGGACTTGCCGACCTCGGCGAGCAGCTTCTCGATGTCGTCGCTCATGCCTCCATGGTGACCCGCCGGCGCCGAATCCGTCCACCCGGGGTTCAGGCCTCTCCGGCGCGCGCCTTCATCCTGGGCAGGAGGAGGACGACCGGCAGCATGAGGAGCGAGATCGCGATGAGGACGAACGCCGGCATGAGGTCGCTCCCGGTGTACCCGATGAGCGCCTCCTCCACCGCCGGGGTGAAGCTGCCGATGATCATGCCCAGGGCGTAGGTGATGGCGATCGCGGTGTAGCGGACCGATGAGGGGACCAACCGCGTCATCTCCGTCGTGGTCGACGAGTCCACGCCCGTCTGCAGGAGGGCGAGGACGAGCACGGCGGGGATGAGCGCGAGGAGGGCACCCTGGTCGATGAGCAGCGTCGCGGGAATGGCGAGGACCAGGTAGAGCCCGATGCACCAGAGCATCACCCGCTGGCGACCGACGCGGTCGCCGAGCGCGGCGACCGGGAACACCGCGACGACGTAGATGATCGAGATCAGGGCCGAGACGGCCTGCGCCTCGGCATCGCTGTCCCCGACGACCGTCTCGAGGAACGACGGCATCCAGGAGATGAGCGTGTAGACCGTGATGCCGCTCCAGGCGGCGAGTGCGGTCATCATGAGGGTCTCGCGCGGGTACTGCCGGATGAGCGACATGAACGGGCTCTTCGCCGTGGAGTCCTCATCCCCGCTCACGAACTCGGTGGTCTCGTGCATGCGGCGCTGGAGGATGACCGAGATCGCGCACGCCACGAGGCCGATGGCGAAGGGGATGCGCCACGTGCCGGCGGCGAGAGCCTCCTCACCCCAGATCACGGTGGTGAGGAGGACCACGAGGGAGGCCAGCAGGTTGCCGCCCATCGCGGTGGCCAGGCCGAGCGAGATGCTGCGCCCGCGGCTCGCCGCGTCGGAGGACTCGCTCAGGGCGGTGAGCGCGCCGGAGTACTCCCCGCCGACGGAGAAGCCCTGGAACAGGCGCATGAGAGTGAGGAGGATCGGCGCCAGGATCCCGATCGTGTCGTAGCCGGGGAGGATGGTGATGACGGCGAGGGGGACGAGCATGAGCGTCGTCGAGAGCACCAGCGCGTAGCGCCGCCCCTTGGTATCGCCCAGGCGCCCGAGCACCAGGCCGCCGACCGGGCGGGCGAGGTAGCCGACCGCGAAGGTCGCGAAGGTGAGGATGAGCCCCAGGGTGGTGCTCTCCGTGGGGAAGAAGACCTGTTGCAGGGTCGTCGCCAGGAGGGCGTAGACCATGAAGTCGTACCACTCGATGAGGACGCCGCTCGTGGCGAGCAGGCGGTTGCGCCTGCTGACGGCGGGGCCGGTGACGGAGCCGGGCGACGACATGGCGACAGGGTAGGGCCGCGGGGCGGGATTCCGGGGGCGACCCGGGGAGGTGCCGCCCGGACAGGCCGAGGGCCCGACCCCTCACGGGATCGGGCCCTCGGATCGAGCCGGTGGGGCGTGCTCAGACGATGCGCACGTTGTCGGCCTGCGGGCCCTTGGGGCCCTGGACGATGTCGAACTCGACCTGCTGATTCTCGTCGAGCGAGCGGTAGCCATCGGCCTGAATGGCGGTGAAGTGCACGAACACGTCGGCACCCCCGTCAGCCTGCGCGATGAAGCCGAAGCCCTTCTCGGCGTTGAACCACTTCACAGTTCCCTGTGCCATGCGGGGTAACTCCTCAGTTCTATCCCAGCGGATACGTGACGCCGGACGGTTGCCCGGCGGGCTGGTGGTGCGAGCCTACGTCCCGGCCGCGGGATCTACCCCTGGTAGCCGAAACGCCCACCTCGACGCCGCTCACGGCGGCGATTCGGCGGGCGTTCCTTGAACGGTGGTTCTTGTGCAGCACAGCCACGCTCACGGTAGCACGCGGATGCCCTCCGCGGAGGGGCTGTTCCCAGGACTACCCTCCCCTCATGACCCCGGACGCTCTCGCACGCGCGGTCCGGGACGTCCTGGTCGCGCTCGTCGCCGACGGGCACCTCCCCGGCCCCGTGCCCGACGACGTCGTGATCGAGCGACCGCGGAGCAAGGAGCACGGGGACTACGCCACGCCGGTCGCCCTCACTCTCGCCAAGAGCGCCGGTGTCCCGCCCCGGTCGGTCGCCGAGCTGATCGCCGGGGGCCTCGCCGCCCAACCGGGCATCGCCTCCGCGGAGGTCGCCGGTCCCGGCTTCGTCAATATCAGGCTCGCCGCTGATGCCCAGGGCGCGCTCGCGGGACAGATCGTCGAGTCCGGGATCGCCTACGGCGAGAACGACGCCCTCGCGGGGGTGCGGGTCAACGTCGAGTTCATCTCCGCCAACCCCACCGGCCCCATCCACCTGGGGCACGCACGCTGGGCGGCGGTGGGGGATGCGATCGCCCGGGTCCTCGCGGCGGCCGGGGCCGACGTCGCGCGGGAGTTCTACATCAACGACCGCGGCGTGCAGATGGACCGGTTCGGCGCCTCGGTGACGGCGGTGGCCCAGGGGCGGCCCGTCCCCGAGGACGGCTACCACGGCGCCTACATCGCGGACCTGGCCGCGGCGATCGTGGCGGCCGAGCCGCAGATCCTGGACCTGCCGGACGACGACCAGCGGCGCGCGTTCCGCGAGGCGGCGTACGTCCGACAGATGGACCAGCAGAAGGCGGTCCTCGACCTGTTCCGCACGCACTTCGACGTGTGGTACTCCGAGCGCACCCTGCATGACACGGGCGCGGTGGAACGGGCGCTGGACCGCCTGCGCGCCCAGGGGCATGTCTTCGAGGCCGACGGTGCCACCTGGCTGCGCACCACCGACTTCGGAGACGACAAGGACCGGGTGCTCATCAAGGCAGACGGCGAGCTCACCTACTTCGCGTCGGATACGGCCTACTACGTCGACAAGCGGATTCGGGGCTTCGACGTGGCCCTCTATCTCCTGGGCGCGGACCACCACGGCTACGTGAGCCGGCTGCGCGCCATCGCCGCCTGCGCCGGCGATGACATGGACCGCAATGTCGAGGTGCTCATCGGCCAACTCGTCACGATGATGCGCGGCGGCGAGGAGTTCCGGATGTCGAAGCGCGCCGGGATGATGGTGACCCTCGAGGATCTCATCGAGGAGGTCGGCGTCGATGCGGCACGCTACTCCTTGATTCGCTATCCGGTGGACTCGCCGCTCAGTCTCGACCTGGACCTGCTGACGCAGCGGACGAATGACAATCCGGTCTTCTACGTGCAGTACGCCCATGCGCGGATCGCCTCCGTCCTGCGCAACGCCGGCGAGCTCGGCATCGACTGGCGATCCCGGGGATACGACCCTGCCCTCCTCGATCATGAGCGCGAGGGCGATCTGCTGCTCGCGCTCGCGGACTACCCGGCGGCCGTCACCGCGGCCGCAGAACTCCGTGAGCCGCATCGCATCCCCCGCTACCTGGAGTCGCTGGCGACGGCGTACCACCGCTTCTACGACAGCTGCCGCGTGCTTCCACGCGGCGACGAGCCGGTCGAGCCGCGGCATGTCGCGCGCCTGTGGCTCTGTGCGGCGACCCTCCAGGTGCTCGCGAACGGCCTGGGCCTGTGCGGAGTGTCGGCACCCGACCGCATGTAGTCGGCACCCGACCGCATGTAGGGCGCCGCGCCTAGGGAGCCTGTGCGTCCGCGGCCTCGTCGCCCGCCGCGCTGTCGGGTGCTCCCGCGGCCTCGTCGCCAGCCTCGTGGTCGGCCTCGTGGTCGGCCTTGTGGCCGTCCTCGCGGCCGTCCCCGTCGACTCCGTCGTCGGCCTCTCGGCGCCGCGCGAGCAGCAGGACGCCACTCACCACGAGGAGCACCACGCCTGCCACGAGCAGCCCGGCCACCCAGCCCAGCGCCTGCCCGGCCACGGCCATGGCCGCGATCGCCGCGGCGACGATGCCTCCGGCCGCCCAGGCCCACGAGCCCCCGCGCGCGAAGACGACCAGACCCGTGACCGCCACGATGCCGAGCAGGGCGCGCGCCAGCCACATCGTGATGAGCACGTCGTCGGGCATCGGTTCCATGGCGATACCGGGCTCGCCTCGCTGCTCGGCCAGCGCGATCGGGGCGAGGGCCACGAGCACCCAGGCCATGCCCAGCGCCTCGGCGAGGACGGGCACGGAGAGGATGCGCGGGGCCAGCCCCATCCATGCCCCCCAGCCGATGAAGGCCGCCACCGGCCAGGCCCACACGTACGTCGGCCCGATGACGTTGACGATGGCGATGGCGAGGAATGCCGATGCGCCCGCGACCGCGAGCGTCGTCATGACCCCGCGGGCCAGCCAGGCTCCGGCGACAGCAACGGCGAAGGCGGCCGCCGCCGGAATGACGATCCAGGGGTCCGTCTCCTCGCCTCGAGCTACGCCGCTGACGTCGACGATGAGGTTGGCGAGGAGGCCGGCGGCGATCGTCGCGAGCGCCATCGACAGGCCGACGACGCGGCGCCAATGATCGTTGCCCGGGGCGTTGAGAGCCCGTGGGCCGTGCGCCGCGACGGTGAAACCCGCTGCCGAGGCGAGCAGGAGCGTGAGGGCGATCGACACCACCGTGATCTGGACCTCGTCGCTCCAGCCTTCCCAGGACTGGGCGAGGAAGTTCAGCGCGGCGCTCCCCACCAGTGCGGCGCCGACGTAGCCCAGGATCTCGGGGATGGGGGAGTGCAGCCACGCGCGACGATCGGCCGGGGTCTCGGGAGCGCTCGTCGAGGGCGCCGCCTGCGGGGCCTGCGTCGCATCCATGAGGGCCTCCCGGTGGAGTATCGGCCGGTGGAGTAGCGGATCGCTGGCCACGCTAGGCCCGCTCTGCGCCTGCGCGCGCACGCCGATCGGTCAGGATGCGGACAGAAGCGGACACGAACGGATCGGTTCAGACAGGCGAGGACGGCCGCGGACGGGAACGGCGGCCCGCTCCTCTTCGGTACCCTCGCTGCGTGCGCGCCCATCCCGCGGGGCCCCGGCACGGAGACGTCGTCGCGACGCCCGGGCCGCCTCCCCGTCGTGACCAGGCCGGGATCGAACTCGATCCCGCGGTCTGGCCACGCACCGCGGCGCGCGGTCCCGGAGGGGTGCTCACGGTCGGCGGCTGCGATGTCCGCGACCTCGCCGGGGAGTACCGCACGCCTCTCTTCGTGCTGGACGAGGAGGACTTCCGCTCGCGTGCCGCGCAGTTCCGCGCGGCCTACGGCGACGAGGGCGGCCGCGCGAACGTCTTCTACGCGGCGAAGGCCTTCCTGGCGACCACGGTCGCGCGATGGGCGCTCGACGAGGGGCTCGGCATTGATGTCGCGTCCGGTGGCGAGCTCGCGGTGGCCCTGGTGGGAGGTGCCTCCGGTGAGCGACTACTCATGCACGGCAACAACAAGTCCCGTGAGGAGATCGCCGAGGCCCTCGACGCAGGAGTGGGCCGCATCGTGGTCGACTCCCTGGCCGAGATCGACCTGGTATCCGCCGAGGCGTCGGCCCGCGGGATGTGCGCTGACGTTCTCGTCCGCGTCACGGTCGGGGTCGAAGCCCACACCCATGAGTTCATTGCCACGGCGCACGAGGATCAGAAGTTCGGCCTCTCGCTGGCGTCGGGTGCCGCGGAGGAGGCGGCGCGGCGCGTCATGGCGGATCCGGGCCTGCGCTTTCGCGGCCTTCACTCCCACATCGGGTCGCAGATCTTCGACGCGGCGGGCTTCGAGGTGGCGGCCGCGCGCATCATCTCCCTGGCCGGGCGCCTGGTCCGGCAGGGGATCGTCGTCGAGGAGCTGGATCTCGGCGGCGGCATGGGGATCGCCTACGTCGCGGATGATGATCCGATCCCCGTCCCGGAGATGGCCGCGGCACTCAAGCGCATCGTCGAGCAGGCATGCGTCCGCGAGGGCATCGCCGTCCCTCGCCTGCTCTTCGAGCCCGGTCGCGCCATCGTCGGGCCCGCGGGCATCACGGTCTACGAAGTCGGCACCATCAAGCCGGTCGAGCTCGATCACGGCCACGTTCGGACCTACGTCTCGGTCGACGGGGGCATGAGCGACAACGTGCGGACGGCGCTGTACGACGCTGACTACACCGTGGTGCTGGCGAGCAGGGTGTCGGATGCCGAGTCGACGCTGTGCCGGGTCGTGGGCAAGCACTGCGAGAGCGGTGACGTGGTCGTGCGTGACGCTTGGCTCCCCTCCGATCTCGCTCCCGGGGACCTGCTCGCCGTCGCGGCCACCGGGGCGTACTGCCGCTCGATGGCCTCTCAGTACAACTACGTTCCACGTCCGGCCGTCGTGAGCGTGCGGCACGGCATGGCCGACGTGGTCCTCCGCCGCGAGACGGCGGCCGACCTGCTCGCGCTGGATCCCGGAGCCGTGAGCGCCGCCCTCCCCTGAGCCTGGCTCGGGCCGCCGCCCTCCGGGGGCGTCTGAGACCCTTATCCCGCGCAGTGGCACCCCACTCGCGCGCCGTCACCCGCGCTCCGCCGAGGAGGTCCGATGCCCGCCGCGCCCAGGGCCGCGCAGTCCGCGACCCATCCCGTCACCGTGGCCCTCCTGGGCGGTGGCACGGTGGGCGGGCAGGTCGCGCGCCTGCTCGAGGCCAACGCCGGCGACCTCGCCGCCCGCGTGGGGGCCCCGCTCGAACTCGTGGGCGTCGCCGTGCGGGACGCGTCACGCCCCCGCGACGGCGTTCCCCCGGCCCTGCTCACCGATGACGCCGCGGAACTCGCCGGCCGTGGCTCGGACATCGTCGTCGAGGTCATGGGAGGAATCGAGCCTGCCCGCTCCCTCATCCTGTCGGCGATGGCGGCCGGCTCGAGCGTCGTCACGGCCAACAAGGCGCTGCTCGCCGCCGACGGGGCAACGCTGTACCGCGCGGCCGCCGAGAACGGGGTCGACCTCTACTTCGAGGCCTCGGTGGCCGGCGCCATCCCGCTCCTGCGCCCGCTGCGCGAGTCCCTTGCCGGAGACCGGGTTCTCAAGGTCCTCGGGATCGTCAACGGCACCACCAACTTCATCCTCACCAAGATGGACGAGGAAGGCGCGGACTACTCCGACGCGCTCGCCGAAGCGCAGGCGCTGGGCTACGCCGAGGCGGATCCCACCGCCGACGTCGGCGGCCTCGACGCCGCCGCGAAGGCCGCCATCCTCGCCGAGCTGGCCTTCCATACCCGCGTGACCTCCGAGGACGTGTCCTGCGAGGGGATCACCGAGGTCACCGCCTTCGACGTCCAGGCGGCGCGCGACATGGGATTCGTCATCAAGCTGCTCGCCGTGGCCGAGTCCACCGATGACGGGAGCGGCGTCATCGTGCGCGTCCATCCCGCGATGGTGCCGCGCGACCATCCGCTCGCGAGCGTCCGCGACGCCTTCAACGCGGTCTTCGTCGAGGCCGAGTCAGCCGGGCAGATGATGTTCTACGGGAGGGGCGCGGGAGGAGCACCGACGGCGAGCGCCGTGCTCGGAGACGTGGTTGCCGCAGCGCGCAACCGCGTGAGCGGAGGGCGTGGCCCGGGGGAGTCGACGTACGCCGACCTCGCGGTGCGCGGCATCGACGAGGCGATGACGCGCTACTACGTCAACCTCGACGTGGCCGATCGCCCGGGAGTCCTGGCCGCGATCGCCCAGGCCTTCGCCGACGAGGGCGTGAGCATCCAGGTCGTCCGGCAGGATGGCCACGGTGACGACGCGGGGCTGATCGTGCGGACGCACGTGGCCTCCGATGGCGCCCTGCGGCGCACGGTGGAGCGCCTGCGGACCCTGGACGCGGTGAAGCGGGTCCTCGGCGTCATGCGGGTGGAGGGAGAACCCGGCACATGACGTCCCCTCAGTGGCGCGGCCTCATCGACGAGTACCGCGACCGGCTCCCTGTCGGGCCCTCCACCCCGAACGTGACCCTGCGCGAGGGCGGCACGCCCCTCGTCTACGCCTGCGTCCTCAGCGAGATGACCGGCTGCCAGGTATGGCTGAAGTATGAGGGCGCCAACCCGACGGGAAGCTTCAAGGACCGCGGCATGACCATGGCGATCAGCAGGGCCGCGGAGGAGGGTGCGCGTGCCGTCATCTGCGCGTCGACGGGCAACACCTCGGCGAGTGCCGCGGCGTATGCCGTCAAGGCCGGGATGGTCTGCGCCGTGCTGGTGCCGGAGGGCAAGATCGCGATGGGCAAGTTGGCCCAGGCGATCGTCCACGGGGCGAGACTGCTCCAGGTCCAGGGCAACTTCGACGACTGCCTCACGCTGGCCCGCGACCTGGCCGATCGCTATCCCGTGTCCCTGGTCAACAGCGTGAACCCCGACCGCATCGAGGGGCAGAAGACCGCGAGTTTCGAGATCGTGGACATGCTCGGGGATGCGCCGGACATCCACTGCCTGCCGGTGGGCAACGCGGGCAACATCACGGCCTACTGGCGGGGCTATCGCGAGTACGCCGACGACGGGCTCGCGGCGAAGCGGCCGCGGATGTGGGGCTTCCAGGCCGAGGGCGCCGCGCCGTTGGTCTCCGGGCGGCCCGTGGCCAAGCCGGAGACCATCGCGACCGCGATCCGCATCGGCAACCCCGCCTCGTGGGACTTCGCCATCGCCGCGCGCGACGACTCCGGGGGACTCATCGATGCGGTGTCGGACGAGCAGATCCTCGCCGCGTACCGGCTCCTGGCATCCCGCGAGGCGCTGTTCTGCGAGCCGGCGAGTGCGGCCAGCGTGGCGGGCCTCCTCCTCATGAAGGAGAGGGGGCTGCTCGATCCCGGGCAGAGTGTCGTGTGCACGCTGACCGGCAATGGCCTCAAGGACCCGCAGTGGGCGCTCGCGGACGCGCCCGAGCCCACCGTTGTCCCTGTCGATGCGGAGGTCGCGGCGCAGGCCCTCGGGCTCCGGGACAGCTGATGCCTGGGCACATGCGCACGCACGGCGTCGATGTGCTGGTGCCGGCCACCAGTGCCAACCTGGGTCCCGGCTTCGACTGCCTGGGGCTCGCGATCGGCGTGCATGACCGCGTGACCGCGATGGCCACGGAGGATCCGGGTGTGCTGGTCCACATCGAGGGCGAGGGGGAGGAGATCCTTCCCCGGGACGACTCGCACCTCGTCGCGCGGGCCATGCTCGCCGCGTGGTCAGCCATGGGCGTGCCCGCGTCCGGGGCCGTGCTCACCTGCGTCAACGCGATCCCGCAGGGCCGGGGCATGGGCTCGTCGGCTGCCGCGATCGTCGCGGGGCTCCTGCTCGGTCGGGCGCTCGTCACGGACGGTGAGGATCGCCTCTCCGCGGGAGAGGTGTTTGACCTTGCCACCCGCATGGAGGGCCACCCCGACAATGTCGCCGCAGCGCTCTTCGGCGGCTTCACGACGGCGTGGATCGAGACTCCCGGAGCGGAGGACGTGCACGCTCGCGCGGTGTCGCATCGTGTGCACCCGGAGGTCGTGCCGGTGGTCGTCGTGCCGCCCGTGTCGATGCCGACGCACGAAGCGCGCCGCATGCTCCCGGACCTGGTGGCACGCGACGATGCGGTGTTCAACGTCGGTCGATCGGCTCTGCTCGTGCATGCTCTCACCGCCGATCCTTCGCTGCTCATGAGCGCGACCGAGGACCGACTCCATCAGGATGCGCGAGCGGCGGCGTATCCGCGATCGCACGAACTCGTGGCGGAGTTGCGGGCACAGGGCATCCCCGCGGTGATCTCCGGTGCCGGCCCGTCTGTGCTCGCGCTCGCGGCAACGTCCACGTCCGCCACCGCACTGGCAGCGGCCCCGGACGGCTGGGAGGCGGTCGTCGTCCCGGTGGACACGGCCGGCGCGCGCGTGCACATCTACGGCTGACGCGCGTCGGGGACACGCTCCGGGGTCCGGCGCGTGTGGAGCCCCCGAAGGGTGCTATGGTGAAGAGGTCCGCATTTTTCGGACCGCGCGTCCCCCTCGTGTGGGGGTCAATGGATCATCCGCCACGCCTCGATTGTGACGGCTTCCCTTGATCATCGTGGCGGCAACGCATCTGCTCGGTCCCACCGTGGGACCGGAAAATCAGTAAGGATCCTTCGTGTCCGACACCACCGCAACCAAAGAGCGGGGCAACGGCCTGTCCGGCATGCTCCTGCCCGAGCTCAAGCAACTCGCCCAGACGATGGGCATCCCCGGCGCCAGCGGGATGCGCAAGAGCGATCTCATCGCGGCGATCTCGTCCCAGCAGTCATCGTCCGGGGGCTCTGGCGGCGCAGGCCGCGAGCGAGCGCCCCGCAACAGTTCGGGCGGCGCGGACGATGCCAAGGGCGGCGCGGACGAGGCGAAGGGTGGCGCGGACGAAGCGAAGGCCGAGAGCGCACCGACGGCTCGCCAGGACACGCGGCCCCCACGGGACGCGAACCGAGGCTCGCACGATCGTGACCGCGCGGCGGATGCCTCCTCCTCGGCACAGGGGGACGCCGGTGACGACGATGGTGAAGGCGGATCGCGTCGCCGGCGCCGCCGCGGGCGGGATCGCTTCCGCGACCGGCGCGACCGGCGACCGTCGGGTGGATTCTCCGAGGGCGAGGTCGAGGTAACCGAGGACGACGTGCTCGTGCCCGTGGCCGGCATCCTCGATGTCCTCGACAACTACGCCTTCGTGCGCACCGGGGGATACCTGCCGAGCCCGAACGACGTGTACGTCTCACTGTCGATGGTCAAGCGTCACGGCCTGCGCAAGGGCGATGCGGTGACCGGCGCCGTGCGCCAGCCCCGCGATGGCGAGCGTCGTGAGAAGTTCAATCCCCTGGTGAGGATCGACACGGTCAACGGCGCCGAGCCGGATCAGTCGCGCAACCGACCGGAATTCTCGAAGCTGACCCCGCTGTACCCGCAGGAGCGGCTGCGCCTCGAGACGGAACCCGCCAACCTCACCACTCGCGTGATCGATCTCGTCGCCCCCATCGGCAAGGGCCAGCGCGGGCTCATCGTGTCGCCCCCCAAGGCAGGCAAGACGATGGTCCTGCAGTCCATCGCCAATGCGATCTCGGCGAACAATCCCGAGTGCCATCTCATGGTCGTTCTCGTCGACGAACGCCCCGAGGAAGTCACCGACATGCAGCGCTCGGTGAAGGGCGAGGTCATCGCCTCGACCTTCGATCGCCCGGCGGAGGATCACACGATCGTCGCCGAACTCGCGATCGAGCGTGCCAAGCGGCTTGTCGAACTCGGCCATGATGTCGTCGTCCTTCTCGACTCCATGACCCGTCTCGGCCGCGCCTACAACCTTGCCGCCCCCGCGTCGGGCCGCATCCTGTCCGGCGGCGTGGACTCCACGGCGCTGTACCCGCCGAAGAAGTTCTTCGGCGCGGCGCGCAACATCGAGCACGGAGGCTCCCTCACCGTCCTCGCCACGGCACTCGTCGAGACCGGTTCGCGCATGGACGAGGTCATCTTCGAGGAGTTCAAGGGCACCGGGAACATGGAGCTCAAGCTCGACCGCAAGCTCGCCGACAAGCGCATCTTCCCCAGCGTCGACGTGGATGCCTCCGGCACCCGCAAGGAAGAGCTCCTCATGGCTCCGGACGAGCTGAAGATCGTGTGGAAGCTCCGTCGCGTGCTCCACGCCCTCGATCAGCAGCAGGCCATCGAGCTGCTCCTCACCAAGCTGCGGGATACGAAGAGCAACCTCGAGTTCCTGCTCCAGGTGCAGAAGACGACTCCCTCTGTCACCTCGTCGATCAGCGAGGACTGACGCCTCTTCCCGGTCCCGGCCCGATCCGGATTCGTCGCGCGACTGTCCCATGCCGTACCCTGCTGAAGTCCGGTTCACCGCCTCGGCGGACCCGGCCCTGCCTGAGCGACATGGCCTCCTGGCCGTTGCCGTGAAGGCCCGAACTCGAGGAGCACTCATGAAGGCCGGCATCCACCCGGACTACGTCGTGACCGAGGTCACCTGCACCTGCGGATCGACGTTCACCACCCGCAGCACCGCGAAGAACGGCGTCATCCATGCCGACGTGTGCTCGCAGTGCCACCCGTTCTACACGGGACGCCAGAAGATCCTCGACTCGGGCGGTCGCGTCGCGAAGTTCGAGAAGCGCTTCGGCGGCAACAAGGCAACCTCGGCGCCCGCCGAGGAGCCAGCCGCGTCCGACGCCTGAGTCTTCCCCTGAGAGAGGTCGCATCCGATGTTCGACGCCTGCGTCGATCTGTCGGCTGAGTACGCGACCATCGAGGAGCGGCTCGCCGACCCGCACATCCATGCGGATCCGGCGGAGGCTCGTCGCCTCGCGCGCCGGCACGCGGAGTTGCGCCCCATCATCGACGAGTACCGAGCGTGGGTCGCCCTGGGCGAGGACATTGCCGCGGCACGCGAGCTGGGTGCCGCTGACTCGGCGTTCGCCGCGGAGGCGGAGGTCCTCGAGCAGCGGCGCGACGAGACCGCGGAGCGGCTGCGCTCCCTCCTGGTCCCGCGCGACCCCCTGGACGGCAAGGACGTCATCCTCGAGATCAAGGCGGGCGAGGGCGGGGAGGAGTCCGCGCTCTTCGCCGGAGACCTCTTGAGGATGTACCTCAGGTACGCCGAGCGTCGCGGTTGGAGCACCGACGTCCTCGAGGCGGAGGAGTCCGACCTGGGCGGCTATCGCGACGTGGCCGTGGCCGTGAAGGCCCGGGGTGTCCCCGAGCCGGGAGAGGCTCCGTACGCGCGCCTGAAGTTCGAGGGCGGCGTGCACCGGGTCCAGCGAGTCCCGGTCACGGAGTCGCAGGGACGCATCCACACGTCCGCGGCTGGCGTCCTCGTCCTCCCTGAGGCCGAGGAGGTCGACGTCACGATCGACCCCAATGACCTGCGCATCGACGTCTTCCGCTCGTCGGGCCCCGGCGGGCAGAGCGTCAACACCACCGACTCCGCCGTGCGCATCACCCACCTGCCCACCGGAACCGTCGTCTCGTGCCAGAACGAGAAGAGTCAGCTGCAAAACCGCGAGCAGGCCCTGCGCATCCTGCGCGCTCGGCTCCTGGCCCTCGCGGAGGAAGAGGCGGCCCGCGAAGCCTCCGACTCGCGGCGCGCACAGGTGCGGACCGTGGACCGCAGCGAGCGCATCCGCACGTACAACTTCCCCGAGAACCGCATCAGCGACCATCGCGTCGGCTACAAGGCCCACAACCTCGACCAGGTGCTCGAGGGCAACCTCGACGATGTCATCCAGGCGTGCCTCGATGCTGGCGATGCCGCGGCACTGGAGGTCGCACAGCGGTCCGGCACGGCCGGCTCGGCGTCGGCCGGCCGGGATGCCACGTGAGCGATCCCGGCAGCCCCTACCCGCGCTCGACCGGCGGCCCCTCGCCCCGGGTCATGGAGGGATGGGTCTCGCTGCGCGACGTCCTCGCTGACGCCCAGCGACGCCTGGCCACGGCCGGCGTGGCCTCTCCGGAGACCGAGGCCGCCCTCCTCGCCGCCCACGTCCTCGGCGTGCCGAGGTCCCGGCTCATCCTCCAGGACCGCGTGCCGCCGGAGACCAGGACGGCGTACGAGCGGCTCCTGGGTCGGCGCACCGCACGGGTGCCCCTGCAGCACCTGCTCGGAACGGCGCCCTTCCGGCACATCGAGGTGTCGGTCGGCCCCGGCGTCTTCATCCCGCGCCCCGAGACCGAGATGCTCGCCGTCCCCGCGCTCGAGGCACTGCGGGCGCTGCCCGCGGACGAGCGGCTCGCGGTCGACCTGTGCACGGGGTCGGGTGCGCTGGCCATCGCGCTGGCCCTCGAGGCCGGGGAGACGCACATGGTGGGCGTCGAGATCTCCGCGACGGCCGCCGAGTGGGCCCAGTCCAATGTCGAGCGCCACGGACCCGCCCTGGAGCTGTGCGGGAGCGAGGTGCGCATCGTGGCGACCGATGCCGCCACCTGCGCCGAGCCCGGGCACCCCTTGCACGAGCTCGCGGGGCGCGTGAGCGTGGTCACCTCGAATCCGCCCTACATCCCCGATGGAGCGGTGCCGCGCGACCCCGAGGTGCGTGAGCACGACCCTCCGATCGCGCTGTACGGCGGTCCCGACGGCCTCGGCGTCATCCGGCGCCTGCTCCCGGCGGCGGCGGCCCTGCTCCGGCCGGGGGGCTTGCTCGTCATGGAGCACGCTGACGCCCAGGGCGAGGGTGCCGGGGAGGACGGGCTGCCGGGGCTGCTGCGATCCTGGCCCGATTGGCAGGACGTGCGGGATCACCTCGATCTCAATCGCCTTCCTCGCTACACCACCGCGATTCGGGTTCCCTGACGGGAGGACCGAGATGCCCTTCCGCATCGATGTAGGGACGTCCCCGAGTCCCGAGCGCGCGCGCGGCGTGACCGCGGCCGCCGCCGCCGTGCGCCGTGGGGAACTCGTCGTGTTCCCCACCGAGTCGACCTACGGCCTCGGTGCCGACCCCTTCTCCGCCCGTGGATTGGACCGACTCCGGGCGGCAAAGGGCCGCGGGGTGTCCGCTCCGCTCACCGTGCTCGTCGGCGCGGTGCGCACCGTGGACGGACTGGCGAGCGGCATCGGCGCCGAGGGCCGCGCGCTCATCGAGGCGTTCTGGCCGGGACCCCTCACCCTCGTGCTGCGCGAGCAGCCGACGCTGGCCTGGGACCTCGGGGGCGACACCGGAACGATCTCCGTGCGGATGCCGCTGCATCCGGTCGCCCTCGACCTCCTGGCCGCGACGGGGCCGCTGGCCGTCACCGGGGCCCATCGGGCGGGCGCCACCCCGCCCCGCACATGCGAGGAAGCGGAGGACCAGCTCGGCGACGACGTGACCGTCTACCTGGACTCGGGCCCGGTCCCCGCGGCCGCCCCGAGCACGATCGTCGACCTCACCGGGGATGCCCCCCGGGTCCTCCGCGAGGGGGCCTACGGTCTGACCGTGCTCCAGGAGGTGTGTCCAGAGGTGGAGTCCCCTTCCGGGCCGTAGACTCCGCCGCATGGCGAATCCCGCAGGTGAACTCGACGACATCAGCGGAGTCCCGTTCTGGGGCCCCGACTTCGGCCAGCTCGTGGCGGAGGACCCGGAGATTGCCGGCATCGTCCTCTCCGAACTCGACCGCGCCCGTGGCGGCCTCCAGCTCATCGCCAGCGAGAACTTCACCTCGCCGGCCGTCCTCGCCGCACTCGGCTCCACGCTGAGCAACAAGTACGCGGAGGGCTACCCAGGCAAGCGCTACTACGGCGGATGCTCGGAGGTGGACCGAGCGGAGAACATCGGCATCGCGCGCGCGAAGGAGCTCTTCGGCGCGGAGCACGCGAATCTCCAGCCGCACAGCGGGGCCAGCGCCAACCTCGCCGCGTACGCCGCCTTCGTCAAGCCCGGCGAGACGGTCCTCGCGATGAGCCTGCCCCACGGCGGTCATCTCACGCACGGGTCCAAGGTCAACTTCTCCGGCCGGTGGTTCGACATCGTGTCCTACGGAGTCCGAGAGGACAACGAGCTCATCGACTACGACGAGGTGCGCAGCCTCGCCCTCGAGCACCGCCCCCGGCTCATCATCTGCGGGGCCACGGCCTACCCCCGTCTCATCGACTTCGAGGCGTTCCGCTCCATCGCCGACGAGTCCGGAGCGATCCTCATGGTGGACGCGGCGCACTTCATCGGCCTCGTGGCGGGCAAGGCCATCCCGAGCCCCGTGCCCTACGCCGACGTCGTCACCTTCACGACTCACAAGGTCCTGCGCGGACCTCGCGGGGGGATGATCCTCACGACCGCGGAGCACGCGGCGGCGATCGACAAGGCGGTCTTCCCGATGATGCAGGGCGGCCCCCTCATGCATGCCGTGGCCGCCAAGGCCGTGGCCCTCAAGGAGGCGATGAGCCCCGACTACCAGGCGTACGCGGCGCAGGTGATCCGCAACGCCCAGGCCCTCAGCGCGGCGCTCGCCTCGCAGGGGATGCGGCCGGTGAGCGGGGGGACCGACACGCACCTCGCCCTCATCGACCTGCGCGGCGTGGACGTCACCGGGGCCGAGGCCGAGGCGCGATGCGACGCGGCCCGGATCACCCTCAACAAGAACGCGATTCCCTATGACCCGCAGCCGCCTGCGGTCGGGTCCGGCATCCGCGTCGGCACCCCGTCGGTGACGACGCAGGGCATGGGGGAGGCCGAGATGGCGGTCGTCGGGGCGCTGATCGGAAGGGCGGTCACCGACCCCGCGTCGGCTCCGGCGGTGGCGTCGGAGGTGACCGAGCTCGTGGAGCGATTCCCCGCCTACGATCGCGGCTCGGTGACGGTCTAAGGACCCCCAGTGCGCGAGTACCTCCTGTGCCTCGCGGCCGCGGCTGCGGTGACCTACCTCACGGTCCCGCTCGCCCGCGCCCTGGCACTCAAGTGGGGGTTCATCGCGGAAGTGCGCGACCGCGACGTCCATGATGCGGCCACGCCCCGGCTGGGAGGCCTGGCGATGCTGGCGGGGCTCCTCGCCGGGCTGCTGCTCGCGAGCAAATTGCCGCAGATGAGCGCGGTGTTCGTCGACGACGCCCGCGCCCCGGTCGCCCTGCTCTCGGGGGTCGCCGTGATCGTGGCCCTGGGGCTCGTCGACGACAAGTGGGGCCTCGCGGCCCCGACCAAGCTCGCGGG
>CAIVWG010000010.1 GCA_903909555.1 uncultured bacterium | reverse complement strand
TCGTTGCCGGTGGCGACGGCACCGCCCTGAAGGAACCGGTTGTCCTGCATGTACACGGCCTGCGATGTGACCGGCCCGGGCACCCCGGAGGTCGGTGTCGTTGCCGTGGTCACGTCGAGGCCGCGGGTGCCGCCGGCGCAGTCGTTCATCGCTGCCGTGGCGGCCGCGGCCTTGGACGCGTGTCCATAGGACCCGCGCAGGGTGGTGGGCGCGTCGTGGTGGAAGCGCTCGGCGCGATAGCAGAACCACGTGCCCTGGCCCGGTCCAGCGCCCGTGTAGAGGCCGACGACGGTCAGGTCATGGCCCTGCTCGTCGATCCAGCGCAGGTAGGACTCCGGTCCCGACCCCAGATCGGCGTACCCCACTCCCTCGTTCGTGCTCGGTGAGACGAAGCGCAGGAAGGTCTCCGGAGTAGCGGGCCTGCCGTCGGTCGTGACGACGACGCGCTGGTTGGTGACGTCGGCGCCGGCCGCGGCGAGGCCGGCGTACACGTCGCGGATGCCGAGGCCGGGCTCCCAGCGGATGCCCGTGCCGATCCGCTGCGGTGCGGGACCATCGGCCCCGCGCGAGTTGTCGTAGCCGGTCATGTCCATGAGGATGCCGAGGCCGGCTACCGCGGTGATGTTGGCGTAGACGCGATTGGTCCAGGACCCCGCGCCGGGATTCCCCGCGCTGGCGCCCGACCCGTGGAAGGTGAGCTCGAAGACGTCGAACCGCGTTGGGGAGGCGAGGTACGACGGCGCGCGGCCATTGACGCTCGCACCGGTCTGCACGGCTTCCCCGTAGGAGACGTAGACGACCCCGGAGTCGATATTGGCGACGGACAGCGCGTAGGCATGCGGTCGACCATCCACTCGTGCGAGGTCGGTGAGCCGTCGGCCGGTGAAGGCCGGCAAGGGTGTGGCACCGGCGTAGACCTCGTACCAGTAGCGGTTCTGGTCCTTGCCGCTCGAGGTGGCGGGCCAGTCGTAGTGCGGATTGGACCGCCCGTCGGTGTCGCACCCGCCGACTCCGGGCGGGTACGGCGGCGACGGCATCGAAAGCGGGCAGTTGTAGCCGACGCTCACCCAGACCTCGGCGTCCGGGCGGCCGGAGTCGTTGACGATCTCGACCTGGAGGCGCTCAGGTGCGACGACGAAGGTGAGCGCATTCTGCGCGGTGGTGTCCCCCACTGTCACGTTGCACGTTCCCGCGGGGATGATCGTCGGGGTCGTCACGAGCACGCGAGTGCTGTCGACGAATTCCACGCTGCCACCTCCCTGGCCGGGGCCGGGATTCGGGAACGGAACCGGGTAGACGGCGCCCGGGTTCGTCGTGGGACAGCCGCTGATCGTCACCTTGTCCGTGGGAGCGAAGCCGCTGCCGGTGACGAGGAGGGTGGTGCCGGCATTCGCCCCGACGCTCGAGGGCGCGATCACGAGTCCGATTCGCGGTTCGCCCACGGCGGACGCAGGCACCGTCGTCGCGGCGACCGCCACAATGGTCGCCCCGATGATGGCGACGCGTTGTCCCCCGCGCATGTGCCCACGCTCCCATGCCGGGAGCGCCGAAGTCGCGCCGAGGGCGTAGGTCAACAGGGCGTCTCGGCTCCTTTGCGTGCGTAGAACCACCAGGCCATGGCCGCCGCGACCACGGCGAAGAACACGCCCATGGCGAAGAAGGGCACGGGGGCAATGTAGGCGAGCATGAAGCCGAAGATGAACGGTCCGTATGCCGCGATGGCCGATGTCCACCCGATCACGCCGCCTGCCTGACGGCGATCGAAGATCATCGGCATCTGCTTGAAGGTGCTGGCGTTGCCCACGCCGGCGAAGAAGAAGATCACGAGCATGCCCGCGAGGAACTGCGGGAACTGCGACGCGGAAGTGGGATTGAGCTGGAAGATGGTGTAGAGCGACCCGAGGGCGATGCCCAGCGCGGACACGACCGTGAGCTTGCCGCCCCCCACGCGGTCGGCGACAGGCCCGGAGATGATCCGGGCAAGCGACCCGACCAGCGCGCCGAGGAAGGCGTAGGTGAGCGGATCTACGCCTTCCGCACCGAACTTCGTCGGCCCGTAGAGGTTGCCGATGAGCAGCGCGAATCCGGCGGCGAGTCCCGAGAAGGTGCCGAAGGTGACGACGTAGAGGTACGTCATGATCCAGGTGTTCTTGTTGCGGAAGATGTCCAGCTGGTCGCGCACGCCGCGCGCCTGAACTGGGACGCTCCGCAGGAGCAGCCACGCGAGGACGACGCCAACGATCACGAAGGGCAACCAGATGTAGGCGGCATTCTGCATCCAGACGCTCTTGGTGGCGCCGGTCTGAGGATTGGTGAGTACTTGGGCGGCCCCGACGAGGGCGAACCCGATGATCCACGGTGTCACGAACTGCACGATGCTGACACCGAAGTTGCCGAGGCCGGCCTGCAGGCCGAGTGCGGTGCCCTGCCTTGCGCGCGGGAAGAAGTAGGAGGTGCTCGGCATGAACCCGGAGAAGGCCCCGCCGCCGATGCCGGCGAGGGCACCTAGGAGGAGCAGCGCGGCGTAGGGCGTCTGCGGATTCTGCACGGCGAGGCCCCAGCCGATGAGCGGGAAGAGGAAGAGTGCCGTCGTGATGGTGACGAGCTTTCGCGTGCCCATGATCGGCGGAAGGAAGGTCCAGACCAGTCGCAGGGTGCCCCCGGCAAGGCCCGGCATGGCGATGAGCCAGTAGAGCTGGCTCGCGGACAGGTCGAAGCCGATGCTGTTGAGCTTTGGCGCGAGGGCAGAAGCGAGGAACCACGTGATGAAGGCGAGGGTGAGCGTGAACGTCGTGACCCACAGGGTGGTCCAGGCGCGGCGTGACTCCCAGTTGCTCTCCGGTTCCCAGGAGGGGAGCCAGTCGGAGCCTCGGCGCGTGGACGTGGGGGTGGTCATGAGGCTACTCCTGTCAGTTCGCTGTCGTGCTCGAACTTGTTCGTGAGTTCGGGGCTGGCTCTGTGGAGCATGGAGACGACGGTGAAGTGCATCCAGAGCGTGGCGATCAGTGTCACGGCGAAGATGACGAAGAAAGTGGACTGCGGCAGCGTCGTCCAGGCCGTGACGTAGGCGAAGAGCGGTGGGAAGAGGAAGCCGCCAAGGGCGCCGAGTGATCCCACGAGACCGCCTACCGCGCCGACGTCGTGGGGGAAGTACTCGGGAATGTGCTTGTACACAGCCGCCTTGCCGATGCCCATCGCACATCCCATGGCGAAGACGAGGATGGTGAAGAGCACGGGTCCAACGGTCCAGGGGAGGATTTCGCTCGTGGAGCCATCGTTGCGTGTCAAGACGATGTAGCCGTAGGGCATCATGAGAATGCCGGAGGCGACAAGCATGATCGCGAACGTGTAGTACATGACGCGGCGCGCTCCGAGTTGGTCGGAGAGGTAACCGCCGAAGGGTCGCAGCAGCGATGCCGGGAAGATGAACAGGGCGGTGAGTAGGGCCGCTTGGCTGAGCGGTAGGCCGTAGACGTCCACGTAGTACATCGGCAACCAGGCGGCGAGCGCGACGTAGGCGCCGAACACCACGACGTAGTAGAGACTGAATCGCCACACACGCAGCTGCTTGAGAGGCGCCAGCATCGAGCCCAGGTTGCGGCCGACTCCGGGCTTGATGTCATGCCGTGGGGTGAATGCCCAGGTGAGAGCGGCCATGACCAGCAGAAGCACCGTGTACAGGAAGGGCACGAATCGCCAGCCGCCGGGGACGAGGCCGCCGAGGAGTCCGGCGGCCGGGACCGCGACGATGAGCGCAGGCCCGATGAACTTCGTGAGGGAAGCTCCGATGTTGCCGGCTCCGAAGACTCCCAGCGCGAATCCCTGCCGGTCCTGTGGCCACCAGGCGCTCACCCAGGCGATCCCGACGCTGAAGGAGTTGCCCGCGAATCCGACCAGGAAGGCGAAGACGAGCAACCAGCCGTACGACGTGACCTGCGAGACCAGGAAGGCGGGTATCGCGGTGACCGCGAGGATCGTGGTGAAGACGACGCGGCCCCCGAACCGATCGGCGAGGATGCCCGCGGGCAGCCGCCAAATGGCGCCGTTGAGCACGGCCACGGCGGTGATCCAGGCAAGCTGGACGTCGGTCAGGCCGAACTCGTCGCGGATGGGCAGGCCGAGGACCCCGAACATGAGCCAGACGGCGAACATGAGGGTGAAGCCGAGGGTGGAAAGGACGAGGACACGGATCCGCCCTCGCGAGGTTGTTGCGGGTGCCACGGCGCCAGTAAAGCATATTAAATAAATAACACGAGGAATATTGAATAAATACCAATACCTGTGCTAGACATGCCCCATGACCGAGCGCGACAGTCGAGACCGGGTTCTCTCCGCCGTCCGTGCTGCGAGAGCTCCCCTCACGATCGAGCAGATCGCGACGGCCACCGGCCTCCACGCCAACACCGTCCGCGGCTACCTCGACGTGTTCCTGGCCGCGGGGTCGATCGCCCGCGAGCAGGCCGATGCGCACGGCCGGGGGCGGCCACGCTGGCTCTACCGCACATCGGTGCCCGCGCCGTCGCCGTATCAGCGGCTCGCCGAAGCGCTCAGCATGGAACTCAGCGAGATCCAGGACCCGACGTTGGCGGCGGCAACCGCCGAACGCTGGGCGCACTCGCTCCCCGACCTCCCCGTGGCCGCCACGCCGGATGAGGCCGTCATGGAAGCAGCCGATGCCTTGAACCGCCTGGGATTCGAGGCGGAACTCTCCCCAGTCGGCGATGCGATCAGCGTGCGCCAGTGTCCCTACGCCGCACTCGTCAAGGACAACCCAGTGATCTGCGAGATACACGCGCAACTCATCGACTCGCTCCTCGAGCAGACAGGGCAGCCGGTGCGCCTGAAGAGCCTCCAGGTCTGGACGAGACCCGACATGTGCGTCGCCACCGTCGCTCGCCCAGACCTCGAGCCGGAGCGCGTGATCCAACCCTCGAAGGTGACCGCATGACCGCGGCAGAGGACTTCCTGGTCCGGGCCGGACGATTCCTGACGCCTGGCGAGGTATCCGATGACCTTCGCACGGTGACCAAGGTGGGCGGTCGGGAGGGGGACGTCTTCTACCGCGATCGCTGGAGCCACGACAAGGTGGTGCGCAGTACGCATGGCGTCAACTGCACCGGGTCGTGCTCGTGGAAGGTGTACGTCAAAGACGGCATCATCACCTGGGAGACTCAGGAGACCGACTACCCGTCCGTCGGGCCCGACAGCCCCGAGTACGAACCACGCGGGTGCCCCCGCGGTGCGGCGTTCTCCTGGTACACCTACTCGCCCACGCGGGTGCGCTACCCCTATGTACGCGGTGTGCTTCTCGAGGCCTACCGCAAGGCCAAGCGAGATCACCCCGATCCCGTCGATGCATGGGCCGCCGTCGTCGGCGACCCGGAGACCCGACGGACCTATCAGCGCGCGCGAGGCAAGGGGGGACTGGTCCGGGCTTCGTGGGCCGAGGCGAGCGAGATCATCGCCGCCGCGCACGTTCACACCGTGCAGGCCCACGGCCCGGACCGGATATTCGGGTTCTCACCCATCCCCGCCATGTCCATGGCCTCGCATGCGGCAGGCGCGCGCTTCATCAGCCTCATGGGAGGCTCGATGCTGTCCTTCTACGACTGGTACTGCGACCTGCCGGTGGCGTCGCCGCAGGTCTTCGGCGACCAGACCGACGTGCCGGAGTCCGCCGACTGGTGGAACGCTGCCTACCTCATCATGTGGGGCTCCAACGTGCCCGTCACGCGCACGCCGGACGCGCACTTCATGGCCGAGGCGCGCTACCGCGGGCAGAAGGTCGTCACCGTGTCGCCCGACTACACCGACAACTCGAAGTTCGCCGATGAATGGCTCGCGCCGCATCCGGGCACGGACGGTGCACTCGCCATGGCGATGGGCCACGTCATCCTCAAGGAGTTCTTCGTCGAGCGGCAGGTGCCGCGATTCGTCGACTACGTCAAGCGCTTCTCCGACCTGCCCTTTCTCGTCACCCTGCGCGAGAAGGACGGGGCCTGGGTGCCCGATAAGTTCCTCACCGCCGCCGATCTGGGCGACGACAGCGAGGGGGCAGCGTTCAAAACGGTGCTCGTCGATGCCGAGACCGGGCTCCCGCATGTCCCCAACGGCTCGCTCGGCTTCCGATTCAATGACTCCGGCCTTGGGAGGTGGAACCTCGACCTCGCGGGCGTCGATCCCGCACTGTCGCTCTTCGACGCCCACGGCACCACGACCGCCGAGGTGCTGCTCCCGCGCTTCGACATCGGCGAGGGAGAGGGCGGCGGCGTGCATCGTCGAGGCGTCCCTGCCGCCGAGGTCGCGACCCGCAAGGGCGCGCGACTCGTCACGACCGTCTTCGACCTCATGCTCGCGCAGTACGGCGTCGCGCGCGACGGGCTGCCCGGCGAGTGGCCCAGCGGGTACGCTGATCCCGCGCCCTACACACCCGCTTGGCAGGAGGAGATAACCGGCGTGCCGGCCGATCTCGCTGCGCGCATCGGCCGCGAGTTCGCCGCGAACGCCGAGGAGTCCGGCGGCCGCTCGATGATCGTGCTCGGCGCGGGCACCAACCACTGGTTCCACTCCGACACGATCTACCGCACCTTCCTCGCACTCATCACCCTCACTGGATGCCAGGGCATCAACGGCGGCGGCTGGGCGCACTACGTCGGCCAGGAGAAGTGCCGCCCGGTGACCGGATGGGCGCAGTTGGCGTTCGGACTCGACTGGTCAAGGCCGCCACGGCAGATGATCGGCACCGGGTTCTGGTACGTGCAGACAGACCAGTGGCGCTACGACCGGCTCGGCGCCGACCTGCTTGCATCGCCGCTCGGTGAGGGCCGATTCGCCAGCCGATCGATGATCGACATGCTCGCGCAGTCGGCGCGCTCAGGCTGGATGCCGTCGTACCCGCAGTTCGACCGCAGCAGCCTCGCCCTCGTCGATGAGGCGGATACCGCGGGAGTGCCTCCCGCCGACTATGTCGCGCAGCAACTGCGCGACGGGAGCCTCCGCTTCGCGATCGACGACCCCGACGCTGAGGGCAACTGGCCGCGCGTCCTCACCGTATGGCGGGCCAACCTGCTCGGCTCATCGAGCAAGGGCAATGAGTTCTTCCTGCGCCACCTGCTCGGAACATCCAACGCCGTGCGCGCAGAAGAGGTGCCGGCCGACGAGCGCCCGGCCGACGTGACCTGGCGCGACGAGGCGCCTGAGGGCAAACTCGACCTGCTCGTGAGCATCGACTTCCGCATGACGAGCACCGGCCTCTTCGGCGATGTCCTGCTTCCCGCCGCGACGTGGTACGAGAAGCACGATCTGTCGTCCACCGACATGCACCCCTATGTGCACGCATTCACTCCAGCCATCGATCCCCCGTGGGAGACGCGCAGCGACTACGACATCTTCCAGGGCCTCGGCCGCAGGGTCTCCGAGCTCGCTCAGGGGCATCTCGGCGTGCACCGAGATCTCGTGTCGGTGCCTCTGCTGCATGACACCCCGGACGAGATGGCGCTGCCCGGCGGTGTCGTGCGCGACTGGCGCACGGGCGAGATTGACCTCATCCCAGGCAAGACCGCGCCGAAATTCGTCGTCGTCGAGCGCGACTACACGGCCATCGGCGCGAAGATGTCGGCGCTCGGCCCACTCACCGCGGACCTCGGCATGGTGACCAAGGGCGTGCCGTTCTCGCCGATCGCGGAAGTCGAGGACCTCGCGCACCGCAATGGCGTCATCCCCGACGGTCCCGCCGCCGGGAGGCCTTCGCTGGTGACGGACGTGCACGCCTGCGAGACCATCCTCGCCCTGTCGGCCACGACAAACGGCCGACTCGCGGTACAGGGCTTCCAGGCGATGGAACGCCGTACCGGACAGGAGCTCGTCGATCTCGCCATCGAGGACGAGGGCAGGCGCATCACGTTCCCGGACACTCAGGCAAGGCCCGTGCCCGTCATCACGAGCCCGGAGTGGTCGGGCAGCGAGCACGGTGGCCGTCGCTACACCGCCTTCGTCATCAATGTCGAGCGGCTCAAGCCGTGGCACACGCTCACCGGGCGGCAGCATTGCTTCCTCGACCACGACTGGATGAGCGAAATCGGCGAGAACCTGCCGACCTTCCGGCCACCGCTCAACATGCAGCGCCTCGACGGCGACCAGCGCTCCGGCGAGGGCCGCGAGGTCACCGTCCGCTACCTCACGCCGCACTCGAAGTGGTCGATCCACTCCGAGTACCAGGACAACCTCTTCATGCTGTCGCTGTCGCGTGGCGGCCCGGAGATCTGGATGAGCCCGGAGGATGCCGCGGCCATCGGTGTGAAGGACAACGAGTGGATCGAGGCATATAACCGCAACGGCGTGGTCGTCGCTCGAGCGGTGGTCTCGCACCGGATGCCACAGGGCACGGTCTACATGTACCACGCGAAGGACCGCACGGTGGACGTACCGAAGGCCGAGATGTCGGGCTTGCGCGGAGGCATCCACAACTCCCTCACGCGCCTCATGATCAAGCCGACGCACATCGTCGGCGGCTACGGGCAGTTGTCCTTCGCCTTCAACTACCTCGGCCCCACGGGCAACCAGCGCGATGAGATTACCGTGATCCGCCGCCGATCGCAGGAGGTCGACTACTGATGCGCATCATGGCCCAGATGGCGATGGTGATGAACCTCGACAAGTGCATCGGGTGCCACACCTGCTCTGTCACGTGCAAGCAGGCATGGACCAACCGGGCCGGTATGGAATACGTCTGGTTCAACAACGTCGAGACGCGTCCCGGACTCGGGTATCCGCGCACCTACCAGGACCAGAAGAGGTGGCGGGGCGGGTGGACCCTGAAGCGCGGCAAGCTCAAACTACGATCCGGGGGCCGCTTCCGTCGGCTGGCGGAGATCTTCAGCAACCCGAAGTTGCCTACGCTCCAGGACTACTACGAACCCTGGACATACGACTACGACATGCTGCTGTCGGCCCCCCAGGGCGAACACACGCCCGTTGCGCGGCCCAAGTCCCTCATCACCGGCAAGCCGATGAAGATCGAGTGGTCGGCCAACTGGGACGATGATCTCGGCGGCGGTCCGGAACTCGCCCCTGACGATCCCGTCCTCGTCTCCATCCGCGACCAGGTGGGCGATCGCGTGAAGATGGAGTTCGAGCAGGCATTCATGTTCTACCTGCCGCGCATCTGCGAACACTGCCTCAACCCTGCCTGCGTGGCCGCGTGCCCATCCGGTGCGATGTACAAGAGGGTCGAGGATGGCATCGTCCTCGTCGATCAGGACCGCTGCCGAGGCTGGCGCATGTGCGTCACGGGCTGCCCCTATAAGAAGGTGTACTTCAATCACCGCACGGGCAAGGCGGAGAAGTGCACGCTGTGCTATCCCCGTCTCGAGGTAGGGCTGCCGACCGTGTGCTCGGAGACCTGCGTGGGCCGGCTGCGCTACCTCGGCCTCTTCCTCTACGACGCGGACCGGGTGACGGAGGCGGCGTCCACGCCCGACGAGAAGGACCTGCTCCAGGCGCAGCTCGACCTCCTGCTCGACCCGCACGAACCGGCCGTGCTCGAGCAGGCCCGCCGCGATGGGATCCCCGAGGACTGGCTGGAGGCCGCGCAGAACTCCCCGGTCTACCGGCTCGCGAAGGTCTACGGCATCGCACTGCCACTTCATCCGGAGTACCGGACCATGCCGATGGTCTGGTATGTGCCGCCACTGTCGCCGGTGGTCGACGCTCTGCGTGACACCGGCAACGACGCCGAGGACGCCGGCAACCTCTTCGGTGCCATCAATGCGCTGCGCATCCCCATCGAGTACCTCGCCGGGCTCTTCACCGCGGGCGATATCGGCCCGGTTCGCCGCTCCCTTCTGCGCCTCGCCGCAATGCGCGCCTACATGCGCGACATCAACCTCGGCCGAGACCCGCGCGCCGAGATCGCCGAATCGGTCGGCATGACCGAGGAGGCGATCTACGAGATGTACCGCCTCCTCGCCATCGCGAAGTACGACGATCGCTACGTAATCCCGACCGCCCATGCAGAATCCGCGCGCGACCTCGAGGAAGTCGGCTGCTCCCTCGACATCGCGGGGGGGCCAGGGCAGTACGAGTCCGGGCCATTCGGCGAGGCATCCGGTCGACCGATCCCGGTCGCGGTGGAGAACTTCCACGCATTGAAGCAGCGGCAGACCACCGAGGTCATCATCCCCGTCGAGGCCGTGCGGGTGAACCTCCTCAACTGGGACGGCATGGGGGCACCCGATGAGCGCTGAGCAGACCGCGGCAGCGCGCTTGGCCTGCAGCTGGCTGCTGGCCTACCCGGACGAAGCGCTGGCGGAGCGGCTGCCGAGTATTCGCGACCTGCTGCCGGAATTGCCGCCGTCCGTGGGCACGCCGCTCGCGGGATTCATCGCGCATCTCGACGAAGTCGAGGGACTGGCGTTGCAGCAGCACTACGTGTCGGTCTTCGACATGAAGCGCAAGGCCTGCCCCTACCTCACCTACTGGACCGACGGCGACACCCGCAACCGTGGGCAGGCAATCTTGCGCTTCCAGCAGGCCTACCTGGACGTCGGCTTCGACCTCGCTGGCCGTGAGCTGCCCGACCATCTCGCGGTCGTGCTCGAGTTCGCCGCCCTAGGCGATCGGCTGACGGGCGAGGCGCTCCTCGCCGAGCATGCCGCGGCCATCCACCTCCTGCGTGATGCGCTGACTGCCTTGGAGTCGCCATACAGGCATGTACTCGACGCGATCGTCGCCACGCTGCCGCGACGCACACCCCAGATCGAGCGCCGCATGCGCGAGTTGGCGGCCAGTGGTCCCCCCGTCGAGACGGTGGGGCTCGAGCCCTATGCACTGACCCTGGATCCGGCGGGAGGACGGCGATGACAACCTGGGACATCCTGCTGTGGGCGGTCCTCCCCTACGTGACCATCGCGGTGTTCGTCGTCGGGACGATCTGGCGGTACCGCTACGACAAGTTCGGCTGGACGACCAGGTCGAGCCAGCTCTACGAGGGCAGGTTGATGCGCGTAGCAAGCCCGCTCTTCCACATCGGCATCCTCGCCGTCCTCGTGGGACATGTCGTTGGGTTGCTCATCCCAGAGAGCTGGACGAACGCCACCGGCCTGAGTGAGGACGCCTACCACGTCATTGCCGTCGGTCTCGGGCTTGTGGCGGGGGCCTTCACCCTGTTCGGCATTGCCATGCTCATCTACCGTCGCCGCACGGTGGGCCCGGTGTTCGCGGCGACGACGCGCAATGACAAAACAATGTACGTCTTCCTCGTGGCGGCCATTCTCCTTGGCCTGCTCACGACGCTGCTGGCCTCCGGGCTGATCGGTGATGGCTACAACTACCGCGAGACCGTCTCGCCATGGTTCCGGTCCATCTTCTATCTCAACCCGCAGGTGGTGCTCATGGCAGAGGCTCCTACGTCATTCCATGTGCACGCAATCGCTGGGATGCTTATCTTCATCATCTGGCCGTTCACCCGGCTGGTCCATGCCTTCTCAGCGCCGGTGGGCTACCTCGTGCGTCCGTACGTCGTCTACCGTTCGCGCGGGCCGCACGATGCAGGCGCTCGAATCCCTCGCAAGGGCTGGGAGAAGGTGGGATGACGGCTGCGCGGAGGAAGGATGACATCGCAGGCGTCGATGACATCGTCCAGCTGCTGCGAACCTTCTACGCCAGGTGCTTCGAGGATGACCGGCTCGGGCCGATCTTCGTGGACGTCGCCCAGTTGGATCTCGAGGCTCACCTGCCCGTCATGACGGACTTCTGGATGACGGTGCTCTTCCGGACGGGCGAGTACCGGCGCAACCTGCTCAAGGTGCACGTGGATCTTCACGAGCGGGCACCGCTGACTGCCCTGCACCTGGACCGATGGCTGTCGCTGTGGACGCAGACCACCCGGGCCGAATTCGCCGGTGACGTCGCGGAGATGGCCGTCACTCAGGCGCAGCGCATTACGTGGTCCCTGGAGAGGCGCCTCCATGGCCACATGGCGAGCGAGCTCACGACCGTCACGTGCGGCGAGTTGGTGAAGCCCCTCCCGGGCCATTGATGCGGCACCCGCCGGCAGGCCGGGGTCTCCTGGGCCCCTGTGCAGGACCCGTGGCTACCCATCGATCCGCAGGTCCCGGGCAAGCTCTCGGAGTTCCTCGAGCGCAGAATCCCGTTGCCGCCGGACATTTTGCTGCCAAGGGGCGATGACCATCTCGGTGAGGCCGTCGATGCTGTCGAGCAGCGCCGCGCGCCCGTCGGGCGCTGCCTCGGACATGATCCGCTGGATCTCGTCCCTCACCTCGGGATCGGGCGATTCCAGCAGCGGCCCCGCATAGGCCGCGATGCTCACGCGGGCCCGCTCGATGCGCTCGGCGGAGATGACACCGCGGTCGCGCATCGTGTCGATGCGGTCGGTGGCGTTCTCCTCCCAGGTGCCGTGCACCGCCCATGCCGCGGGGATCGCGAGGAGGAGCGCAGCAAGCACAGACCACGCGGCGACCCGGCGCCAGCGCGTGCGCGGCTGCTCCGCTTCGAGCACCTCCACGCCCCCAGGCTGGCGTACCTACCGATCTTCCGCCAGCCAGCCTATCTGCGTGGCCGCCGAGAGAAGCTGTCCGCGCGTGTGTGTCCCGGTCAAGCGGTAGAGCCGCAGCAGGTCCGCCTTGACCGTGGAGAGCGAGAAGCCGAGCTCGCGGGCCACGCGGTCGTTGGTGTAGCCCTGGCTCATGAGGTCGAGGATGCGCATCTGCCGCGGGGAGATTCCGGCCTCGGAGTGCGAGGCGGGGCTGACCTCCGGATCGCGGCGTCGCTCTGCAGCCCAGAACGACAGCGCCGCGGCGGTGGTGTTCAGGTGGACCTGGTCGTGAGAGTCCAGCGCCGTCGTCGACGCCACGCGAGTGAGGACGAGGAGACCGATCGACTCGTCCAGGAGGCAGAGGGGCACGTAGTCGAGGATCACCCGGCCGCCGGGCTCCTGAGTCGCCGCGGAGATCAGCGAGGAGAACGCGGGGGTGAGGTAGTCGACCTCTTCTAGCGACCGAGTCATCGGTTGTCCCAGGGCCAGGGCGTCGGCCACCGCCCCGGGACTGCCGAGGGGGATCGCCCGGAAACTGCGAGCGAGGTCAGGGTCGAGGCCGTGATACCCGTCGAGGATCGCGACGTCGGCCCCGAACGGCTTGAGGTAGAGGCGCACTTCGAGCACCCTCGCCCAGTGGGCCAGGGCTCGCGCGACCAGCGGGGCGGCTCGATCTCCCGGGGGAATCCGCAGGAGTGCCGTGAGCATTCCGGCGAAGTCGAACCACGCACTCTGCATGCTCTGGGAGGCGGTGGAGACGATGGCGCATCCCTCCCCGAGTGGTGCCGTCGCGCCTCTTCCCCGCTCCCCGGGGGGGGGGGGGACTGATGCTCTCGCGGACTGAGTGCGCGTCGGGTGCGAACGATGCCACGAGGGGGTTTCAGAAAGGAAAAGGCAAGGTTTCCTTGAGGTCAGACGCCGCACAATGCTGCAGGGGATGCGTAGCGTTTTCCGAATTCGGTTTCCTCGAACGCGAGTGGGAGGTCGCGAGCGTGGAAGAGGGGCGGGAGCCTCGCTGGTTGCCCGGGGGCGCCCCGATAGACCAGGGGCTCGTGGTCGACAGCGGTGCCCGCGTTGCCTACCTGGCGGGCCGGGAGGTGGGCCTGACCCCGTCGGAGTTCGCGCTGCTGGCCCACCTCGTCGACCGGCCGGGGGTCGCGATAGCCGACCGCGACCTGCTCGAGGCCATATGGGGGACGCCCTGGCACGGGGACACCACCCCGCTGCAGGTGCACATCAGTCGGCTGAGGCGCAAGCTCGGGGAGTCCGGCAGCCGTCCCCGCTACGTCCGCACCGTCCGCGGCTTCGGCTATCGCTTCGATCCCAGCCCCGAACCCCCGCCCGAACTGCCCATGAGCATGGCGGATCTCGCGGCATTGGACACCGCCGCTGCCACCTCCGACTTGATGTACTGCCTGACCGACACCGACGGCGTCGTGCAATGGGTGAGTGAGTCCGCCGCGCGACTGTGCGGCGGGGAGGCCGAGGACCTCGTGGGCGATGGCATCTTCACGCTCGTCCATCCCGACGATGCCGACATCCTCGCCGAAGCCGTCGCGGGGCTCCTCGAGGGGCGTACGCGTCGCTTCATCGCGCGCTTCGCCCGCCCGCCGGTCCCGTATCTCACGCTGTCCTGCCTCGCCCGACCCCTGCTGGGCCCCGACCGTCGCATCTCCGGCTTCCTGGGAGAGCTCGCCACGCTCGAGGGTGGTCTCCCGACCCCGGACCCGTCGGTGGGTGGTCAGCCGGAGGCGACGCCCCAGTCCGGCGAACCTCTCGTTCCGCTGGAACTCGTCTACGGAGCAGACCTGCGGCTGCGCTCGGTCTCCCCCCGCGTGCGCTTCTGCGGGTGGGATCCCCAGGATGTCCTCGGGACCGTCTTCTCCCCGGCCGGCGCGGACGAAGCGACGCTGCGGGCCCTCATCGAGCAGTACGGCCGGATGGGGATCCGTCAACTGGCGCAGGAACTCCCGCTCCTCTTCGCCGACGGCGAACGCCGTACACGCAGGTTCACCGTGCTCCTCACCTTCGACGACGGGGGGGTCTTCACTGAGATGCGCGCGCTGCTCGAGCTCCTCCCTGAGGACTACGCCTAGCGCGCCACCCCGGCGTCGATGAGCGCGGCCCGGATCTCCTCTCCGACGGGATCGCCCTTGAGCACGAACGCCGTGGCCTGGTTGAGCGGCGCCGCCACGGTGTGTGTCGTCGATCCGACGAACTCCTCGCCGGTGAGCGCGTGCACCCAGGTCCCCGGTGGGAACGCGACCCGGACGCTGCGGGCCCCGACCGCCATCACCGGCGTCACGAAGAGGTGCTCCCCGAGGAAGAACGTCCGGTCCATCGCCGGGTCCGTCATCTCGGGGTGCACGAGGATCGGGTGGCGAACGGCCGGCATCCCGGTCGCCACGGCCTCGTCGATGACCGACCTGCGGTAGTCGGCGAGCGCGGCGTAGATCTTGGTCGCGTAGGCGAACAACCGGGCCTGCTTCGCGTTGGTGTAGACCTGCAGGTTGTCCTTGGGCTGGTTGCCCTCGTGCGTGCGCATGAAGGCCCCGAACGCCTCCATCTGCGCCCAGCGCGGCAGGAGCTCCGGGCCACGCACGTAGTTCACAAGGGCCACGCTGGTGTAGCCGCCCACATCGGAGTGCATGAGCGGCCAGCCCGCCGCGGCGGAGGCGTGGATGCCGTAGAGCGCCGAGGGCATGCCGTCCTCCGGCGCGAAGCTCACCATCTGGTCGCCGCCCCAGAACACGGGCGCGTACTGCGCGCTCGCGGCGATACCGGAGCGCATCCACGCCACGCAGTCGGGCTTGCCGGCCAGGGCACAGGCGTCGCGCACCGTCTGCGCCCACAGCAGGGGGTACTCGTTGTGGAGTTGGGCGCCGCTGCCGCCGGCGAGGACGGCGTCGTACGGCAGCCCCTCGCCGAAGTCGGCCATGAAGCCGGCGACCTTCCCGGCGAGCACCTGGGTGGCGATGATCTCGGTGTACCACTCGCGCGCCGACGGATCGGTGAGGTCGATGAGCGCCGCGGTGAACTGGCCCTGGTCCTGCAGGTAGGGCTCGCCCTCCGGGGTCTTGACGAAGTACCCGTTGTCGACCGCCTCCTGGTAGAGGTTGCGCGCCGGAGCCGGGGCCTTGGCAGACGGGTCGGTGAGCATCGGGTTGACGTAGGTGAGGACCTTGATCCCCTGCGCCTCCAGGTCGTCGACGAGGTCATTCCACCCCGGATACCACGCGTCGTCGAGCTGCCAGGTCCACCACAGGCGTGACCCGAAGTTGGTCGTGCGTCGCCCGACCCAGTCCTGCAGCCACACCGCGGAGATCTTGGCGCCCTGATCGAGCACGGCCTGCAATTCGGCACGCACCTCTGCGGTGCCGCCCTGCAGGCCGAGAATGGCGCCCTCCGACGTCCACGCGGCCACGCCGGGGATCGCGATGCCGGCGTCCCTCTTGCGCAGGGCATCGGCCGGATCGCTGCCCTCGACGAGCGTGACCGCCATGCGCGGTGCACGCATCTCCAGGCGCAGGCTGGCGCGGTCGGTGAGATCGACCGTGCCGAAGGCGGTGGCCGCCGGGCCGACGACGCGCCCGCCGAGGCTGCGATCGCCGGAGGTGAGCCAGGTGGGCCACGCGGCATAGGTGTTGGCCAAAGTCCCGGCACCACCAGGCTCGACCGCGTTGACGAGCGTGCTGATGGGGAGCTCGCCGCGGCCGACGCCCTGCTCGCGCACCATGACCGGGAAGAGCGTGCCGCGCAGGTCGTATCCGCGGTACTGCGATCCGAATCCGTGCACGGCCTCGCCCTCCTGCAGGACGGAGGCCAGGAGGACGCTATCGAGCGGCCGGGACTTGAAGCGGCCGGTCTGCACCTCGATGCCGAGCGATGCGGTGCCGGCGTCGTCCTTCGCGGTGCGCAGGGTCATTCGCCAGCTCACCCGCCCCTGCGGGCCGCCGAGGTAGCCGCGCATCGTGACCGAACTGTCATCGGCCTCCTCGAGGCTCACGATGCGCTGATCGGGGAACGTCGCGGAACGCCGCACGTGCGGCCAGAACGCACCCTGATCCTCGAAGACGCGCAGCCGAGAGCGCGAGGCCGCGAGGAAGGACTCACCGGCAGCGTTGCCCCAGACCTCGCGTCCTGTCGCGAGACTGCGCACGGACACCTGCCCGCGTGCGACGTCCACGGACACGGTGAAGGCATCGCCGACCGCGGCGAGGATCGGCACGTCAGGCGCGATCGTGAGAGCGCCCGGCTCGATCGGGTCGAGGCGGTCCACCGTCTGATCGGGGGTGAGGTTGAGGGGAGCGACCTCGGGGGCCGGGGCGGCGACGGCGGCGGTGGGCAGGCCCACGAGGAGTCCTGCCGCCACCGCGGGGCCCAGCGCGAAGATCGCCGCTCTGCGGTAGATGCGTGACCGCGTCATCGTGCTGCCCATCGTGGCCCCCTCGGTCGGGAATGACCTCGACTGTAGTCGCCCCGTGCGGCGCGCGCCCGGCCTCGAACCTATGCTCGACAGATGCGGCGATGGCTCGGGGGAGCAGCGGCCATCCTCCTTCTCGGGCTGAGCATCTCTCCGGCGCGCGCTGCCGCCTCGCCCGAAGCACTCGAGATTCCCGGGGCGGCCGCCTCGGCGACCGACCCGGCGCCGGTGACTCTCTCGGCGGACCTCTACCTCCCGGCGCAGACCCCGGCCCCCGCCGTCGTCCTCGCCCACGGCTTCGGAGGCAGCAAGCGCGACCTCGCCGAAGAGGCGGCGTACCTCCAGGAGCGCGGATTCGCGGTCCTCGCGTACTCCGCTCGTGGCTTCGGCGATTCCACCGGGCTGATCTCGATGAACTCCCCGCAGTTCGAGGTCGCCGACGCGCAGCGCGTCATCGACTACCTCGCGGAGCGCCCCGAGATCGTGCAGGACGGAGCGGCGGATCCGCGTGTGGGTGTTGCCGGGGGCTCGTACGGCGGCGCCCTCGCCCTGCTGCTCGCCGGGTACGACGACCGGGTCGACGCCGTAGTCGCGGATATCACGTGGAACGACCTCGAGGCCTCGCTCTTCGGGCAGAGCGCTCGCGGAGCGGGCCTCGGCGTGCTCAAGCAACTGTGGACAGGGTTCTTCTTCAGCGCCGGGCTCCTGCCCCGCGGCGACAACCCCGTTGCCCCGGGACCGGTCACCGAGTGCGGCCGGTTCTCTCCCGACTGGTGCGCTGCCTACATCGAGGCGGCGACCTCGGGCACAGTGTCACCGGCGGTTGCCGAGCTCATGGCGGCGTCCTCGCCCGCGAGTGTCACCAACCGGATCACGGCGCCGACGCTCATCGGTGGTGGCCAGTCCGACTCCCTCTTCCCCCTGTCGCAGGCCAATGCCAACGCCGAGCAGATCAGCGCCGCCAACCCCGATGTGCCCGTCAAGGTCGTCTGGCACGCCGAGGGGCACGACGGGGGCGTGGACGAGACCGAGCGGCTGCGCGCCCTCAGCGCGGACTGGATGTCGGCGTATCTCGCGGACGGTCCCGCGGTGAGCACGGCGTTCGAGGTCTCCGAAGTGTCCGGCTCCGCGGTGAGCGATCGCGCCGCCGGCACCGTCGACGTGCTGTCCACGCCGGCGTATCCGGGCCTGTACGGGCAGAGCCAGCGGCCGATCGGGGTGGGCGGGCCTCCGCAGCAGATCCTCGCGCCCGCGGGCGGCGTCCCCGCGGCCGTCACCGCGCTCCCCGGCGCCGGGGGACTCGCCGGGCTGGCGAGCAGCGTTCTCTCGCTCCCACTCCCCGGCCAGTCAGCGGGGTTCCTCTCCGAACCGCTCACCGATCCGCTGCAGGTCGTCGGGTCCTCGCGCATCCGGCTCTCGGTGTCCAGCGACCGTCCCGTCGAGGATGCCGTGCTCTTCGCCAGCCTGCGCATTGCGGATGCCGGCCAGCGCCAGACGCTTCCGAACGGCCTCGTGGCGCCGATTCGCCTCGCCGATCTCGGGCCCGATCCCGTCACGGTCGAGGTCGACCTCCCCGCGGTCGTCGCGGAGGCGGCAGCGGGGGACCGGCTCGCGATCGTCGTGGCGACGACGGACCAGGCCTACCGACTGCCCGAAGGTCCCGCGGTCTACACCGTCGCGCTGCCCGACGGGCAGGTGCTCATCCCCCAGGTCGACGCCGTCTCCACGGCCACCGAGGCGCCCCCGTGGCTGTGGCCCCTCGGCGGGCTCGCGATCGTGCTGCTCGCCGTGATCGTCACGTGGCTGCTGCGCCCGCGCCACGGCGAGGACGCCCCGCGCGAGGACCTGGTCGAGGTGCCCATCTCGGTCGCCGGACTGGTCAAGCGCTTCAAGGGCGGCCTCACCGCGGTGGACGGCGCGTCGTTCACCGTGCCCCCAGGCGTCGTGCTCGGTCTCCTAGGGCCGAACGGCGCGGGCAAGACCACGACGATGCGCATGATCATGGGGCTGATCCGGCCCACCGACGGCGAGGTGCGGGTCTTCGGGCAGCGGATCCTGCCGGGGTCGTCGGCGTTGGCGCGCATCGGGTCGTTCGTCGAGGGTCCCGGCTTCCTTCCCTACCTCAGCGGACGGCGCAATCTCGAGCTGTACTGGAAGGCCAGTGGTCGCGTGGGCCAGCAGCCGTACTTCGACGAGGTCCTCGAGATCGCCGGCCTCGGCTCCGCGGTGGACCGCAAGGTGAAGACCTACAGCCAGGGCATGCGCCAGCGACTGGGGATCGCGCAGGCGATGCTAGGGATGCCCGACGTCCTCCTGCTCGACGAGCCGACCAACGGGCTGGACCCTCCGCAGATCCGGGAGATGCGCGACGTCCTGCATGCCTACGCCGCGACCGGCCGCACCGTGATCATCTCGTCACACCTGCTCAGCGAGGTGGAGCAGACCTGCAGCCACGTTGTCGTCATGCACCGAGGCCAGGTCGTCGCCGAGGGCACGGTCGAGGAGTTCATGCGCGGTCGCACGGGACAGCGGCTCGAGGATGTCTTCCTCGAACTCGTGGGAGAGGGGCACACGGTGGTGTCGTCATGAGTGTCGAGATCCCCGCCCGTACGCCGGGACCGGTGGGCTATCGCGCGCGCAGCACCCTGACGGTGCGCGTGGAGCTGGCGCGACAGATTCGGCGCAAGCGCACGCTCGTCGCCTTCCTCCTCGTCGTCGCGCTCCCGCTCATCGTCGTGGCCGCGGTCAAGTTCGGGCCTTCCTCCAACGGGGGCGGGGGATTCGGCGACGGTGACCTGGACCTGATCGGCCTCGCCACCGCCGGGGCGTGGAACTTCACCCTGACCATGCTCTTCTTCGGCTCGGGCTTCCTGCTCACGGTGCTGGCGGCGCTCTTCCTCGGCGACACCGTCGCATCGGAGGCGAACTGGTCGTCGCTGCGCTACCTGCTCGCAGCGCCCGTGCCGCGCCGTCGGCTGCTGCGCACCAAGGTGATCGTGGGGCTCATCTTCACCTGCGCGGTGCTGCTGACGCTCGTCGCCGCTTCGTTCCTCATCGGCCTGCTCGCCTTCGGGGGGGAGACGTTGACCAGCCCGCTCAGCGGGACGTTCGACACGGCCGAGTCCGCTCAGCGGATCGCGATCATCGTGGGGTACATCGGGCTCACGATGCTGTTCCCCGCGGGCATCGCCTTCCTCATCAGCGTCCTCACCGACGTGCCGCTCGCAGCGGTCGGGTCGGCGGTCATCATCACGATCGTCTTCGGGATCCTCGACCGCATCGAGGCCTTGGGCGACCTGCGACGGCTGCTGCCGACGGACTATGGCGCCGCATGGCTGGACGCCCTGGGCACGCAGGTCGCATGGGGCGAGATGGCGATCGGCGCGACGTACAACATCGTCATCTTCACCGTGCTCATCGCGGTCGCCTTCGTGCGCTTCGACCGCAAGGACATCCTGTCGTAGTCGCTGCCG
>CAIVWG010000009.1 GCA_903909555.1 uncultured bacterium | reverse complement strand
TCGCTCACCCGGACCTTCACGACGTACGACGCATCCCCGGCCACCGACCAGCAGGCCTCGATCTCTCCGATGTCGCGAAGGCGGTCGGGCACGTCGTCGGGGGCCGAGGGATCGAGCGGGGTCAGGTCGATGAGCGCGGTGAGCGGAAGCCCCACGAGGCGGGGGTTCACCACGGCGCGGTACCCCGTGATCACCCCGCGCTGCTCCAGGCGTCGCACCCGCTGATGGACCGCGGAGGTCGACAGCCCCGTCTCGCGGGCCAGGTCGGCGAAGGACATGCGCCCGTCCTCGCCGAGCAGTCGCACGAGTGACCGGTCAATCTCGTCGTCCACGGACGAAGCCTGGCACAGCCGGGAGCGCGCTGCGGGACCGTGGCCACTTCCGCCCCTTGCGTCACGGAGCGATAACACTCTCCGCGACGCGGGGGGTGCGTTTGGTCTTTAACCTCCTCCCTTGGCACCATAGGAGCCATGAGCGGCCAGCATGCGAAGCCTGCTCCGGCGGATTCCCGCCGGAGCGGTTTTTTGCGTGCCCTGGGAGTGACCCTGGGCCTGGTGGCCCTGGGCCTGGTGGCCCTCGTCGGCGGCGTGGCCTTCGGCTCGTTCGTCCCCTGGGGCCCGGGCTCCCAGCAGGCCGTCGCGTCGATGGCGACCCCCAGTCCGGAGACGACGCCCTCGCCTCGACCGACCCCGACGCCGTCCGCGTCACCCACCGTCGAGCCGGTTCCCGCGCCGACGGCGACCGTCGTGCCCGAGCCCGCCTTCAGCCCGCTGCCCGACCGCCCGGACGAGCAGCTCGTGGTTGCCTACGGTGATCCGGCGGTCGTCTCGTCGGTCTATCCCTCGCAGATCAATGAGACCTACGGCGTGGGCATCGTCATCCGCATCGAGTTCGGATACCCCGTCTCCGACCGCATGAAGGAGATGCTCGAGCGCACCGCGGTCGTCGAGACGAGCCAGCCGATCGGGCCCGCGGCCTGGAGTTGGCCCGATGACTACACCATGGCGTACCGCCCCAAGGACTTCTGGCCCTCGCGCACCGATGTGAAGGTGAAGTTCGACTGGGTCGACAACGGCCTGGCCGACATGGATCCGGAGGTCAAGTTCTACGTGGGCCGTTCGCAGATCCTCACGGTCAAGCACGACGCGGCGATGGGCAAGCTCAAGCGCGACGGCGTCTTCCTCCGCAACGTGCCCGTGTCCCTGGGCAAGGCGGGCTGGGCCACGGGCT
The DNA here is from genome assembly GCA_903909555.1 of uncultured bacterium. Taxonomy (GTDB): domain Bacteria; phylum Actinomycetota; class Actinomycetes; order S36-B12; family S36-B12; genus Mxb001. Next base: position 21,669 of record CAIVWG010000009.1, on the reverse strand, counting down.
CGGGTGTGAAGTCGATCATGGAGCGCTATGCCATGAAGCGCATGGTCAACCCGGGTCCGCTGGAGCCCTACGACGTCAACGTGCCCTATGCGCTGAGGCTCACCCCCAGCGGGGAGTTCCTCCACGCGGCTCCGTGGAATGAGTACAACCTCGGCTACGCCAATACCTCCCACGGCTGCACCAACGTCTCCTACGTCGATGGCCAGTGGTTCTATGAGAACGCCCTCGAGGGCGATCCGGTGATCACGACCGGGACCGGTGTCGACATCGACTGGTACGAAGGCCCCGGGGCGATGTTCAACATCCCCTGGGAGCAGTGGCTCGCCAACAGCCGCAACCTCCCCTAGGTCCTCACTGACGCAGGTGAGCCCCCGGGCTTGCCGTCATCCGGTGCTCCGATGACCTCCAGCTCGACGGTCGTGCGTTCGTCGGGGTCGGGCACCTCCTCCGCAGCGGAGTAGGGCATGATCGATGCCCCCTTCCGTCGGAGGATCGCCATGCGGGTCGCCCATCCCCTGCGCCACCCCTCCTGCGACGAGTGCAGCGGTCCCACGTGAGCCGCCGGGACGCCCAGCTCGCCGTCGAGGCCGACGTGGTCTCGACGCTCTATGCGCGCCTCGATGAACTGCGCGAGCGCTCGCGACGTGATCTCCAGCGGGCCCAGCGGGAGCAGACCACGGGGACCCCTGCCTCGGTGACCGAGCAGGAGGCGTTCGTGAGGCTGTACGCCGAGCGACTCGCCGCGCTCGCGGCCGCCGAACAGCGGCTGTGCTTCGGACGCCTCGACCTGCGGGACGGGCGGGTTCGCTACGTCGGCCGGGTCGGCCTGGCCGACGACGACCAGCAGCTCATGCTCACCGACTGGCGCGCCCCGGCGGCGGAGGCCTTCTACCAGGCCACGTCGGCGGACCCCCGGGACGTCGTACGACGCCGTCACATCACCACGGAGGGTCGCACTGTCACCGCGCTCGAGGACGACATCCTCGACCTCGAAGCGCTGGCCGAGGGCGAGGGAGGCGTGGACGCGGCCGAAGTGCAGGGCGGCGGTGTCCTCATGGCCGCGCTCGCGGCGCGGCGCACGGGCCGCATGCAGGACATCGTCGCGACCATGCAGGCGGAGCAGGACGCCATCGTCCGGTCCCCGCTGTCGGGGATCCTCGTGGTCGAGGGGGGACCCGGCTGCGGCAAGACCGTGGTGGCGCTCCATCGGGCGGCCTACCTGCTCTACACGCACCGGGACAAGCTCGCCCGCAGCGGCGTGCTCGTGGTCGGCCCGAACCGCATCTTCCTGCACTACATCGAGCAGGTGCTCCCCGCGCTGGGCGAGACGGCCGCCGTCCTCGCGACGCCGGGTCAGCTCTTCCCCGGCGTCGACGCGACGGGCTCGGAGGCCGACGAGGTCGTCGCCCTCAAGGGGAGCATCCGCATGGTCGACGTGATCGCGCGTGCCGTGCGCTTGCGTCAGCGGGTCCCCGAGCGACAGGTCTCGCTGGCCGTCGGGTCCGTACGCATCACGATGACGCCGCAAATGGTGCGGGCGGCGCAGGATCGGGCCCGGTCCGGCCGTCGACCCCACAACGTCGCTCGCAGGGCCTTCGCGCTGTCCCTGCTCGAGTCGCTGGCGCAAGCTCTCGCGGAGGAGACAGGAGTCGACCCGGATACGCATCGCGATGTCCTCATCGCCGACCTGCGCGAGAGCCCGGACGTGCGCCGCGAGGTGAACCTGTGCTGGATGCCGCTGTCGCCGGAGCGCGTGATCGCCGATCTCTGGGCGGACCCCACCGCGCTGGCGGCGGCGGCGCCGCGCCTCGATGCTCGTGCGCGCGCCCTGCTGCATCGTCCGCGCGGCTCGGCATGGACGCCCGCGGACGTGCCCCTTCTCGACGAGGCAGCGGAACTGCTCGGGATCGACGACGAAGCCGATCGTCGGGCGCAGGCGCAGGCGACGGCCGAGCGCAGGGCCGAGGTGGACTATGCGCAGTCGGTTCTGGAGATGACCGGCACCCGGGGCGTGTCCGCGGATCAGCTCATCGACCGGTACGCCACCGCGGGTGCCTCCGTCCCGGTGGCCGAGCGTGCTGCCGGTGATCGAGAGTGGGTGTACGGCCATATCGTCGTGGACGAGGCGCAGGACGTGTCCCCCATGATGTGGCGACTCCTGGGCCGTCGATGCCCGTCGCTGTCCATGACCGTGGTGGGGGATCTCGACCAGGCGGGTTCCCGATCGGCTCCCCGGACCTGGGCCGACGCTGTGGGATCGGTGAGCAAGCGTGCGCTGCGCGACGACCGTTGGCGGCTCGAGCGTCTCACGGTCAACTACCGCACGCCGCGGCCGTTCATGGAACTCGCGCGCGCGGTGCTGCGGGCCGCAGGCCGGGAGCCGGAGCCCCTCGAGTCCATCCGCGAGGGTCCGCCGCCACGCTATGCGGCACTCGCCGCGCTGGGGAGCGTGGCGGAGATCGCCCGCGACCTGGCCGCGGACCCGGACATGGGGCGCGTCGCGCTGATCGCGCCGCAGGCGCTGGCCCCCACGGTGCAGGCGATCCTCGAGGAGGCTCTGCCCGAGGAGATGATCGGCAGGGGAGACCGCCGACTGGACGCGACGGTCAGCGTGCTCACGGTGACCCAGGCGAAGGGTCTCGAATTCGACGCGGTCATCGTCACCGAGCCGGGGCTGATCGATGCCGAGTCACCGCAGCCCGGACGCGATCTCTACGTCGCGCTCACCCGCGCGACGCGCGAACTCGTGATCGCGTACTCGGGAGAACTTCCCGCGGGAATGGGCCCCGGGGGCTAGGCGCGCAGTGCGTCGAGGACGCACTGGCCGTTGCTCGCGATGGCGGAGAAGCCGTCCTCCTCCGGAAGGAACACGGTGACGACACCGTCCTCGATCACCATGGCGTAGCGCTTGGACCTGGTGCCCATGCCGAAGGCGGTTCCGTCGATGTCCATCCCGACGGCCCGTGCGAAGTCCGCATTGCCGTCGGACGCCATCGTGATCTCGTCACCCACGCCGTTGGCCTGAGCCCACGCGTTCATGACGAAGGCGTCATTGACGGAGATGCACACGATGCGATCGACGCCGGCCGCCGCGAGATCCGCGGCGGTGTCGACGTACGACGGCAGGTGGGTGCTGGAACAGGTGGGCGTGAAGGCACCCGGCACAGCGAACAGCACGACGCGTCCGGATCCCAGGAGCTCTCCCGTGGTCGTGGGTGTGGGGACGCCATCCTGGACAACGCGCACGGCGACATCGGGAATGCGATCACCGACAGAGATAGTCACGGATCAAGACTCCAATCGGTCGGCACCTGCGGCTTCACGGCGCTGGCGTAGGAGAACCATAGCGACGACGACGCCGATGAGCGACACGGCAATCGACGGCCACATGGCCCGGGCCACCGCCTGCTCGAAGACCTGGTTGATGAAGGCCTGGGCGTCTCCGGGCACGAGCGAGGCGATCTCCTTGACGGACAGGCCGCCGGTGAGTGTCGAGATGACCTTCTCCATGGTGTCGCTCGTCGGGGAGTTGAGCAGGGACGTGACCTGCGACCGGGCATCGGTCTGGAACACCGCGGTGGCCACGGCCACGCCCAGCGAGCCGCCGATCATCGACGCTGCCTTGAAGATGCCGGAGGCGACACCCTCGCCCGCATCTCCCGGGTCCTCCACGGCTGTGACCGCACAGGGCGTGATCTGGAAGCCGATCCCCGCGCCGATGAGGATGAACGGGATGACCGCTGAACTGTAGAGGTTGGTGAGATCGGTGAGGAGGAACGCCGCGATGGCGAGGAGCAGCATGCCCGCCGCGGTCGGCCAGCGAGCGCCCAGGCGTTGGCCCAGCCAGGTCCCGAGGGGGTTGATGATGAGGATCGGGATGGTGGCCGGCAGCAGGAGGAGGCCGGCCTCGAGGGCGCCGTACCCCTCCACGACCTGGAGGTAGAGCGCCATGAAGAAGATGACGGCGCCGAAGACGAAGTTGGCGATGAGGTTCGACAGGACCGCGCCGTCGAACCTCGCCTTGCGGAAGATCGACAGGACCACGATGGGGGTCGACACGCGCCGCTCGACGAGCACGAACACGACGAGGATGATCACGGAGAGCCCGAGCAGCCCCAGGAACGCCGGCACCGGGAGGTTGTCGGCCTGCACGAGCGCGTACGACAGCACGAAGATGCCGCCGACGAGGGTGAGGACGCCGAGGTAGTCGATGCGGCGATCGGCTCCCTCATCCCGCGTCTCCGGAGTGGACCACCAGGTGAGTGCGATGGCCCCGAGTGCGATGGGGATGTTGAGCCAGAACAGCCAGCGCCATCCGAGACCCTCGACGACGACTCCCCCGACGAGAGGGCCGAGGGCCTGAGCGCCCCAGCACACGGCGATCCAGGCGGCGATGGCGGTGTCGCGCTGCTTGCCGGTGAAGATCACGGCGATGGTCGACAGGGCCGTCGGGAGGATGAGGGCGGCACCGAGCCCCTCGATCACGCGTCCCACGATGAGCACGACGGCGCTGGGCGCGATACCGGCGACAACAGAGCCCGCGATGACGAGAGCGGTGCCGATGACGAAGAGGAGGCGTCGTCCGTAGATGTCACCGAGGCGTCCGCCGACGATGATGAACGCGCCCGCGAGGAAGTAGCCGTTGACGGACCACTGGAGGGCGTCCATGCTCCCGCCGAGCTCGCGGCCGATGGTGGGAAGGGCGATGCTGATGTCGCTGGCGGTGACCCAGACCAGGGCCGTCACGATGCAGAGCGCGACGAGGCTCCACCAGCGGCGTGGGTAGGCCGAGATCTCGGTCGACGTCATGGTCACGAAAGGGGACACTACGCCGGATCCGTCCATCGGACCGGGAGGCGCCCGCGCCGGGACGATCTGCTGAATGGACAGTCAGCGTGGTCGAGGGGACCATCGAGGTATGGGAACGGTGAGCAGGATCGTCGCGGCGGGCGTGGCGATCGCCTGCCTCCTCGTCGCGGGCCTCCTCGTCGTCGGTGCCTGGCGCTCCTCGAACGACGCGGCGATCGACGACCTCCCGACCGTGAAGGAGGTCGTCGCCGCACAGGCCCACCGTCACGGAATCACGGTCCCCGAACTCACGGACGAGGACATCGCCCGCCTCAGCGCCCCACCGACCGCGGCCTCGTCGCTGTCGGCGTACGACCAGGTGCTGCCGCAACTGCTGGCGGTCAAGGAGGCCGACGGCATCGATGCCGCCCTGCTCATCCTCGGTGATGCGGCGAAGGTGAGCGCCGACGTGGCCGCGGAGTGCGCGGGCCTCTACGACGCGCTGACCGATGGGACCTCCGCCACGGCGACGAAGGGGCAGGTCTGTCCCAGGTCGTGAGATCGGCAGCCGGCTGGGAGGATGCTCCCGTGGCTGATGCGACCAGGGTCCTGGTGATCGGAGCGGGATTCGCCGGTCTGGAGGTCGCCAAGGCGGCCCGGGGGATCAAGGGCGTCGAGGTCGTCCTGGTCGATCGGCACCCCTACCAGCTCTTCAGCCCCCTGCTCTACCAGGTGGCCACCGGGGGGCTGCCCGAGGACGACATCGCCTACCCGGTGCGGGCGGCGATCCCCGGGGTCACTTTCGTCCGCGGCGAGGTGGTGAGCGTCGATCCCCAGCGGCACCGAGTCCGGCTGAGCGACGGACAGGATCTCCACTACGACCAGCTCGTGATCGCCACGGGAAGCGTGGGCACGACGTTCGGCATCCCCGGCGTCGAGGAGCATGCCCTGCAGATGAAGTCGCTCAAGGATGCGCGCACCATCAAGCAGCGCCTCTTCGGCACCTACGAGGACGTGCAGGAGGGTCGCCTTCCCCGCGAGGCACTGCGCATCGTCGTTGTCGGAGGCGGGCCGACCGGTGTCGAAGTCGCCGGGTCCGTGGCCGAACTGCAGCGCAGCATGGACCGCGAGTACCCCGACATCGCCCGCTACGCGAGCGTCACCCTCGTCGAGGCCGGCCCGCGTCTCCTGCCCTCGTTCAGCGAGGAGTCCAGCGATCACGCACGCGAAGAGCTGGAGGACCTCGGCGTCACCGTCAAGCTGGACTGCGCGGTCGATCGAATGTACGAGAAGGATGTCCACCTGAAGTCCGGAGAGATCCTCCCCGCCGGCACGGTCGTCTGGGCCGCGGGCGTGGCGGCCCCGGAGCAGTGGGAGTCGCTGGCGCGGACCGGACCGGGTCGGCGTCTGGTCGTGGACGAGTTCCTGCGCGTGCCGGGCGTCCCCGACGTCTGGGTCGTCGGCGACACGGCCGCGTTCTCCGAGGACGGTGGCCCCCCGCTGCCGATGGTCGCTCCCGTCGCGATGCAGCAGGGCAGACACGTCGTCCGCAACATCGCCGCTCTGGTGTCGGGACGCCTGCTGGAGCCCTTCAGGTACGTCGACAAGGGCCAGATGGCCACCATCGGTCGCCGCCGCGCCGTGGCCGAGACCCCGCAGGGCATCCGGCTGCACGGCACGCCGGCCTGGCTCGCATGGCTGGCCCTCCATGTCGCCTACCTCGCCGGGGGCCGCAATCGGGTGAGCGTGCTCGCCGACTGGGCCTGGAACTACCTCGCGTGGGGCATCGGCCCGCGTCGTGCCGTCATCGAGTGACGACGCCGTGACCGTGAAGGAGGCGTGGCGGCGCATCGTGCCGTCGCGGACGATCCCGCGCACCCGATGGCGGAGTGAAGGGTCCCGCTGGCGCACCGGGCCGACGACGTTCGTCGTGCTCGTGGTCGGCCTGTGGCTGTTCGGGACCGGCGAGGCGCTGCTCGTGGACGCGGCGCTCGGCAATGCGCCCTGGACCGTCTTCGCCCAGGGCATCTCGCTGCGCACCGGGATTTCCATCGGCCTGGCGACGTTCTTCACCAGCGTCGCCGTGCTCTTGCTGTGGATCCCCCTGAAGGAGAAGCCCGGTCTCGGGACGATCGCCAATGCCGTCGTCATCGCGACGGCTCTCCAGGTGATGATCATCGTCCTTCCCGCTCCCACGGCGTTCGGATGGCAATTGCTCCAGGCCCTCGTGGGAATCGTGTGCGTGGGCGTCGGCAGCGGGCTCTACCTCACCACCAATCTCGGTCCCGGGCCCCGCGATGGACTCATGACCGGGATCCATGAGCGCACGGGAATCGCGGTGACCCCCATCCGGCTCAGCATCGAGGTGGCCGTGCTGGCGGTCGGCTGGCTCCTGGGCGGAGCGGTCGGGCTGGCGACCCTGCTCTTCGCGCTGCTCATCGGGCCGTCGGTCGGATACGGCCTGCGGCTGGTCGGCTGGATCGCCGGGAGTTCGGCGGAGGTACCGAGGGCCGAGGACGACGTCCATCCGGAACTCGAGGCCTGACGAGGGTTTAGGGTCCTCATCGTGGCCGACCCCCTGACCATTCCCGCATTCCTCGCCATGCGCCTGAAGCAGCGCCGGGTGGAGTGCGGCTTCGGCATCGTCGGGGACTATGCCCTGCGCCTCTTCTCGGACCTGTTCGACGAGGGGTTCCCCATCCACGTGACGGAGGACGAGCAGGGCGCCGCCTTCGCCGCGGATGCGTACGCGCGACTTCGAGGCCTGGGCGTCGTCGCGGTGACCTACGGCGTGGGCGGCCTCAAGGTCGCGAATGCCGTCGCCGGCGCGTGGGCGGAGAATGTCCCCCTGCTCGTCGTGTCGGGCGCCCCCGGCGTCAAGGAGGCGGCCACGGATGCGCTCCTTCATCACCGGATCAAGAACTTCGACACCCAGCTCAGGGTCTTCCGGGACCTCACCCAGGCCCAGGCCGTGCTCGACAATCCGGCGACCGCGGCGGACGAGATCGACCGGGTCATCACCGAGGTGCTGTCCCACCAGCGCCCGGGATACATCGAGATCCCGCGGGACATGGTCGAGGTGCCCATCGAACCCCCGCGGCACGGAGTGCGACCGCATCTGCCCCCCGTCGACGAGGCGCGCCTCGCCGCCGCAGTGGAGGACATCCTGGAGCACCTGCGGGGCAGCGAGAGTCCCGTCGTCCACGTGGGTGCCATGGTGTGGCGGCGGGGTCTCGCGGCGGACCTCATCGAGACTGCGACGAGGGCGGGCATCCTCGTGGCGACGAGTTCCCTGGCCAAGGGTCTCTTCCCGGAGCGTCACCCGCTCGCGCTCGGCGTCTACATGGGCGCGGTGTCGCCGGAGAAGGTCGTTGAGCGTATCGAGGGAGCGAGCCTGATCCTGAGCCTGGGCGTCCTCAACACCGATCTCACGATGGGAGCCTTCACCGCGCGACGGGAAGAGGAGCGACTCGTGGAGGCCTCCGACACCGAGGTCACCATCGGGCTGCGCACCTACCGCAATGTCCCCCTGTGGGCGCTGCTGCCCGCGGTCGCCGCCGCGGCCGAGGCGGAGGGACTGAAGCCGCACCACGAGGAGTCGCCGTACGAGCCGACCTTCCATCCCGAGCCCGACACGCACCTCACCGTCGCCCGCGTTATCGCCGCGCTCGATGCGCACTTGGACTCGCGGCACGGGCTCATCGTCGACCCGGGAGAGTCGCTCTTCGCATCGGTCGACCTGTCCGCGCCCAACTGGTGCCTCGCCAGCGCCTACTACGCCACCATGGGGTACGCCGTCCCGGCCGCGCTGGGCGCCGGGCTTGCGGAGCCGCACCTGCGACCGGTCGTGCTCGTCGGGGACGGGGCCTTCGCCATGACCGGCCTGGAGGTGGCCGCGGCGGCGTTCCACGGCGTCAAGCCCGTGATCGTCGTCCTTGACAACGGCGGATACGGAACCCAGCGTCCGATGCTGGACGGGCCGTACAACGACATTCCTGCGCTCGCGCCGGAGAACCTTCCCGCGGTGATCGGCACGGGTCGAGGGTGGCTCGCTCGCACGGAGGACGAGCTCGATGCGGCACTGCAGGAGGCGATGGAAACCGATGACGTCGCCATCGTGCGCGCGGTCGTGCCGCAGGGCGACCGCAGTCCCGCGCTGAAGCGCCTCACCGACGCGCTCGGGCGCAAGGTCTGACGGGCCCGCGGGCGCCGGGTGCGGTCGCCCCCGTCGACGTCCTCGGCGTCGTCGTCCTGTCCGCGACGCACGGGGCGTGTCCTCACAGCGACGCGACCGCCACGGCGGGCTCGACGAGGCTGCCGAGGTAGAGGCGACCCTCGTGCTCGCGCACTCCCGTCACGTAGTGGAAGGCGGTCCCGGGCCCCTGCAGATTGCGCACGACAGCGCCCTCGCCGTCGATGCCGATGACCCACGCGATGCGCGTGGCGTCGGGCTGAAGCCGGTCGGGCATCGCCCAGATCGCTTTGCGCAACGCACCGTGCCTCGGGAGGAGTCGATCGAGGAGCTTGTTGCGCTCGCTCGGCAGCGCGATCCAGAAGACGCCGTCGCTCCCGCGGCTCATGTTGTCGGGCATGCCGGGGAGGTTCTCGATGATGAGCGAGCGCCGTCCGGCCGACGGGCCGGTGAGGTCGAGGCGCACCACCGAGTAGGCCCCGGTCTCGGCGACCAGGACGAAGGATTCGTCCTCCGCCAGGGCGACGCCGTTCGCGAAGGACAGGCCGGTGAGGAGGATGTCGACCGAGCCGTCGGGGTTGCGTCGCAGCAGTCGTCCCGTGGCGCTGTGCTCGATGATGTCGCCCTTGAACTCGTCGAGCCCGAATCGCTGCGAGGACTCCGAGAAGTAGATGCTGCCGTCGGCCGCCACGGAGCAGTTGTTGGTGAGCATGAGCTGCCGGCCCTCGACCTCGCTCACGAGGACCTCGATGTCGCCGCTGGAAGGGTCGACGCGCAGGAGGCCCCGGTGCGCATCGCAGACGACGAGCCCGCCATCGGGGTGGAGTTCGATTCCGAGCGGGCGTCCCCCGGTCTGGGCCAGTCGCTCCACGTGGCGTCCGTCGGGGCTCAGGCGCAGGAGGTAGCCCTCGCGTGTGCCCGTGTAGATGCGTCCCTCGGCATCGACCGCCACGTCCTCGGCACCGCTTCCCGGGATCGGCATGAGCTCCAGCGATGCCAGGAGGGCATTGGGTGCGAACGGGCCCTGCCTGCCGAGGTCGCGCGGCGGATGCCAGCGATGGGTCTGCAACGGGGTGCGGGTCATGGGTCCTCCCGGGGTCGAGGGGTCCATCATGCCGGGGGCCACGTACGGTTACCCCGTGACGACCGAACTCGCCGTCCAGGCGCGCGACGTGCGGGTGACCTACGGGGAGACCAAGGCGCTCGATGGCCTCGACCTCGACATTCCCGCGGCCACGATCCACGCGATCCTGGGACCCAACGGCGCCGGCAAGACCACCTTCATCAGGGTCGCGACCACGCTCCTCATCCCCACGTCGGGGCAGGTCACTGTCGGCGGGCTCAATGTGGTGCGTGACGCGTCGCGGGTCCGGGACATCATCGGCGTGGCCGGCCAGTACGCCACCGTCGACGAGAACCTCACGGGCATGGAGAACCTCATGCTCACCGGCACCCTCTACGGACTTCGCCGCGAGGAGTGCCGGACGCGGGCCACGCGACTCCTGGAGTCCTTTGACCTCGCTGACGCCGGAGGACGCGTCGCGCGGACCTACTCCGGGGGCATGCGCCGTCGTCTCGATCTTGCGGCCTCGCTCATGGGCGAGCCGCAGATCCTCTTCCTCGACGAGCCCACGACGGGCCTGGACGTCCGCACCCGCAATGCGCTGTGGGAGGAGGTACGCGCGATCGCCGCCCGCGGAGTGACCGTCGTCCTCACCACGCAGTACCTCGAGGAGGCCGACGCACTCGCGTCCTCGATCACCATCATCGACCACGGACGCGTGGTGGCCTCGGGAACGCCGGAGGAACTCAAGGCGACAGTCGGCGAGGAGATCGTGACGCTCACGCCCGTGTCGGACGATGACCTCCCCCGGCTCGCGGAGCTCGCCGGGGGAGACGTGGTGGCGGGCGCCGTTCGCGTCGGCACGCGCGTGGCCGGACTCGACACGATCCTGGAGCGGGTCGTGGGCGAGGTGCCTCTCTTCGCGGTGTCCACGGCGTCGGCGAGCCTCGATGACGTCTTCCTCGCCTACACCGGGCACGTGGCCGAGGACGCCCCGGAGCCTGCCGAGGCCGAGGAGCCGCCATCGCCGCGACGCCGTCGGGGGAGGCGCTCGTGAAGTTCGCGACCGACACCTGGGCCCTCACCCGGCGCAACCTCGTGCGCTACCGGCGCAACCCCCAGGCCATCGTCTTCACGCTCATCCAGCCGGTGATGTTCGTCCTGCTCTTCGTGTACGTCTTCGGCGGCGCGATCCAGACTCCCCCCGGAGTGAGCTACGTCAACCTGCTCATCCCCGGAATCGTCGTGCAGAACGCCGTCTTCTCGGCGGCTGCCGCGAGCGTGGCCGTGTCTGACGACCTCGCGAGCGGCTTCACCGATCGGCTGCGATCTCTGCCGACCGCGCGACTGGCGCCGCTCACCGGGCGCGTGCTCGCGGACACGCTCCGTGCCGGCCTGCTCGTCGTCGTCATCTTCATCGTGGGCGTCATCGTGGGCTTCCGGCCCGTGTGGAGCTGGGGCCTGCTCGTGGCATGGATCCTGCTCATGCTCATCGCCTTCGGCTTCTCCTGGCTCGCGGTGGCGATCGGCGTCTCGGTGCGCAGCCCGGAGGTGGCGCAGAGCGCAGGCTTCATCTGGATCTTCCCGCTCACCTTCGCCTCGAGCGTCTTTGTGCCGGTGGCGACGATGCCGGACTGGCTGGCGGCGTTCGCCCGCATCAACCCGGTGACGCAGTTCGCCAACGCCGTCCGCGGGCTCACCCTCGTCCCCGAGGTGACCCCGGCCGTGTGGTGGTCGCTGCTGTGGATCGTCGCGCTCACCGTGGTGGGGGCGTACATCTCGATCCGCGCGTGGGTGCGGATGGGCAAGCCCTAGCCGCAACGACCTCGCACGCTAGGCAGCGAGGCGCAGCCGGACGGGGGGCTCGGGAAGCGACCGGGTGGGGTACAGCCCGAGGAGCTCGTACGGCTGGGTTCCCCAGCGGCCGAACCAGGTGCCGGACAGGGACGAGGTGACCTCGGCGGGGGTGGTGCCGAGGGGGCGGGGGTGCTGAGTGTCTCTCATGCGACCGGACTCCTCACGTGATGCAGTGGTGTGACTCCAGCATGCGGTGCGGTCATCGCACGCTGACCGGGCCTGCGCGAATGCGTGAACCCCGTCACACGCCCCGTGCGGAGGGGGCCTCGCCTACCGTGGTGCCGTGACCTGGTCGACACTCGCGCCCGGGATCCCGCGCCTCATGCACTACCAGCGTGCGGATCTGCGCGGAGACGTCATGGGCGGCGTGACGGTCGCGGCCTATCTCGTCCCGCAGGTCATGGCCTACACCGTGCTCGCCGGCCTGCCCGCCCAGACCGGGCTGTGGGCGGCGGCGGTCGCGATGGTGGTGTACGCCGTCCTCGGAAGCTCCCGCACCCTGTCGGTCGGGCCCGAGTCCACGACCGCGCTGCTCACGGCCGCCACGCTGGCGCCCTTCGCGGTCGGGGATCCCCAGCGCTACGCCACGCTGGCCGCCGCCCTCGCGCTGCTGTGCGGGCTCATGGCCCTGGTCGGGTGGGCCCTGCGCGCCGGCGTCATCGCCGACCTGCTGTCCCGTCCGGTGCTCATCGGCTACATGGCGGGGATCGCCATCATCATGATCGCCAGCCAGGTCGAGCGCCTCACCGGGATCGATACCGCGGGGGAGACCCTGCCCCAGCAGGTGACCAGCTTCGTCGCGAGCCTGGACGCGTCGGCCTTCACCCCCGTGGAGCTCTTCCTGGGACTCGGCGTGGCCGCGTCCCTGCTGCTCCTCGCGGGCCGCTTCCCCAAGCTGCCCATGGTCCTCATCGTCATGCTCGCCGCCACCGGGCTTGCCGCTCTGCTCGAGGCCTGGGGGGTGCCGGTGGCGACGGTCGGCCCGGTGCCCGCCGACCTGCCCGCGCTCGGCTGGGCCGGGATCTCCGCGAGCGACGTCCAGCAGCTCCTGCTGCCCGCCCTGGGCGTCTTCGTCGTGGCCTACGCCGACAACGTGCTCACGGCCCGGTCCTTCGCCCAGCGGCAGGGGCATCGCATCGACAGCAACCAGGAGCTCCTCGCGCTCGCCGGCGCGAACGTCGCCGTGTCCCTCGTGCGGGGGTACCCCGTGAGCTCCAGCGCCAGCAGGGTCGCCATCGCCGAGGCGGCCGGGGCCCGCACCCAACTGCACGCCATCGTGGCCTCCGCGTCGGTGATCCTCATCGTGCTGCTGTTCGGAGGACTCCTCGCCGCGTTCCCTTCCGCCGCCCTCGGCGGCGTCGTCGTGTACGCCGCCATCCGACTCGTCGACCTGCCCGAATTCCGGCGGCTGTGGGGCTTCCGCAAGCGCGAGTTCGCCCTCGCCGTGTCGGCCGTGGTCGGCGTTCTCGTCTTCGACGTCCTCTACGGCATCCTCATCGCGGTCGGCCTGTCCATCCTCGACCTGCTCATCCGGGTGGCCCGGCCCCATGCGGCGGTGCTCGGGACCGTGAGCGACCTCCCCGGCTGGCACGATGTCGGCGACTACCCGGGGGCGCGGACGATCGACGGACTCGTCGTCTTCCGGTACGACTCGCCCCTCTTCTTCGCGAATGCTGACGACTTCATCACCCGGGCGCTCGAGGCCCTCGATGACGCGACACCTCCTGCACGGTGGCTGCTCCTCAACGTCGAGGGCATCGTTGAGGTCGACATCACGGGACTCGACGCGCTCGCCGAGCTGCAGCGTCGCTGCGAGGCGCGTGGTGTCCGACTGGCACTGGTCCGAGCGAAGTCGGAGCTCGTCGACGCCATGGACCGCCACGGCGTCCTCGACACGATCGGGGAGGAGTACGTCTTCCCCACCCTGCCCACTGCGGTCGCGGCGTACCAGTCCTGGGCGGAGGGCAGCGCGTAGCGCGACGCCCGCGTGGGAGCATGTCCGCGTGAACGACGGCCAGGGCGGGGTGTGGGACGTCCTGCTCATCCTGGCCCTGCTCTTCGGGGCGGCCATCCTCCTGGGCTGGCTATCCGGGCGCATCCTCGGCGTCCGGCGGGGCTTCCTGCGGTCCGTCGCCGCGGGCGTCGTGGGCTTCCTCGGCGGCCTCCTGCTCATCGACCTGCAGGAGGGCGAGCACCTCACCGAGGCCCTCGACGTCAACGCCGAGGACACCGACTGGGGCCTGTTCTTCGAGTTCCTGCTCGGCTTCCTGGGCTACACGCTCATCATCACCCTGCTGGCCAGCCTGGTCATCGCCGCCATCCTCCGGCCGCGACGGCGCCGAGGGTGGCGGATGCCGCACCCCATCCGCGCGATCCGGGACCGCATCGCCGTCCTCGCGCGCTTCCGCGACATCGCCGCAGCGGCACGGCGCAACGGTCTCGTCGGCCCGCACCTGGCATCCCGGTCCGGACTGGCCACGCCCGAGGGCGCGCGCGCCCTGCGCAAGACCCTCGAGGAGTCCGGCGGGATGCTCGTGAAGTTCGGGCAGATCGCCTCGACGCGCGAGGACCTGCTCCCGCCGGTGATCACCGATGAACTCGCCGAACTCCGCACGTCGGTCCCGGGGCTGCCTCCCGAGGTCGTCGAGGGCGTGATCCAGGAGGAGCTCGGCTCGCCCGTGGGCTCGCTGTTCGCCGAGTTCGACGATGAGCCCCTCGCGGCGGCCTCCATCGGCGTCACCCATCGCGCCGTCCTCCACGACGGGCGGCGGGTCATCGTCAAGGTCCAGCGCCCCGGCGTCGAGGAGAACGTCCGGCGCGACGGTCGGGTCCTTCTGTGGGCCGCGCGGCAGCTGTCGGCCCGGTCGGAGTCGGCGCGGGCGATGGGCCTCAACGACCTCGCCGAGGAGCTCGTGGAGGGGATCACCGACGAGCTCGACTTCACGATGGAGGCGGCGAACAACGCCGCCATGCGCCAGGCACGCGCCGACGACGTCGGCATCCGATTCCCCGAGATCTTCCCCGACCTCACGACGAGGCGCGTCCTCGTCATGGAGGAGGTGGACGGCGATCCCGTATCGGACGCCATTGCGGTGGCGGACACGGGGGTCCCCCCGCGCGTCATCGACGACCGCATCATGGACTCGTTCCTGGGACAGGTGCTCGAGGACGGCATCTACCACGCCGACCCTCACCCGGGGAACCTCCTCATCGCGCCCGACGGCACCGTCTCCTTCATCGACTACGGCGCCGTCGGCCACATCGATCCCGTCACCCTGGAGGGCCTGCAGCAGTTGGCGCTCGGCTTCGCGATGCGGGACCCGGCAGTGCTCGCGCGCGGCGTGCGCCGCATCGCCGGACGCGCCGGGGAGTCCATCGACATCGCGTCGCTGGAGTTCGACATTGGGACCGTGCTCACCGACACCCAGGGCGGCGGCTTCGATCCGCGGGCGCTGTCGGAGATCATCCGGGTCCTCAACCGTCACGGCGTGGGAGCGCCGCGATCCCTCACGATCCTGGCCCGGGCCGTCCTCACCCTCGACGGCACAATGCGGATGCTGGACCCGGAGTACCGCATGGGGCCGGCGGCCCAGGCCCGGATGGGCAAGATCGTCGCTGACTCCGAGCTCAATCCCCGCGACCAGCTCACCCGCGAGCTCGCGCGGTCTCTGCCCGCGCTGAAGTCCCTCCCGCAGATCGGCGAGGATGTCGCCCTCCAGGCACGCGCGGGGCGCTTCACGATCCGGGTGGACCGGTTCGAGGGCCCGGACGGACAGCGCGTGGAGAGCTGGCTGAACCGCATCCTCTTCACGTCGATCGGCGTCA
Organism: uncultured bacterium; assembly: GCA_903909555.1. Lineage (GTDB taxonomy): Bacteria > Actinomycetota > Actinomycetes > S36-B12 > S36-B12 > Mxb001. Next base: position 5,944 of record CAIVWG010000009.1, on the reverse strand, counting down.
TGGGTCTGCTGGGGTCCGCGGTCGTGCTCGTCGCGGCAGGCCTGCCGTCCAACGACGATGTGGGCAATGCGCTGCGCATCGTCGGGCTGGTGGGGCTGGGCCTGTCGTCCGTCATGCTCATGCGGGTCGTCGCGCAGATCCTCAACGACCGCGACCCTGACGACCCTCTCTAGCGCGCCCCGATAGCGAGCAGCCGGTTCAGGTCCCCGTGGACCTCGAGCCCTCCGGAGGTGCCCACGGAGTCGATCCGCACCCGGCCCGAGGCATCGACCCAGCGCACGCGGATCCGGGCGTCCAGCGTCTCCTCGACGCGCTCGTGCATGCGCGTCCGGACCGGGGCGTGCAGGAGGCCGCCGCGTATGCGTTCCGCTTCGAGCTCCAGGACGCCGGCCGGGCCTTCCATCGACCAGCGCACCGAGGTCTCGTCGATGCGCAAGTGTCGTTCCCGGGTCCCGTTGTAGGTCGCCCAGACCTGCAGCCCCTCGGCGGTGCGCAGGCCCACGATGAAGCCGCGGAACGACGATCGCAGCCACGGGATGATCGCGACGGACGCGACGAGGCTGGCATCCGGGTGACCCTCGATGTGATTGGAGTGCATCCACACGTAGCCGGAGGGGAACGCGCGTCCCCAGTCCTTCTCGACGTAGCCGCGACCTCCGTCGAAGTCCACGGCACGTCCGTCGACATCCAGCGACCCCAGCAGGGAATGACCGAAGGACACCACGCCGTGATAGCACTCCATCAGCGGTACCCACGCGTACCAGCCCATGATCCCCGGACGCCGCAGCGTGACCGGCCAGCCGTCCAGGGGCGCGGCGTACTTGATCTCCCCGCGGATCCCGGGCAGGTCGACGCTGAGACCGCGGGAGTGGAAGCGGTTGGGGCCGACGCGCACATCGAAGCGGTCGTCGGAGGCGTGGAACTGCGAGGTGTCGTACCGGTGGTACCACGACCGCCCCGTGGTGCCGTCGAGGACCTGGACGAAGGCCTCGTCGGTCACCGCGTCCCCGTCCCGGCCCCGGAACACCCCGGGGATGAAGGCCCACCGGGCGTCCTGTCCCGCATCGACCACCTTGACGTACCAGCCCTCGAAGAAGCCGCCGCGCACGCCGTGGCCGTGGAACGCCTCGGGGTGGCGGAGGCCCCGGGCGAAGGCGACGGGACTGCGCACGTAGTCACCGTAGCCAATAGGGTGACCGGCGGAGGTGGACATGAGACTGCTGGTACCCCGGGAGACGCGACCCGGTGAGCGTCGCGTCGCCGTCGTGCCCTCGGTTGTCGGGAAGTTCCGGCAACTGGGATTCGAGATGTTCGTGGAGTCGGGGGCCGGGGACCTCGCCTTCGCGTCGGATGCCGACTACGCCGCCGCCGGGGCCGCCATCGTGCCGGCCTCGGGCATGGAGGACGCCATGCTCGGCGCCGACGTGGTCGCCACCGTGCGACCGCTGGACTACGCGCACGCCAAGAAGCTGCGTGCCGGTGCCGTGGCCGTGTCCTTCCTCTCTCCCGCCATCGATGTCGACACCGTCCGCGGACTCCACGATGCGGGGGCGACCGGCCTGTCCTTCGATCTCGTGCCCCGCATATCGCGCGCCCAGTCGATGGACGCGCTCACCTCGCAGGCCCTGGTGAGTGGATACCGGGCCGCGCTCGTCGCCGCCGACCGGCTGCCCAAGTTCTTCCCGCTCTTCATGACCGCTGCCGGCACCATCCAGCCGGCCAAGGTCCTCGTCCTCGGCGCCGGCGTCGCCGGGCTCCAGGCCATCGCGACGGCCAAGCGACTCGGGGCGCGCGTGTCCGCCTACGACGTCCGCGCGGCGAGCGAGGACGAGGTGCGCTCGATGGGCGCGACGTTCGTGCACCTCGAACTCGACACCCTCGAGGGCTCAGGCGGATACGCCCGCGAGATGACCGAGGAGCGCGCGGCACGCCAGCGCGAGTTGCTCACCCCGTTCATCGCCGAGTCCGACGCGGTCATCACGACGGCCGCGCTGCCCGGCCGGCAGGCACCGCTCCTGGTGACCCGGGCCATGGTGGACACCATGCGGGCCGGCTCGGTGGTCGTGGACCTCGCCAGCGAGACCGGGGGCAACGTCGAGGGGTCGGTCGCGGGAGAGGAGCTCCTCTTCGGCGAGGTGCTCGTGTGGGGCGGCCGTGACGTCCCCAGCGAGATGCCCGTGCACGCCTCGCAGCTCTACGCCATGAACGTCTACTCGCTGTGCACCCTGCTCGTGAAAGAAGGAAGCGTGGTGGCTGACCCGGACGACGAGATCATCGATGGCTGCGCCGTCGTCCTCGATGGCCAGATCCGCAACGAGGCGGCCAAGGCCGCGCTGGGAGGTGCGTGACCGTGGACGGCGTCGCACTCCTCACCATCTTCGTGCTGAGCATCTTCGTCGGCTTCGAGGTCGTCTCGAAGGTGTCGACGATCCTGCACACCCCGCTGATGTCGGGTGCCAATGCGATCCACGGCATTGTCCTCATCGGCGGCATCATCGTGCTCGGCAGCTCGGAGGGGATCCTCGAGATCGTGCTGAGCACGCTCGCGGTCCTGCTCGGCGCCATCAACCTCGTCGGCGGCTTCGTGGTCACCGACCGGATGCTGGAGATGTTCAAGCCCCGCAAGGCGGAGTCCGGGAGTGACGAGGGGGCGGGCCGATGACCCCCACCTGGGCCCAGCTGGTCAATCTCGGCGTCGCCGTGCTCTTCATCCTGTCGCTCAAGGGGCTCTCCTCGCCCAAGAGCGCCCGCATGGGCACGGCGCTCGGCGCGATCGGCGCCCTCGTGGCCACCGTCGCGCTCTTCTTCACCGGCATCGAACTGCGCAACCTCGCGCTCATCATCGGCGCCATCGTGGTGGGCTCAGTGATCGGCTGGGTCTCCGCCCGGCGGGTGAAGATGACGGCGATGCCCCAGCTCGTGGCGCTGTTCAACGGCGTCGGAGGCGGCGCGGCCGGCCTTATCGCGGTCGTGGAGTTTCTCCACATCGGCGCTGACGGCGGCATTCTCTTCTCGTTCTTCACGGTGCTCACCATCATCATCGGCTCGGTTGCCTTCAGCGGCTCGATCGTGACCTTCCTCAAGCTTCAGGAGATCATGACGACCCGGCCCGTCGTGATCCCGCTCGGCAAGTGGGTCACCATCCTCGTCGCGGTAGCGACGATCGGGTTCGCGGTGTGGCTGATGGTGAGCCCGCAGTTCTGGCTCGTGCTGGTCCTCATGCTGCTGTCGCTGGTGTTCGGCGTGCTGTTCGTGCTGCCGGTCGGCGGGGCCGACGTCCCCATCGTCATCTCTCTCCTCAATGCCTGCACGGGTCTCGCGGTGGCGGCGTCGGGCTATGTGCTCGGCAACGTCCTGCTCCTCATCGCCGGCACCCTGGTGGGCGCCTCGGGCACGCTGCTCACCAGCCTCATGGCCAAGGCCATGGGCCGTCCCCTGACGTCGACCCTCTTCGGGGCCTTCTCGGGCACCACGCAGGGAGCGGCATCCGCGGGGGAAGACCGGCCGGTGCGCTCAGCCGGGCCGAACGACGTCGCGATCATGCTGGGCTACGCCAACAAGGTGATCCTCGTGCCCGGCTACGGCCTGGCCGTCGCGCAGGCGCAGTCGCCGCTGCGCGAGCTTGCCGACCTGCTCACCGAGAAGGGGATCGCGGTGGACTACGCCATCCACCCGGTGGCCGGCCGCATGCCTGGGCACATGAACGTGCTCCTGGCGGAGGCCAACGTCCCGTACGAGCAACTCAAGGAGATGGACGAGATCAACCCGGACTTCTCCTCCACGGACGTCGTTCTCGTGGTCGGTGCGAACGACGTGGTCAACCCTGCGGCGCGGACGGACAAGTCCGCGCCCATCTACGGGATGCCGATCCTCGACGTCGATGCCGCGCAGCAGGTGGTCTTCCTCAAGCGATCGATGCGCCCCGGGTTCGCCGGCATCGAGAACGAGTTGCTCTTCGACCCCAAGACGACCCTGCTCTTCGGCGACGCGAAGGATTCCCTCACCAAGGTCGTCACGTCCCTCAAGGACCTGTAACCGCCACTCATCAGGGCTAGACGATGCCGTATAGGCGATCGCCGGCGTCTCCGAGCCCGGGCACGATGTAGCCCTTCTCGTTGAGACGCAGGTCCAGTCCGGCCGTCACGACGGTGACATCGACGGGGCGGCCGGCGTACGCAGCCTCGACCCGCTGCAGACCCTCGGGAGCCGCGAGCAGGGCGATGGCGGTGACGTCGCTGGCTCCGCGGTCGAGCAAGAGGTCGATCGCGGCGACCAGGGTGCCGCCGGTGGCGAGCATGGGGTCCAGCACGTAGACCTGTCGGCCGGCGAGGTTCGAGGGGATGCGATCGGCGTAGGTCGAGGCGATGAGGGACTCGTGGTCGCGCACCATGCCGAGGAATCCCACCTCGGCGGTCGGCATGAGCCGCATCATGCCCTCGAGCATGCCGAGGCCGGCCCTGAGGATCGGGACGACCACCGGGCGCGGACGGGCGATGTGGACCCCGGTGGTCTCGGCGACCGGGGTCTGGATCGTCACCGGCATCGTGCGCAGCGAATGGGTCGCCTCGTAGGCGAGGAGGGTCACGAGTTCCTCGACCAGCAGCCGGAACGTGGCCGAGTCGGTGGTCTCGTCCCTCAGCGTCGTGAGCTTGTGGGCGACGAGGGGATGCTGGACGACGATGGTGCGCACGCGGGGCAGCGTATCGGGTCAAGGCCGCCCCTGGGACGCTCGAGTCGTGCCACCATGCACTCGGGCGCCCCTACTCGGACGGGGCCGGCACGGGAGAGGCGTGATGGACCAGGACGAGGTCGACTTCGCCTTCGCGGCGTGGCGCGAGGAAGGCCGCTGGTCGGTGGCCTTGCTGCCGCCGCGGGCGGTGGAGTCCCTCGGGGCGTTCATCGCGGCGCTGCGTCAACTCACTGGCGAGGGCGGAGCCGTGGGCTTCGTGGCCGTCGAGGAGGAGTACTTCGTCGGGGTGCGCATCCCGCCTGACGGCGTCGTACGCCTGGTCCTGTCGGACCTCAACGCCGCCTACGAGTGGGCGCTGGCGGAGGAGGCGGCGGACATCCTCGACATCGAGCTGCCCGAGGACGAGGACGACCTCGACGAGGTCGAGCCCGCGGGAGACCTCGGATTCGTCGCGGACTTCGGCATGCCTGCGGATGATGTCGAGCTGCTGCTGTCGGATCCGGAGCTGTATCCCGACGAGCAGGTGTCGTCGATCGCGACGCGGCTGGGGTTCGGCGACCAGTTCAAGAAGGTCGTCGACTCGCCGCGGTCGTCCGCGCGTTAGTTTCGCCGCGTGGAGTTCCGCCCGGACGATGTCGCGCACATGCGGCGCGCGCTCGAATTGTCCCGGCAGTCGCTGCTCGCCGATGAGGGCGACGTGCCGGTGGGTGCGCTGGTGGTGGGCCCGGCGGGTGACGTTCTCGCGGAGTCTGCGAATCGTCGGGAGGCGCTGACTGATCCGACCGCGCACGCCGAGGTCGTCGTCGTGCGCGAGGCGGCGGAGCGACTGGGCACCTGGAAGCTTGCGGGATGCACCCTCGTCGTGACCCTGGAGCCGTGCCCGATGTGCGCGGGCGCGGCGTACCTGTCGCGGGTCGAGCGAGTCGTGTTCGGGGCCTGGAACGAGGAGTACGGCGCCGCCGGATCGGCGTGGGACCTGCTTCGGGACCGCCGCCTGCCGCATCGGCCGGAGGTGGTGGCAGGGGTGCTTGCGGAGGAGTGCGGAGTCGTCGTTCGGGAGTTCTTCGCCCGTCGCCGGTAGTGCGACCGGGGATCCTGCGCGCTGGCGCGGTGTGTACGCTCTTCGGCGGTGGCGTGTCCGAGCGGCCGTCTGCGGGCGGGTGCTGTGGGGTCCGAGTTGACCACCAGAATAGGATCCTCGCCACGTAAGAGCACCTCTGGGGGCAGTGGCGGTGTTGGCTCCATGATGAGCGG
>CAIVWG010000008.1 GCA_903909555.1 uncultured bacterium | reverse complement strand
TCGCCGTCGACCCGATCGACGGCACCACGCTGTGCGCGAAGGGTATGGCCAACGCGATCTCGGTCCTCGCGGTCGCCGAGCGGGGTTCCATGTACGACCCGAGCGCGGTGTTCTACATGCGCAAGATCGCGACCGGGCCCGAGGCCGCGGGTGCCGTCGACATCACCGCGCCCGTGGCGGAGAACCTCCGGCAGATCGCTCGCGCGAAGGGCCGTCGGGTCGCCGACCTCACGGTCTGCCTGCTGGACCGGCCTCGCCACGACGAGCTCGTGGCCGAGGTCCGACAGGAGGGCGCACGCATCATGTTCATCACCGACGGAGACGTGGCCGGCGCCATCATGGCGGCGCGGGAGGGCACGGGTGTCGACGTACTCATGGGCATCGGGGGCACGCCGGAGGGCATCATCGCGGCGTGCGCGCTGAAGTGCCTCGGCGGCACGATCCAGGGGATGCTGTGGCCCCGAGACGCGGAGGAGCGGCGCAAGGCTCTCGACGCCGGGCTCGACCTCGACCGGGTGCTGGACACGGATGATCTCGTGACCGGGGACAACGTGTTCTTCTGCGCCACCGGCATCACCGACGGCGAGCTCCTCCACGGCGTCCGGTACCGGCGCGAGGGCGCGACGACGCATTCCATCGTCATGCGCAGCAAGAGCGGCACGATCCGCGAGGTCGCCAGCGAGCACCGCCTCGACAAGCTCGGCGCCTACGCCACGGTGGACTTCACCTCCCCGGCGACGGAGTAGTCGCGCGGGCGAGGACCGCATCGACCTCCTGCGCCGTGGGGGGATTCGCCCCCGCGCGCGAGCACGTGATCGCCGCCGCCGCGGCGGCCCAGCGCAGCATGCCCTCCAGGTCCTCGTCGGAGAGGTCCGAGAGGGATCCGCCCGCACCGAGCGCACCGGCCTCGCCCAGCCGGGACAGCAGGGCCGCGGTGACGGTATCGCCGGCGCCGACCGTGTCGCTGACCTCGACGGGCAGGCCCGGGACGCTCACCGGCGGGCGCCCCGGGCGCCAGGCGGCGAGTCCCTCGGGGCCGCGGGTGAGGACGACGAGTCCGGGGCCGCGAGCCGCCCACCGCGCGCACACGGACTCCGGCTGCTCCCCCGGGTATAGGAACTCCAGGTCGGCGTCGCTCGCCTTCACCACGTGCGCCGACGCGACGAAGCGCTCGACCGTGGCGCGCATCTCCTCGCGGGGCACCGTGCCCGGGCGGGCATTGGGGTCGTAGCTGAGCGTGAGGTTGCCGGCGTCGCGCTCGCGCTCCCATGCTGCGAGGACCGCGTCGACGCCGGGGCCGAGCCAGCTCACCAGTGAGCCGGTGTGCCACGCCACCGCGCCCGCGTCATGCGCGGCCGCGAGTGCCTCGGCGAGATCCTCGGCGGTCCACGACAGGTCGGGGCAGCCCTGGTGATAGAACGCGTACTCCACCGAGCCGTCCGGCTGGCGCGTGCACACCGCCAGCAGGCTCGGGCCCGACCGGCGCAGCAGGGCGGCCGTCGACAGGCCGTTGTCGAGGATCGCGCGGTCCAGCAGCCGGGCCATCCCGTCGTCGCCGGCCCGCCCCAGCAGGACCGGCGTGCCGCCCAGTCGGGCCACTCCCAGGGCGACGTTCGCCGGCGAGCCGCCCGCCACCGCGCGGTACACCTCGTCGCCGTCGCCGTCCCCCGGCACGAAGTCGACGATCCGCTCCCCCAGGACGGCGATGGTCGCTCCCCGGCTGGTCACGCGCCGACCGTAGCGGAAGGGCCTGCGCAGCGCGCCTACTCTGGTGGCCATGACCGGATTCGAGTACGCCGATCCGCTGCCCCTGGGGCCCGACCCGACGCCGTACCGACTCGTCACCTCCGACGGCGTGCGCACGGTGTCCGGGGTGGACCGGGAGTTCCTCGAGGTCGACCCCGAGGCGCTCCGACTGCTCGCCTTCGAGGCGATCCGCGACACCCAGCATCTGCTGCGCCCCGGGCACCTGCAGCAGTTGCGCCACATCCTCGACGATCCCGAGGCCAGCGCCAACGATCGCTTCGTCGCCCTGGACCTGCTCAAGAACGCCAATGTCGCGGCCGGGGGTGTCCTGCCCATGTGCCAGGACACCGGGACGGCGATCGTCATGGGCAAGCGCGGGCAGCACGTCCTGACTCCCGGCCCGGACGAGGAGGCGCTGTCGCGGGGGATCTTCGACGCCTACCAGCAGCTCAACCTCCGGTACTCCCAGCTCGCGCCGCTGTCGATGTGGGAGGAGCGCAACACCAACACCAACCTCCCCGCTCAGATCGAGATCTACGCCGACACCAAGCCCGGGCACGAGACGCAGTACGACTTCCTCTTCATGGCGAAGGGCGGCGGCTCCGCCAACAAGAGCTTCCTGTTCCAGGAGACCAAGGCCCTGCTGAATCCGACGCGGTTCCGGGAGTTCCTCGACACCACGCTGCGATCCCTCGGCACCGCCGCCTGCCCGCCGTACCACCTCGCGATCGTCGTCGGCGGCACGACCGCGGAGTATGCGCTCAAGGTCGCCAAGTACGCGAGCGCCCGCTACCTGGACTCCCTGCCCGTGTCGGGCAGCATGTCCGCGCACGCGTTCCGGGACCTCGAGATGGAGGCGGAGGTCCTCGGCCTCACCCGGGACTTCGGGATCGGAGCGCAATTCGGGGGCAAGTACTTCTGCCACGACGTCCGCGTCATCCGGCTGCCCCGGCACGGGGCGTCGCTCCCGGTTGCCATCGCCGTGTCCTGCTCGGCCGACCGTCAGGCGCTCGCGCGCATCACCCGGGAGGGCGTGTTCCTCGAGGAGCTGGAGCGGGATCCGGCGCGCTTCCTCCCGGAAGTCGAGGAGGACCTCGACGGCGACGTCGTGCGGATCGACCTCGCCCAGCCCATGGATGACATCCGCCGCCACCTGTCCGCGCTCCCGGTCAAGACCCGCGTCTCGCTCACCGGCCCGCTGGTCGTGGCGCGCGACATCGCCCACGCCCGGATCAAGGAGATGCTCGACCGGGGAGAGCCGATGCCGGCCTACCTGCGCGACCACGCGGTCTACTACGCCGGTCCCGCCAAGACGCCCGACGGCTATGCGTCCGGCTCCTTCGGCCCGACGACCGCCGGGCGCATGGACTCCTACGTCGACCAGTTCCAGAAGGCGGGCGGGTCGTACGTCATGCTCGCCAAGGGCAACCGCAGCCCGGCTGTCACGGCCGCCTGCCGCGACAACGGGGGGTTCTACCTCGGCTCGATCGGCGGCCCCGCGGCGATCCTCGCCCAGGACAACATCCGCTCCGTCGAGGTGCTCGACTTCCCCGAACTGGGCATGGAGGCGGTGTGGCTCATCGACGTCGTCGACTTCCCGGCCTTCGTCGTGGTCGACGACAAGGGCAATGACTTCTTCGCCGACACGCTGCGCCCGATCCAGCTCACCGTGCCCAGGCTCTAGCCGCTCCGTCGAGAGCGGCGGATCCCGCTAGTACCAGCCGTTCGCCTGCCAGAAGCCCCAGGCCTTCACGGGAGTGCCGTAGCGCTCCTCGATGTACTTGCATCCCACGATGATCTGCTTGCGCGGGGACGCCATGTACTCCTTGATCGAGTAGCCCTGGGCCTCGATGTAGGGGCCGTTCACCTGTCCGAGTCCGTACCACGGGCCGTTGGGGTGGTTGTTGACGACGTCGTAGCGCCAGTTGCTCTCGCGCCACCACATCTCCTTGAGCGCGAGGAAGTGCTCGCGGCCCCAGCCGTAGGTGTTCTTGATGTACAGCCGGGCCATGCGCATGGTGACCTCGGGGCGGCAGCACTTGGCCACGGTCGCCTCAGGCACATCCGATATCGCGCGCGCGGCGGCACGCTGGCCGCGCGGGCCCTCGATCGGGGAGTAGTTGGGGTGACCCTTGCTCGGCCAGCCGCTCTCGGCGTTCGGGCGGTGATCGCAGTCCCAGCTCGCGCCCCACTCCGAGGACCAGTGGCGCCACCCGGCGCCGCGATCGAAGCCGGCCCAGAACGCCGCGTCCTGCCAGAAGCGGTTCCAGGTGTGGATCGGGGTCCCCTTGAGGTCCGCCAGGGCGGCGAGGCCCTTCTTGCCGTAGCGGTCGCCGATCTCGGCCCGCAGGGTGTCGAGCGCCTGCTCGGACAGGGTCGAGGTCATCTGGTAGGCGCCGGTATGGGCGCCGGTGGCCTCGTCGTAGTTGCCGCCGCTCTCGCGCTGGACCACGCACAGGCGGTACTGCTCGCGGGTCTTGAGGAAGTACGTGCCCGTGTAGGCACTGGCCCGGTAGCCCCTGATGTCCTCGGCGGCGCGACTCTGCCAGGGCGTCGACCCGGTCGAGGGCTCCCGCTCATTGGGCGGAGGATCTTCCGCCCGCGGGGCGGCGACGGAGACGGCGCTGGTCGCGGCCATGGCCGGCAGGACGGGGGCGAGGAGGACGGCGGCGGTCAAGGCAGCCGTCGACACGAGCAGTCGGCGCACTCACGGTCCCAACGTCGGGCTTCGGGTTGCGGTCCCCTCGGCGGCCTGCCCCCCGGTGACGCCGTCGGGGCCGCGCATCCGCGGGAAGCGACCCACTCCGGCGCCGGTCGCCCTCGGGAGGCGGCGATCCGGACGGGGAACGTGCGGCTCTACGGTGCCGAACTTCCGCCGAAATGTCACATTCAGATTACGGGCCTGGGGACATGTCAAGGCTCGTATAAGCCGCAAATCGGTCAGCTTTACGGGGAGATCGGGCCGAAAATGTGATCTGGGTCACTTTCGACGACTACAGGGGCAGATCCTCGAGCATCTCCGTCACCAGGGCCGCGATCGGCGAGCGCTCGGAGCGGGTGAGGGTCACGTGCGCGAAGAGCGGGTGCCCCTTGAGCTTCTCGACGACGGCGACCACACCGTCGTGGCGCCCCACGCGCAGGTTGTCTCGCTGGGCCACGTCATGGGTGAGGACCACCCGGGAGTCCTTGCCGATCCGCGAGAGCACCGTGAGGAGGACGTTGCGCTCCAGCGACTGGGCCTCGTCCACGATGACGAAGGCGTCGTGCAGGGACCGGCCCCGGATGTGGGTGAGCGGCAGGACCTCGAGCATCCCGCGATCGAGGACCTCCTCGACCACCTCGGCGGTGGTGACCGACCCCAGGGTGTCGAAGACGGCCTGGGCCCAGGGGTTCATCTTCTCGTTCTCGGTGCCGGGAAGGTAGCCCAGGTCCTGGCCGCCCACGGCGTAGAGCGGCCGGAAGACCATCACCTTGCGATGAAGCCGCCGCTCGAGGACGGCCTCGAGGCCGGCGCACAGGGCCAGGGCGCTCTTGCCCGTGCCGGCACGCCCCCCCAGCGACACGATGCCGATGTCCGGGTCGAGGAGGAGGTCGAGGGCGACGCGCTGCTCGGCACTGCGCCCGTGC
>CAIVWG010000007.1 GCA_903909555.1 uncultured bacterium | reverse complement strand
GAGTTGTAGTCGAGTCGTCGCGGGTCGATGTAGAACGGATCGGTGATCCCCTGCTTGCGTGCGGCGATGCCCGCCAGCAGCGAGCGGATCAGGCGGTCGACCAGGACCCCCGTCGTCTGGTGGGCGTCGTCCATGAGCGGGTTGTACTCGATGAAGTCTGCGGCAACGATCTCGCTGTTGATGGCGAGGGTCCGGACGAGTTGGAGCGCCTGGGCCGCGGTCATGCCGTCGGGGTCCTGAGTCCCTACCCCGGGTGCATAGGCCGGCGAGATGGCGTCGACATCGAAGGACAGGTAGACCATGCGCCCCTTGACCTCGCTGAGAATCCGCTTGAGGGCGTTCTCCCACCCGATCGTGTCGGCTTCGGCCTGGAAGTGGGTGCGGACCTTGTTCTCGCGCAGCCACGCGAGATTGGCTTCTCCCGGGCCCTGACCGCGCAGGCCCACCTGCACGAGGTCATCCCCCTTGAGGATTCCCTTGTCGACAGCGACCCTGAGGAACGAGCCGTTGTGCACGGTGCGCCCGAGGTCGGCGACATAGGTATCGACGTGGGCATCGACGTGCACGAGCATGATCTGCCCCGGGCCGTACTTCCGGGCCAACGCGGTCACGTAGCTGTACGACTGGATGTGGGTCCCGCCCACCCCGATCGGGATGGTGTCAGCCGCCAGGATCTCGGAGATGACCTTGTGGATCTCCTCGAGTGAGCGCTCATTCTGGTTCGCGTAGGACGCGATATTGCCGTAGTCGGCGACGCGCAGGGAGCTCCAGTCGACGCCGAGGTACTGGTCGGTGCCGCCCGGAGGGAAACTCATCCAGTCACGCAGCGTTCGCATCTCGTTCGCGGCGTAGCGCGCTCCGGGGACGGGGTTGTCATCGACCGTCAGCCCGACGAGCGCCGCATCGACCTTGCCCGCCTTCAGGTCGGCGGTGTTCATCGCCAACGGCGCACCGAGGAACGTCGGGAATCCGCTCATGAGTACGAGGCCGCCGGCGTAGCGCTGCGGGTTGAACAAGCCGGGCTCGCGGGCGGGGTCGGTCGACACATCGCGCCGAGTGGTCATCGCGTCGTACTGGGCGCCGAGGCGATTGATCGCGGGATCGTCGGGGTCGCGCCACGGCCACCAGTCGGCGGGAACCGCGCCGTCGAGGAGTCGCTCGCCGGGATCGTCTTGCGCCATGCGCCGAAAACTAGCAAGGAGTCCGCACGCACCGCCCATGAAGTCGACGAGTCCGCGCGACGACCGGTTGCCAAAACATTTGGCAGGGTTCCCATGCATCAGGGCTCGAGGCCCCGGAACTACGGGTGCAGTCCCTCGCTCGAGGCGCGGACGGCCAGGCTCACCGGCACCGTGCGCACGAGGGCACGGTCTGTCTGCTTGTCGTCGACGAGAAGGTCCACCGCTGCATCGAGCTGGCCGCTGATGTTGAGGTCGATGGCGGTGATGGGGGGGTCGTTGACCTGGGCCACCACACCGTCGATGTCCTGGGCCACGAGAAGGTCCCCGGGGACGCTCAGCCCGAGTTCGCGGGCGGCACCGAGAATCCCGCGCCCGAAGTCTTCGAGGAGGCCGATGACAGCGTCGGGTCGATCGGTCGACGACAGCATGCCGAGCGCGGCACTCTGGCCCGCCCCAGCCGCCTCCGCGCGAGAACGACACGAGCTGATGTGGGCGACGGCCACGGCCTCCGGCACATCTCGCGTACGGCACCAGTCGCGGTACGCCACCAGCGTCTCGTCACCGGCCGCCCATGCGATGTCGGTGGCCACCACGCCGATCTTCCTCGCGCCGCGTTCGTGCAAGTGATCGAGGAGCGCACGGATGCCGTGAGCAAGGTCGGCGACGACGGATGGTCCCAACTGCCCGGATGGGTCGATGCCGAGGAGCACCATCGGCATGGAGGAGTGGACGAGCGCCGGCCAGCGCGGGTCGTCGACGATGGGATCCAGGACGATCACTCCGTCCAGGGCAAAGGCCGACAGGTCCGCGGGCGTCCTGATCGGCGGGAGCACGGCGAGTGCCCGCTGGTGCCGGAGCGCTGCGTGGCTGGCGGCCGCTGCGGCCCGCCCGTACCAGTCGGTGCTGAGGAGTTCGTCGAGGGGCATCTGGGCGAGCTGGGGAAGGAGCAGGCCGATCGTGTCGGAGCGCCCCAGCGCCAGGCTCCGGGCCGCTCGACTGGGCACGTAGCCCAGGTCGTCGGCGACCCGGCGCACCTCGGCCCTGGTGCGCTCATCCACCCGCCCCTTGCCGCTCAGGGCGTGGGAGGCGGTGGTGGGAGACACGCCGGCCGCCCGGGCCACGTCGGCCAGGGTGGGGCGAGCGCTCATAGGCGCAGGGTACCGACGAACCGTTGACAGAGGCAAAGCGCTTTGGCACACTTCGCCGCATCGCGCCAAAGCGATTTGGCACTCCTGAAGGGAGCCTCCGTGGCGACCACCGATCCTCGCTCCGCGACGACGCCGGAGACTCTGTCCCGCAACGCCCTGGGCGCCCGCCACATCGTCTTCTTCGTCGTGGCCGCAGCCGCTCCCCTGGGCTTCGCCATCGGCGCCATCCCCCTGGCGATCGGCCGCGGGGGGATCGGGACCGCCGCGATGTTCATCGTCACCGGCGTCATCCTGCTCATCTTCGCGGTGGGCTACGTCGCGATGGCCAAGCACGTGCGTCGCGCGGGCGGTCTCTACATCTACGTCACCGAGGGCCTCGGTCGCACGGTCGGCCTCGGAGCCGCCTTCCTCGTCACCGTGGCCTACGCCATCGCCGCCACGGGCGCGGTCGGCGTCTTAGCCATCCTGGCCCAGGCACTCTTCGTGCAGTTCGGCCTCGAGACACCCTGGGTCCTGTGGGCGCTCATCGCCACGGTGATCATGGGGGCCCTCGGCATCCTCAAGGTCGAGCTCAATGCCCGAGTCCTGGGCGTGATCATGATCTGCGAGGTGGCCATCCTCCTTGCCGTCGGCGTCGCCGTAGTGATCGCGGGGGGAGCAGACGGACTGAGCCTGGCACCGTTCAATCCCACCGAGATCCTCGCCGGGAATCCGGGGGCCATGCTCGCGATCACGATCGCGGCCTTTGCCGGCTTCGAGGCCACCGTCCTCTTCGTCGAGGAGACGCGCAATCCCGACCGGTCCATCCCCCGCGCCACCTACGGCGCCATCCTCCTGCTGGTCCTGCTCTACGCGTTCGTCGCGTGGTGGATCGTCATGGCCTTCGGGGCACAGGGGGCCGTGGACACGGCCAACGCCGACCCGATCAACATGTTCTTCACCGCGGCCACCCAGTACGCCGGCGAGTGGGCGCTGGCTCTCATGGCGATCTTCGTGGTGACGAGCTGGTTCGCGTCCGTCCTGGCCTTCCACAACGCCGCAGCTCGATATCTCCTCGCCCTCGGCAGAGATGACGCCATCCCGCGCAAGTTCGGTGAGGTGTCCCAGCGCTTCGGCTCGCCCTGGGTCGGCAGCCTCACCCACTCCACCTTCACGCTCATCGTGGTCCTGGCGTTCTTCCTGCTCGGGCTCGATCCCTACCTCGATCTCTACGTGCTCGGATCCACCCCGGCCGTCATCGCGATTCCCCTCATGGAGTGCCTGGCCGCCATCGCCATCGTGGCCTACTTCGCCCGCGACCGTCGCGGCCAGTCCGTCTGGAAGGTCGTCGTGGCACCCATCGTGGCCGCAGTCGCCCTCGCCACACTGACGCTGCTCATCATCAGCCAGATCGACGTCTTCACGGCCCGCGGCGGGCTCGTGAACTCCGCCCTCGTCGCCGTCGTCTTCGTGGCGCTGTTCGGGGGCGTCCTGCGGGCGCTC
The DNA here is from genome assembly GCA_903909555.1 of uncultured bacterium. GTDB lineage: Bacteria > Actinomycetota > Actinomycetes > S36-B12 > S36-B12 > Mxb001. The sequence goes on along the minus strand of CAIVWG010000007.1, from coordinate 2,119 downwards.
TACCTGCGCTGGCGCCGCCCCCAGGTCTACGCGGGCCTGGGCTCCTCGACCCCGGTCACCGAGGCCGAGCTTGAGGCGCGCCCGTGACACCGGAGACGTACGACCCCTTCACCCGGGGGCCCTTCCCCGTGGGGGTGGAGACCCAGACCTGGACCGACGCGGCGCGCGAGCGCACCCTCACGGTCGAGATCTGGTACCCCTGCACCGACGCCTATGTCGGCCAGGACCTCGACCCGGCCGCGATGGACTGGTTCGTGCCCGGGTGGGCCGCCGATGGCGTGTCGACGCCGGAGGAGCTCGTGCCCCAGCAGGCCGTGCGCGACGCCGAGTGGCGCGCGGCCGAGGAGCCTTTCCCCCTCGTCCTCCTCATCCACGGCTGGGCCGGCTTCCGACGCGAGTCCACGTTCCTGGGCACCCACCTCGCGAGCCACGGCTACGTGGTCGTGTCCCCCGACGTCGGGGGGACGACGTTCCCCGAGGTCGATGCGTTCCTCGCACAGCAGGAGCCCCTCGGTGATCCCGAGGCCCTCCTGCGCCACGCGCGGGACAACGCCGAGGCCAGGGTCGGGGACATCCCCTTCCTCATCTCCGAGTCGGTCGTGCGACTGCCGGTACGCGACGGGCGCGTCGGAGTCACCGGTGCGAGCTTCGGGGGCTACTCGAGCCTCGTGTCGCCCACCGCGGACTCACGGGTCTCCGCGGTCGCCGCGATGTGCCCGGCCAACGATGACTCACCCATCGTCCAGGGATCGCAGGTCTTCAATGACCTCATCCTCGCGCCGTGGCTCAGCGACCCCGCCACCATGATTCTCGCCGCGGACCGCGATTCGCTGCTGCCGCTCTACGGCCAGTTGACCCTTGCGGCGCAGCTCCCGGCGAGCCGCAAGCGGGTCGTGTCCCTCGCTCGCGCCGACCACAACCACTTCGTCGATGACATCGAACTCGGCCAGGCCTGGATGGGCGAGTTCGTCGGACGGGTCGCTCAGATCTTCCCGGAAGGTCCGGGCGACTGGCCCCTGGTCGCTCGATCAGTGCAGCCGATGGAGCGGCTCGTGCCCGGCGCGACCGCCAAGCGGGCCTGGCAGGGAGCCGTCCTCGCGCACTTCCACGCGTGGCTGCGCGACGACCTCGCCGCGCGCGAGGCCATCCGGGACATGGACACCCTCCTGTCGACCGCCGGCGTGGAGACGCACACCTACGAAGTCGGCCATGCCTGAGCCCCACGTTGCGATCGGGCACGCCGTCGACGGCGCCTACGCAGCCCTTGCCTTCGACGCGGGAAGCCAACCGGACTGGGAGGCATTCGCGGCCGTGTTCGACGAGCGGGCCCTGCTCGCCCTTCGCGTGTTCCCCGAGGACGTGACCGTCTCCCTCATGGACCTCCAGGAGTACGCGCAGTCCCAGATGCGCAACGACCTGCAGGATCACGGCTACTCCGAGACTCCGGGCGAGCGGAGCATCGAGGTCATCGGGGATGTCGCCTGCGTCCGCCAGGCCTTCACGATGAACTTCGCCGATCGCACTGTGGAAGCCGTCGACGTCTTCCTCCTGCGCCGTCGCAGTGACGGCTGGCGGATCCTCAGCGTGGCCAGCGACATGGCCCGGTCGACGCACGATTCCTGACGACGAGCGGACACCGGACGCGTCAGTCCCGACGATGGCGCCGAGGAGACCCGTGACGCGCGGTCAGGAGCATCCGGCCCTCAATCGCACCTCGGGGAGCGCTTGTGGTCCCATCGTGATGTGTGTTCCCGTCGACGAACCCTCGGCGCGGTCTATCCGGGTGAGGGCCTCGCCGCCCTGTGGGCGCGGCTATGGTCAGGGCGTGACGAGTCCCATCGACGGGGTGGAAGTCGAGCTCCATGACGTTGTCACCAACGGCATCCGCCTGCACTGCGCGGTAGCCGGTCCTCAGGACGGCGAACTCGTCGTCGCTCTCCATGGCTTCCCGGAGTTCTGGCGCGGGATGAGCCCAGTGGTCGTCGCTCTGGCCCGGGCGGGCTTTCGGGTCGTGGCCCCAGATCAGCGCGGCTACAACCTCAGCGACAAGCCCGAGAGCATCGATGCCTACAACGTGAACGAGCTCGCGGCCGATGTCGCGGGCATCATCGAGGCGATG
>CAIVWG010000006.1 GCA_903909555.1 uncultured bacterium | reverse complement strand
CAGGTGATGGGCTGGCGCGACTACGTGTGGCACCTGTACTGGTTCTTCGGCGAGGACTACGTGTCGTCCTCGAATGCCCTGTCCGCGCACGAGCCTCTCCCGGCGTGGTGGCGGGACCTGGACGCATCGGCACTCACCGCGCGCTGCCTGGCGACGGCGTTGGGCGAGGTCGACGAGCGGGGCTGGAACCACCACATACTGCGGCTCATGGTCCTGGGCAACTGGGCCCTCCAGCACGGCTACGACCCCCGGGAGACGACGGAGTGGTTCACGGCGTCGTACGTCGACGCCTATCCCTGGGTGATGGCCGCGAACGTGGTCGGCATGGCGCTGTACGCGGACGGAGGGCGGATGGCGACCAAGCCATACGCCGGAGGAGGGTCGTACATCCACCGGATGACCGACCTGTGCCGCGGCTGCGCCTACGCGCCGACGCAGCGCGTCGGCCCGCGCGGCTGCCCCGTGACGGCCGGCTACTGGTCGTTCCTCGCGCGCAACAGGGAGGCCCTGGCCGGCAACCACCGCATGGCGCAGCCGCTGCGCGGACTCGATCGACTGTCCGACCTCGCCGAGGTGCTCGAGCAGGAGGACGCCCGGGGCGATGCGCCACCCTGATGTCCCCGAGGCCCTCCCTCCTCGATGGCAGCTCGTCGACGTCCTCGACCCCGAGGACCCGCGCCTGCAGCCCTACCGAGGCCTCACCGACACCGACCTTCGCCGCCGGGTCGAGCCCGAGGGCGGCTACTTCATCGCCGAGGGCCGCCTCGTCATCGAGCGCACCGCCCGCGCCCGCCTCGACGTCGCCTCGGTGCTCACGGCGCCCAAGTGGCTGCCGTCGCTCGCCCTGTCCCTGGCTGACTACGCCGGTCCCGTGCTCGTGGCGTCGCGCGACGTGATCGACGCCATCGCCGGCTTCCGGGTCCACCGGGGGGCACTCGCTGTCGTCCGCCGGCCGCCAGCCCGCCCGGTGGCCGGCATCATCGATTCGGCGGCGCACCTGCTGGTGCTCGAGGATCTCGTGGATGCCACGAATGTCGGCCTCGCCTTCCGCTCTGCGGCTGCGCTCGGCATCGGTGGGATCCTGCTGTCGCCGAGGTGCGCGGACCCGCTGTATCGCCGCGCGGTCAAGACGTCGATGGGCGCCGTGCTCGACCTCCCGTGGGCGCGCAGCGACGACTGGGACGCCGACCTGTCCCGCATGGCTCAGCAGGGCATCTCGCTTCTCGCGCTGACCCCGGATCCGGAGGCCGAGACGCTCGACGCGGCGCTGGCGGCACGACGCAGCGCCCGCGTGGCCCTCGCCGTCGGGACAGAGGGGGAGGGGCTGTCCGCGGAGGTCCTCCGCCTGAGCGAGCGCCGGGCGCGGATCCCGATGTCCGGCGGGATCGACTCCTTGAACGTCGCCGCCGCGGTCGCCGTGGCGTGCTACGCGCTCTCCCAGGCGCCGCGTCGCTGACATCGGGAGCGGGTCAGGTTCCGGGGGAGTGCGGTAGCGTCCCGGCCCTGACACGGATGCGGAGGTCACCATGGCGCACGGCCGACTGATCCTGCTGCGCCATGGCGAGACCGCCTGGAGCCTGAGCGGGCAGCACACGGGCCGGACGGACATCCCGCTGACAGCCGACGGGGAGGCACGGGCGCGCGCGCTGGCCCCGATGATGGCGACGCTGCACCCCGCGCAGGTCCGGTGCTCGCCCCTGTCTCGCGCGAGGACCACCGCCGCGCGGGCAGGCCTGACACCCACCGCGATCGACGACGACCTGCTCGAATGGGACTACGGCGGATGGGAGGGCAAGACGACCGCCGACATCCGCGATGAGCTCGGCGACCCCGAGTGGACGATCTGGAAGGGTCCCATCATCCCCGGAGAGCACTCGCCCGGAGAGACTCCGGACGACGTCGCCGTACGCGCGGCTCGCGTGATCGCGCGGTGCGAGCCCGACATCGCTGCGGGACGCGACTGCATCCTGGTCGCGCACGGGCACCTGCTGCGAATCCTCACCGCGACGTGGCTGGGGCTGCCCGCGGGCGATGGACGGCTCTGGGCCCTCGATGCCGGCGCGGTGTCCATCCTGGGGTTCGAGCGGGATCAGCACGTCATCTCGGCGTGGAACCTCCCGGGGGCCTAGCGCGTGCGGCGCTGTCGCTCCTGCAGCGCCCTGGGCGGGATTGCCCCGTAGCATGAGGGGGTGAATCCCTCCTCCGCCCGGACCTGGGCTTGGGCGCCCGCCCTCGTGAGCGCCGTGCTCCTCGCCGCATGCGCTGCGGGGGCTCCCTCGGGCTCCCCGGCCGATTCCTCGAGCCCCTCGTCGGTGCCCTCGGCCACGCCGGAGGGCGACGCTCCCTCCGCCATGCCCGACGCCGAGGCGCCGGCGGGAGGGGCCGACACGCCCTTCGTCACGGTCGCGCTCGGGGAGCCCTACGCGCCTCGCGCGCAGGGCACGTCGACCGATGACTACCGCTGCTTCCTGCTCGAGACGGGGACCCCGGACGACCGCTTCATCACCGGCGTGCGCTTCGCGCCGGGCAATCCCGAGATCGTGCACCACGCGATCCTCTACCGGGTCGACCCCAGTCAGGTTGAGGCGGCGCAGCAGCGCGATGCCGAGGAGGACGGCCAGGGCTGGACGTGCTTCGGTGGGCCCGACCTTCCTCCGCCGGCGGGATCCGACGGCGGCGTCAGCTCGCTCGATTCCGCGCCCTGGCTGGCCGCGTGGGCTCCCGGCGGCCGCGAGTCGCGCTACCCGGAGGGCACGGGCGTGTTCCTGCCGGCGGGGAGCAGCGTCATCCTTCAGGTGCACTACAACCTCCTTGCCGGCGACGGGGGCGACGTGACGTCGGTGGACCTACGCACCGTCCCGGGGACCCGCGACCTGAAGGCCCTCGAGACCCTGCTCCTCCCGGCCCCCGTGGAGCTTCCGTGCACCGAGGACGAGTCGGGTGCGCTGTGCGACCGCGAAGCCGCGGTGGAGAACACCATCGAGCGATTCGGGGGAGAGTCGCTGCGCACCATCTGGGGCCTGCAGTTCCTGTGCGGCGGTGATCTCGTCGAGCCGAAGTCAGGCCCGACGCAGTCCTGCCGTCACGACGTCGACCAGGACATCACGGTGTACGCCGCAGCCGGGCACATGCACCTGCTCGGTCGGACGATCCGCATCGTCGCCAACCCCGGTACCGATGATGAGGTCACCCTGCTCGACGTGAAGAACTGGGACTTCGACCGACAGGGAGCCGTGCCGCTGGAGGAGCCGCTCGCCCTGTCGGCTGGCGACACCCTCGAGGTGACGTGCACGCATGACGCCGGCCTGCGCTCGAAGCTGCCCGCGCTGTCGGAGACCGAGCCGCGCTACATCACCTGGGGAGAGGGGACTACCGACGAGATGTGCCTGGGCATTCTCACCGTGGCCCGGGACTAGCCGCATGCGAGGCGACGTGGGGGCGCGATGAGGGCGTGGCGGGTGATCCGCATCTCGCTCGGGGTCATCCTGGCCTGCCTGGGCTGCCTCGCCATGGCGCTGGCGGTACCGGCCGCCGTGGCCGCCTTCGGCGTCGTCGAGGTGGTGGGCCGTTCCGGCGTCGTCGACCAGCCCCTCGGCGACGTGGTGTCCGCGGACTCCGACACCGCGGTCGTGATCGACGGCGTGAGCGCCCGCCTGGAGGCCGGAGACCTCCCCCCGTCCGTGTCGGATGGGCTGGCCCAGGGGGGTCTCTCGCCCACCGAACTGCTCGATGTCGTCGGCGATTTCGTCCTCGTCGTCGTCCCCGAGAGCGACGCCGCGATCTTCGTGGGCACCGGTGAGACGGCCCAGGTGGACGAGTACCTCTTCGGCTTCCCCTACACCGTGGCCGAACGCGACCGTGGCGGATGGACCGGCGTCTCGGTGCCGGGGAGCGGCGTGCCTCCCCCTCCCGAGGCGCAGTCCCTGTGGCGGGCATCCGCCACCGGCAGCCCCACGGAGCTGAGCGGCGCCGACCTCGGTGGGGGCACCCTCGTCCTCATGAATGCCGATGGCTCACCGGGCGTCTCCGCCTCGCTGCGCCTGGAGTACCGGTCTCCCGGGGCGCGCCCGCTGGTCCAGGGGGCGACGGTCAGCGCCGTCGCCGGGTCCCTGGGCGGACTGCTGCTCATCCTGGGCGGGGCAGCCCTCATCGTGGGCCGCGGACAGAAGGAGCGCGGCCGCCGGGCCGCCGGCCGCCACTCGTGAGCGAGGAGACCGTCCACACGGACCGGATCCTCACGGTCCCCAATGCCCTGAGCCTCTTCCGGCTCCTCCTGATCCCGCTCTTCCTGTGGCTCGTCCTGGTCCGCCAGGCCGACTTCGCCGCCGCCGTCGTCCTCACGGTGTCCGGGGTCAGCGACTGGGCCGACGGGGTGATCGCCCGGCGCACCGGCCAGGTCTCGCGGCTCGGGCAGGTGCTCGACCCCCTCGTGGACCGGCTCACCATCGTGGCCACGCTCCTGGGCCTGGCGCTGCGAGACCTCGTGCCCTGGTGGTTCGTCGGGCTGCTCGTCTTGCGGGAGCTCGTCCTCCTCGGCCTGGTCCCCGTGCTGAGGAGGCACGGGCTCACGGCGCTTCCCGTGCACTACCTCGGCAAGGCCGGCACCTTCGCGCTCTTCTGGGCCTTCCCGCTGATCCTGGCCGGCTCCGGGACGAGTGCGCTCCAGCACGCTCTCTCCGCGATCGGCTGGGCGTTCGCGTTCTGGGGCCTCGGCCTCTACTGGTACGCCGCCGTCCTCTACCTCGACCAGACTCGCCGCATCGTGGCCTCCGGGACCATGGTGGGGAGGCCCTCGCCGTGAGAGCGGTGGTCATGGCCGGCGGCCTCGGCAGCCGCCTGCGCCCCCTGACGACGGCTGTGCCCAAGCCGCTCCTCCCCGTCGTGGGACGGCCCATGGTCGAGCACACGATGCGCCTGCTTCAGCATCACGGCGTCGACGAGATCGTGCTCACCGTCCAGCATCTGTCCACCGCGCTTCGACGCTACTTCGGCGACGGGTCCGAGTTCGGCGTCGACCTGGCCTACGCCACGGAGCATCGCCCCCTCGGCACGGCCGGCGGCGTCCGCCTGGCGGCGGGGGAGTGGGAGGACGACTTCCTCGTCGTGTCGGGCGATGCCGTCACCGACCTCGACCTGTCGGAACTGCGGGCGTTCCACCACGACCGGCAGGCTGACCTCACCCTCTGCACGGTGAGAAGAGCCGATCCCCGCGAGTTCGGGCTCGTCGAGACCGATGGCGACGGCCGGGTGACCCGATTCCACGAGAAGCCCGGCTGGGGCACGGTCTTCGGCGACACCGTGAGCACCGGGATCTACGTCGTGTCCCCGCGCGTCCTGCGGGACATGCCCTCCGACCGCGAATGGGACTGGTCCACCGATGTGATCCCGCGTCTCCTCGCCCGCGGTGCCACCGTGTGCGCGCGCGTCTCGGATGGCTACTGGGAGGACGTCGGCGACCTGCCCGCCTACCGGCGGGTCCAGGTGGACGCCCTCGAGCGTCGCGTGCGGCTGGACATCCCCGGGCACGAGGTGCGCCCCGGCGTGTGGATCGGCGAGGGAGTTTCGCTGGCCGCCACCGTGGAGATCGAGGGTCCCGCCTACATCGGGTCGCGCACGACCGTCGAGGGTGGCGCACGGCTGGGAGCCCACTCCGTCGTCGGCTCGGGGTGCATCGTCCGCGCGTCCGCCGATCTCGACCGGGTCGTCATCCACGACAACGTCTACCTCGGCTCGGGAGCCCTCCTGCGGGGCTGCGTGGTCGGCCGAGGCTGCCAGGTGGGGGCGCTCAGCAGGGTCGACGAGGGCGCGGTGGTGTCTGACGACAGCACCCTCGAGCAAGAGGTCGAGGTGCGCGCCGGAACGCTCGTCTACCCCGGCAAGACGCTCGAGTCGGGCAGCATCGTCGAGGGCACCATCGCCTGGGACACCCGCGGGCGGCGTCGCCTGCTGGCCCGCGGGGGCGCCTCGGGAACGATCGGGGTGGACCTGTCGCCCGAGGTCGTCGTTCGCATGGCCCTCGCGCTGGTGAGCAGCCTGCCCGAGGACGCCGTCGTGAGCGTGGGACATGACGACTCGACGGCCGGGCGCGCCTACGCGGCAGTCATGGCCGGCGCGGTGTCGGCGTCGGGGACGGCCGTGCGCGTCCTCGGGGCCGTGCCGACGCCCACCTGGCGGCACGACACCCGCGTCCACGCCGACGCCGGGCTCCTTGCCCGCGTCCGCGGATCCGCCCACGAACGTCTCGATCTCCTCATGGCCGACTCCCGGGGACACGACATCTCCGAGCAACAGGCTCGGCACCTGGAGCGGATCCACGACCGACGGGACTACCGACGCCAGGTTCCCGGCCTCATCGGCACGCTCGCGACGCCCCCGGGCGTGCTCGAGGAGTACGCCGAGCACCTCGTGCAGTCGACTCGCCTGGACGGCGTGGGCCCCGGGACGCTCACGGTGGTCGTGGACTCCGGCGGGGGAGCAGCGGGACGCGTCATCGCCGAGGTTCTCCAGCGGACCGGGGTCGACCTGGTCTCCCTGGGCCTGCGCGCCAGCGAGGGTCGCGGTCAGGAGGATCCCCTCGGCGAGCTTGCCGGTCGCGTGCTGGTCCACGGGGCCGACCTCGGCGTCCGCATCGACGAGCACGGCGAACGGCTCACCCTCGTGGACGAGAAGGGTCAGGTGCTCTCGGACGAGAGGGCTCTCCTCGTGGTGATGGACCTTGTCGCGGCGGAATCCTCCTCGGGTCACGTGACCCTCCCCATGCAGGCGAGCCGGGTGGCGGAGTCGGTCGCCCACTTCCATGGCGTGGGCGTTCGGCGCGTGCACTCGGACGGCACCTACGTTCCCGACGACGGCGCCATCCTGGCCGCGGACGGGCGCGGGGGCTTCGCCATCAGCGGCACGGGCCCCTACCCCGATGCCGTCGCCACGACGCTGGCCCTCGTGGGACTCGTCGCCCGCACCCGGCTCACGCTCAGCGCCATCGATGCGCGCATTCCCCGATCGGTCATGCTCAGCGCAGCCGTGGCGACCCCCTGGACCAGCAAGGCGCCGGTCATGGCCGCGATCCAGCACCGCGCCACCGGTCTCGATCAGGACGCCACGGAGGGCCTGCGGATCGTCGAGGCCGACGGTGCCTGGTGCCTGGTGGTTCCCGATGCCCGCGAGGCCCGGATCCGCCTCTGGGTCGAGGCCGACGAGGAGGGCCGGGCCCGCGCCATCCTCGACACGTGGTCCGACGTCATCCGGGCCGCCGCCGGGCCCCCTGCCGCCAGGCGCGGCGACGTGCCTGAGTGATCTCCTTGCCTGTGCAGGCCCTCACGGATAGGTTCGCGGTGGTAGAACCACAACCATCCGCGCGAGGAGGCGACGTGATCCCCGACGAGCTCAGCTACACGAAGGACCACGAGTGGGTCCGTGATGCCGGTGGGGATGCGGTGACGTTCGGGATTACCGACTACGCCCAGGATGCACTGGGAGACATCGTGTACGTCAGCCTCCCCAAGGTGGGGGATGCCATCGTGGCGCACGAGCCGTGCGGCGAGGTCGAGTCCACGAAGAGCGTGAGCGAGATCTACGCACCGGTGAGCGGTCAGGTCACCGCGGTCAACGAGGTCCTCGGTCAGGCCCCCGAGACGATCAACTCCGATCCGTACGGTGGCGGATGGCTCGTCGAGGTGGCGGTCACGGGTCCGCGCGACGGACTCATGGACGCGGCCGCCTACCGCGAACTCACCGGCGGGGAGTGACGTGGGGGACGATCCGTCCGCCTGCCAGCACGTCGCCGACCCGGGCGACCGCTTCTGCCGTCGATGCGGCGCTGCCCTCCCGACCGAGTCGGAGGAGACCTTCGTCGGAGCCTTCGGACCCGTGTCGTCCGGGTCCCTGCCCGCCGTGGGGTCGGGCATCATGGCCGGCGTGCCGGAGGGTGCCGGCGTACTGGTCGTCCGGCGCGGACTCAACGAGGGAGCCACCTATCTCCTCACGGGCGACGTCGTCACGGCCGGCCGTGAGCCCGACTCCGATCTCTTCCTCGATGACGTGACGGTGAGTCGACGCCATGCGCAGTTCACCCGCTCCGCCGAAGGCTGGCGCCTGCAGGACACTGAGAGCCTCAACGGCACCTACGTCAACCGGCAGCGCGTCGAGGACCGGCTGCTCGAGCCGGGTGATGAAGTCCAGATCGGCAAGTACCGCTTCGCCTACCTCGTGGGCGGATCGGCCTGAGCGCGTCGACCCGGCCTCTCAGCATCGGCGCCGCGGTGGCCGCCCTGCAGGAGGAGTTCCCCGACCTCACCGTGTCGAAGGTGCGCTACCTGGAGGACCAGGGTCTCGTGTCGCCGGGGCGCACCACGAGGGGCAGCCGGCGCTACGACGAGGGTGACCTGGCTCGACTGCGCAGGATCCTGCGGCTGCAGCGCGACGAGTACCTGCCTCTTCACGTCATCCGCGACGTGCTCGACCGCGGCGATCCCTCGGGTGAGGCGCCCGGGGTCAGTGCGCGAGACCTCCGTCCGCGCGCCGCTCGTCCCATGACCGTGCCGGAACTCTCCGAGCGTTCGGGGCTGGACCGGCAGACCATCGCCGACCTCGAGCGCTACGGCCTCATCCGGGCCCGCGACACCGATGCCCTGGCCGTGTGCGCGATCGTCGCGGAGCTCGGCCGCTTCGGGATCGAGCCGCGGCACCTGCGCCCCTTTCGCGTCGCCGCGGACCGCGAGATCGGGCTCGTGGAGCAGGCGCTGGCCCCGCATGGCCCCGGGGGCTCGTCGCGACAGGCGGCGCGTTCGAGGAGCCATCAGCGGGAGGTGACCGGTCAGCTTCTCGCGCTGTGCATCGAGCTCCACCTCACGCTCGTCCGCTCGGGACTGCCCTAGGGCACCCCGCTTCTCCTCACGGTGAGATCGGCGGCGCCGGGGTCCGGCCCTGCGCGGGCCTGGCGCGCCACCCGAGCCGGGATAGTCTGAGGACATGCACCAGGTGGACGTCGTGGGCGTGCGTGTCGAGATGCCCTCCAACCAGCCCATCGTGCTCTTGCGCGAGGTGGAGGGCGACCGCTACCTCCCCATCTGGATCGGGGCTGTCGAGGCCACGGCGATCGCCTTCGCGCAGCAGGGTGTCGTCCCCCAGCGGCCATTGACGCACGACCTCATGCGCGATGTCATCGCTGCGCTCTCCGCACCTCTCAAGGAGATCCGCATCACGGCCCTGGAGGACGGCGTCTTCTACGCGGAACTCGTGTTCGAGTCCGGCACGACCGTCGGCGCCCGCCCGTCGGATGCAATCGCTCTCGCGCTGAGGACCGGTTCGCGCATCTATGCCGCGGACACGGTGCTCGACCAGGCAGGCGTCAGCATCCCGGACGAGGAGGAGGACGAGGTCGAGCGCTTCCGGGAGTTCCTCGACCAGATTTCCCCGGAGGACTTCGGCTCGCGCGACTGACCCACCCCGGCGCCCGGCACTCGCGGCCGCTACCGGCGGGTCGCGTTGACGCGGGGGTCCCGCCGCCCTAGCGTTGCTCCTCCGGGCGTGCACGCCGCCCCGGTCGGCGAGGGGTAGGTGACCGTGAGGGTGCAGACGGGCATGTCGGGATCACCGTCCCCCGCAGGGGATGTGACGGTCCCGGCGACGGTCGACCAGCCGGGTCTCTTCGACGACGGGGTCCTGCGCTCCGAAGCGGTCAGTCTCGGATACCGCGGGCCGATCGCCTGCTCCGCGGCCGGGATCACCTACCGCCAGCTCGACTACTGGGCGCGTACCGGGCTCGTGGAGCCCAGCATCAGGCCCGCGAGCGGGTCGGGCACCCAGCGGCTCTACGCCTTCCGCGACATCCTCATCCTGCGCATCGTCAAGCGGCTCATCGACACAGGCGTCTCCCTGCCCAACATCCGCGCGGCCGTCCGGCACCTCGCCGACCGCGGGGGAGACGACCTGGCCCGGATCACCCTCATGAGCGACGGAGCCTCCATCTACGAGTGCCGCAGCCCCGATGAGGTCATCGACCTCGTCCGCGGGGGCCAGGGTGTCTTCGGGATCGCCGTGGGACGCGTGTGGCAGGAGGTCGAGGGTTCCCTGGCGAACCTGCCCGGTGAGCGGACCGATGGGTCGTTCTCCGGCCCGGTCGACGACGAGCTCTCGGCCCGCCGAGCGGCCCGAAACGCAGCGGTCTAGCCCATTCCGGGATACGCTGTCCTCGCTGATCGACCCCGCGCGGGAGAGCTGGACCCGGAGCCACCGGGCCGGCGCCGAAGGAGCAACCTCCCCGGAAACTCTCAGGCACCCGAACCGCGCGGGTAGGCAACTCTGGAGAGAGAGCATGTCGCCGTGGCGGCTGCTCCACCGAAGGTGAAAGCCGCGGGTCCGTGCGCAACCGGCACGGCCCGGCGGTGAAGCTCTCAGGTCGCGGTGAACCGCGGGACCAGAGGGGGAGAAGCGCCGGCGACCGCCGGCGTACTCCGATGCCTATCGCTGGAGGCGAGCGATGACGATAGAGACGACAACCCAGGCTGCACCCTTCGTTGCCCGGCACGTGGGCGCCAGTCCCGAGGACCTGCAGGCCATGGCGCAGGCGGTGGGCTACGGCAGCGTGGCCGAGCTCATCGACGCCGTGGTCCCCGAGTCGATCCGCTGGCGCGACGAACTGCGCCTGCCGCCGGCCGTCTCCGAGGAGGAGGTCCTCGAGGAGCTGGCCGGGCTGGCATCGTCCACGCCGTACCGGCACATGATCGGCCTCGGATACGCGGACTGCCACACGCCCTCGGTCCTGCGCCGCAACATCCTCGAGAATCCCGCCTGGTACACGGCCTACACGCCCTACCAGCCGGAGATCTCCCAGGGTCGACTGGAGGCCCTCCTGGCGTTCCAGACGATGATCGAGGACCTCACCGGCCTCCCGGTGGCCTCCGCCTCCCTCCTCGACGAGCCCACGGCGGCAGCCGAGGCCATGACACTGCTCCATCGCGTCTCGTCCGGGGAACGCAGCACGTTCCTGGTGGACTCCGACACGCACCCGCAGACCCTGGCCGTCCTCGCCACGCGCGCGGAGCCGCTCGACATCCGATTGGAGGTCATCGACTCGGCCGCCGGACCGGGTGTCCTCGACGCCTTCGCGGATGCCTACGGCGTGCTGCTGTCCTATCCGGGCTCGTCCGGCGCGCTGCGCGACCCGGCACCCCTGGTGTCCGCCGCCCGCGAGCGCGGCCTCGGCGTGGCCGTGGCCTGCGACCTCCTCGCGCTCACGATGCTCACCCCTCCGGGTGAGATGGGCGCCGACGTCTGCATCGGCTCGGCGCAGCGCTTTGGGGTGCCGCTGGGCTTCGGCGGCCCCCATGCCGGATTCATGAGCGTGCGCGCGGGCCTCGAGCGGGCGCTGCCCGGGCGCCTCGTCGGCGTCAGCGTGGATGCCGAGGGCCAGCCGGCGTACCGGCTCGCGCTGCAGACCCGCGAGCAGCACATCCGGCGGGAGCGCGCGACGAGCAACATCTGCACCTCGCAGGTCCTGCTCGCGGTCATGGCGGCGATGTACGCGGCGTACCACGGCCCGGACGGTCTGCGCGAGATCGCGGAGCGGACTCACCTCCATGCCGCCTGCCTCGCCGCGGGTCTGCGCGCCGCAGGTCTCGATGTCGTCCACGATGCCTTCTTCGACACGGTGCAGGTCCGAGTGCCGGATGCTGCCGCCGTCGTCGCCGCGGCAGCGGAGCAGGGCGTCAACCTCCGCCTCGTGGATGCCACCACCGTGGGCGTGTCCACCGACGAGACGACGGGTGCGAAGGATGTCGCTGCGGTCCTGTCCGCGTTCGGGGTTGCGTCACCGGAGGCGGGTCGGACAGCGGGGGAGGGCGCGATTCCCGCGAGCCTGCGCCGAACCTCGCCGTACCTCGGGCATCCGATCTTCCACGACTACCGCAGCGAGACCGAGATGATGCGCTACCTGCGCAGGCTGTCGGACCGCGACCTCGCCCTGGATCGCACGATGATCCCGCTGGGCTCGTGCACCATGAAGCTCAACGCGGCCACCGAGATGACGCCGGTGACGTGGGCGGGCTTCGCCGGACTTCATCCCTTCGCGCCGCTGGACCAGGCTGCGGGCTTCGTCGAGCTCATTCACCGGCTCGAGGACTGGCTGTCCGAGGTCACGGGCTACGACGCGGTGTCGCTCCAGCCGAATGCCGGCTCGCAGGGCGAGTTCTCCGGGCTCCTCGCGATCCGTGCGTACCACCGCGCCCAGGGCGACCTCGAGCGCGACATCTGCCTCATCCCCAGCAGCGCGCACGGCACGAACGCCGCCAGCGCCGTGATGGCGGGCATGAATGTCGTCGTGATCGGCTGCGACGAGCACGGCAACGTCGACGTCGCCGACCTCAGGGCCAAGATCGCCGAGTACGGGCCCCGGCTGGCGGCGCTCATGGTGACCTACCCGTCCACGCACGGGGTCTTCGAGGAGGCCATCCAGGAGATCTGCGGCATGGTGCATGACGCGGGCGGACAGGTGTACGTCGACGGCGCGAACCTCAATGCGCTGGTGGGCCTGGCCAAGCCGGGCCGATTCGGGGCGGATGTCTCGCACCTCAACCTGCACAAGACCTTCTGCATCCCGCACGGCGGAGGGGGCCCGGGGGTTGGACCGGTGGCCGTGCGCGAGCACCTGGCGCCGTACCTCCCCTCGCACCCGCTGCGTCCGGAGGCCGGCCCCCTGGGCCGTGGTCGGGCCGACGGGGGAGTGGGCCCGGTGAGCGGTGCGCCGTGGGGCTCCGCGGGCATCCTGCCGATCCCGTACGCCTACCTGCGTCTCATGGGGGGGCGTGGGCTCGAGCAGGCCACCGAGGCGGCGATCACGGCGGCGAACTACGTCGCGCATCGCCTCGGCGATGCCTACCCGGTGCTGTACTCGGGCCCGGGTGGTCTCGTGGCGCACGAGTGCATCCTGGACATCCGCCCGATCACCAAGGAGACCGGCGTCACCGTCGACGACATCGCCAAGCGCCTCATCGACTACGGCTTCCATGCCCCGACGATGTCCTTCCCCGTCGCGGGCACCTTGATGATCGAGCCGACCGAGAGCGAAGGCCTGGCCGAACTCGACCGGTTCTGCGACGCGATGCTGGCCATCCGCGCCGAGATCGACCGCGTGGCGGCAGGGGAGTGGGCGGTGGAGGATAGCCCGCTGCGCCACGCCCCCCACACCGCCGAGTGCCTGGTGGGGGAGTGGAACCTGCCCTACGACCGCGCCACGGCCGGGTTCCCCGTGGACTCCCTGCGGGGGCGCAAGTACTGGCCGCCGGTCCGCCGGATCGACGGGGCCTTCGGGGATCGACACCTGGTCTGCTCGTGCCCGGCTCCGGAGGAGTTGGCCATGGCGTGACGGGGCGCTAGCCTCGCCAGGCCATGGAGATCACCGAGGGGATCGTCGCCGGGGTGGTGGTCTCCCTCCTCGTCGCCGCGTTCGCGCGCAGCCGCGGGTGGGGGATCGCCCTCCCGGTGCTCTTTGCCGGGATCCTCTTCGGGGTCCTCCCGTTCGGCCCGAACGCGCCCAATGACGCGGGTTCGGTGTTCCTCCTCGTCCTCGCGCCCCTGGTCTTCGGCGAGGCGCTGTCCTCGTCGTACGTCGACATCCGGCGGGTGTCTCGACCCGTCCTCGCGCTCGCCGTCGGCCTTGTCGTCGTCTCGTCCGTGGCGGTCGGGGCGGTCGCCACGGCGGTGATCCCCGGCATCCCGCTCGCGATCGCCCTTGCCCTCGGCGCCGTGCTGTCGCCCACGGATGCGGTCTCCGTCGCCGCCATCGCGCGACGCGTGGGGCTTCCGCACCGCCTCGTGACGATCCTCGAGGGGGAGAGCCTCGTCAACGACGGCACCGGCCTCACGCTGCTGCGGGTCGCCCTCGTGTCGGCGTCCGCGGGGGCCGTCACCGGCGGGCAGGCCCTCGGCATCCTGGCCCTCGCCGTGCTCGGCGGGATCGGGGTGGGGGCCATCGTCGGCCTCCTCCTCGTGCTGCTCATGCGCCGGTCGACGGACTCGCTCGTCGTCAACGTCATGGTGCTGGTCGCGCCGTTCCCGGCCTACTTCGGCGCCGAGGCGGTCCAGGGGTCGGGGATCCTCGCGGTGGTGACCACGGCGCTCATCGCGGCCAATGCGATGACCACCGACAGCGGCTTCCGCGGGAGACCCGCGTCCGTGGCGGCCTGGCGGCAGATCACGTTCATCCTGCAGGCCTTCGCCTTCTTCCTCGTGGGGCTGGAGCTTCCCGAGACGTTCATGGACCTCGACGCGAGGGGCAGGAGCATCGTCCCCGTCCTCGTCGTGCTCATCCTCATCGTGCTGCTCCTCGCACGCCTGACGTTCGTCGGCGCGATGGTGCTCCTCGGCAAGGCGACGACCCGGAGCGGTGCCGACCGCATCGGATGGCGCAGCGGGATCGTGCTCGCGTGGGCCGGTGCGCGGGGCCCGGTGTCGGGCCTGGCTGCCTTCACGATCCCGAGCACGCTCGCCAGCGGGGAGCCGTTCCCGGACCGGTCCATCCTGCTGGCCACGACGTTCATGGTGATCACCGCGACCCTGCTGCTCGCCCCGACGCTCGGGATCGTCGCCCGCTGGGTGGGAGTCACGGCCGGCCCGGAGGAGGACGAGGTGCGGCGGGTCCGCGCCGCCCTCGCGGGCAAGGCGCTGGAGCAGATCGACGACTGGGTGGAGGAGGGCATCAAGTCCGGTCAGCCCGCCCCGGAGGACGTGGTCAACGCCCTGCGCAGCCGGTACATCGCGGAATTGCGGGCCGCGGAAGGGGTGCCGCACCCGAGCGTCACGGCCGCGTCGCAGGTGACCAGATACCAGCGCGGCATCATCAAGTCCCAGCAGGAGGAACTCCTGCGGCTGCGCGATGCCGAGGCGATCCCCGACTCCGTCGTGCGACCGATCATGCACAGCCTCGACGCCGAACTCGCCGCGCTGCGCCAGCGGCCGCTGTCCGGATAGGCGCGCGCCCCGGGAGCCTGAGCCCCGCGCACTGCGTCGTTCGGCGCCCTCTGGCCGACTCGTCGATGCCCGGCGACGCTACGTGCGTCCCTCTGTCTCCTGGACGTCGTACAGGATCCGATCGACACCCTCGGTGCCGCCGCCCATCCAGGCGGCGTGGATCACCGGGAAGCCCGCCTCTGACGCGGCCAGGACGACCGCCGCATCGTCGTCGACGAGGTAGGCGATCGAGGTCGTGCGGGCCAGGTCGCGCAGGGCCTCCACCTTGAACATCCGCGCGGGACGTCGATCCCGGTCCGGGCGCATGAGCAGGGGACCGGGCGGCAGCCCCACCCGATCGAGCCACGCCTCGGTATCCGCGCGGCAGCGCTCGGGACGCCCGGTGAGGTAGGCGATCGCGAGCCCCTCGGCCTCGGCCACGGCCACGGCCTCGAGGCCGTCGGCCAGCGGCGGGTCGGCCAGGGCCTCGGCGAAGAACGCATCCCAGTCCCGCCGGGGGCCCTCGACGTGGTGGACCCGATGGCGGACGTCGGCGAGGACGCCGTCGAGGTCGAAGACGGCCAGGCGGTCGGACATGGGCCCAGGCTGCCGGGGGTCCGCGCACGCCAACCCGCCGGGGGGTGTACGGCCGGGAACCCGTGAGCGGACGTCGCAAGAAATGACATAATGTCGCTTATCGGCGCCATGACCCCTCAGCGAGGCTGGGAGGATGGACCGGTGTCCGACCACCCCGAGGCCGCGCGGCGGGTTCGCGCCTACGCCCACCGCGGGGGTACCGAGGTCGCCCCGGAGAACACGATGGCGTCCTTCGCCCACGCGTGGTCCCTGGGATACGTCGACCTCGAGACCGATGTGCGTGCCACCCGTGACGGCGTCGCCGTCGTCATGCACGATGCGACCCTGGACCGCACGACCGACCGCTCCGGGACCATCCGGGATATGACCTGGGCCGATGTGGCCCGGGCTCGCGTGGGCGGCACCGAGGGCGTTCCCCGACTCGACGATCTGCTCGCGGCCTTCCCGCTCGCCCGAGTGAACCTCGACGTCAAGGAGTCTGCCGCCATCGCCCCGCTCGCCGACGCCGTGCGTCGGGCCGGGGCTGAGCGCCGCGTGTGCATCACGTCGTTCAGCCGCTCCCGCCTGCGGGCCGCCCGCCGCTGCCTCCCCGTCGGCGTCGCCACGGCAGCGCACCCGCCCGAGGTGCTGCGCGCGATGCTCCTGGTGCGTGCCGGTCGGCCCGTGACTTTCGGACCCGGGGTGCGCCTTCAGGTGCCCATGAGGGTGCTCGGCGAGCCCGGCCGCCTGCGCACGGATCTGCTCTCGGCAGCCCGGGCCGCGGGCATCCCCGTCGACGTGTGGACCGTCAACGACCGCCCGACGATGGAGACCCTCCTCGACCGCGGCGTCGACGGGATCATGACCGATCGTCCCGTCCTGCTCCGCGAGGTGCTGCTCGAGCGCGGCCGATGGGACCCGCAACGAACGAGTGCGGAGAAGCAGGACCCGGCGTAGGGGTGGGTCCCGCTTCTCCGCACTCGTCGATCGGCCGTGCCGACAGTACGCTGTGGATTAGGCGGACTTGCGCGCGTCGCGCAGCAGGTCCAGGCGCTCCACGAGGAGTTCCTCGAGGTCATCGAGAGTGCGACGCTCCATGAGCATGTCCCAGTGGGTGCGCGCCGGGCGCTGAGCCTTGGCCTCGGGTCGTGATGCTTCGCGCTGCAGGCCCTCGGCCCCGCAGCGGCACTCCCACAGGACCGGGATCTCCTCGGCCTCCGTGGAGAACGGCACCACGGTGACGTGCCCGCGCGGGCAGTCGTAGGAAACGAGGATGCGCTCCGCGGGAGCAACGTGCTCGTCGTTCTCGTAGCTCGTGGCCCCCAGTCGGGTGCCTCTCAGCGTGCCCTCGGACATCTCAGCGCCTTCCTTGTCGTCGAAGCGACGCGGCCGATCGACCATGTCGTTCAACATCGTGGACGCGGGGAACGTTCCCCGGGTTCCCCCGGCGGGAGGTTTGACCGATCATTCGAACAATTGTACGATCATGACCGGCTCCCCCGCACCCCGCCGTCAGGCCGACGGCGGCAGGGAGCGGCGCATCGCCGCCTCGAGTCGCCGGGCGATGAGGCGACGCACCGGCGGCAGCAGGAGCACGAGGCCGGCGATGTCGGTGAGGAAGCCCGGGACCGCGATGAGCGCGCCGGCCGGGATGAGCAGCGAGCGCTGGGCTGCCGAGGCCGGCGAGGCCGCCGGACGCCCCGGGCCTGCCTCCACGGCGAGGGGTGGCGAGGCGCCCGCGCCGTCGGGGCGCAGGGTCGCCACGGCCGCCGACCAGGTGCGACCGGTGGCCATCGCCCCGTAGCGCATGATGCCGATCCCCGCCGGGATGCAGACGACGAAGGCCACGAGGACCCACCACCAGCCCACGACGCTCGCCACGCCGATCGCCACGATGAGTTCGGCGATCGGGTATCCGAACAGCACGAGCAGGACCTTCGCGCCCGTCGACACGTCAGCGCCTGCTGCTGGGGGCTCGGCCCAGCGCTCGGGGGGCCGCGGAGCGCGACCTCCCGCCGTCGAGGGCACCGCGCGCCTGCGCCCACCGATGCGCCGCGCCCCACTGGGTCACGCGCCACAGTGCCTCGAGCACGATGTCGCGGCTCATCTTCGAGGTGCCGGCGGCACGTTCGACGAACGTGATGGGGACCTCGCGCACGACTAGTCCCTGCTGCAGGGCCCGCCAGGCCAGGTCGACCTGGAAGCAGTAGCCCTCCGACGCCACGTCGTGGAGGCCCAGCGCGCGCAGGGTCCCCGCGCGGAACGCCCGGTAGCCGCCGGTCGCGTCGCGCAGGGGGATGCCGAGCGCGAGGCGCGTGTAGAGGTTGCCTCCGCGCGAGAGGACCTTGCGGGAGGCCGGCCAGTTGAGCACCGTGCCCCCGGGCACCCACCGCGAGCCCAGGACGAGGTCGGCCTCCTCCAGCGCGTCGAGGAGTCGGGGTAGCTCCTCGGGCCGGTGGGATCCGTCGGCGTCCATCTCGACGAGGGCGTCGTAGCCCTGCTCCAGCCCCCACGCGAAGCCCGCGAGGTAGGCCGCCCCCAGGCCGGCCTTCTCGGCGCGGTGCAGGACGTGGATGCGCTCATCGGCGGCCGCCCGGTCGTCGGCCAGTTCGCCGGTGCCGTCCGGGGAGCCGTCGTCGACGACGAGGACGTCGGCCCCGGGGACGCTGGCGCGGACGCGATCGAGGATTCCCGGCAGGCTGGCGATCTCGTTGTAGGTGGGGATGATGACAAGGACGCGCTCCAGCGGGCCCCGGGCCGTACCCGGTCCGTTCGCCGCCTCGTCCGATTCGATCACGGTATCGAGCCTAGGCGAGGCGCGACGTCACCAGCCACTCCCCCGGCGCCTCACGAGTGCTGTCGCGACGGCAGCCGCGGCCACGGCGGTGGCCAGCCACTCCGGGAAGGCCCCGAGCCGATCCGCGATCGTGAGGGAATCGCGGAGGGGCACCGTCTCGACGAGCGCTCCCGCGTCGCCCTCGGCAATCTCCGTGATGACCGATCCGTCCGGTCCGATGACCGCGCTGATGCCCGATGTGGCGGCAACGAGCACGGCCCTGCCGTGCTCGACGGCGCGCAGCCGGGACATGGCCAACTGCTGCTCGGGCTGGCCGAGTCCGGCGAAGGTCGCGTTGTTGGTCTGGACGACGAGGATGCGCCCGCCCCCGACGACGGCCTCGTGGACGATGTCGTCGTAGGCGATCTCGAAGCAGATGACGTTGCCGATGCGCGCGTCACCCAGTTGAAGGACTCCCGTCTCCTCCCCCGCCTTCATGTCGCGGCGCAGGCGGTCCAGGCGTCCGATCAGGGGCGCGATGAGCGGGCGCAGGGGGACGTACTCCCCGAAGGGCACGGGGTGACGCTTGAGGTAGAGATCAGCGGGCCCGCCGACCGGGTCCCAGGCAATGCCCACGTTGGCGATCATGGACGGGTCCCCGGGCGCGTCGATGATCGCGCCCACGAGGACGGGGGCCCCGATCGCGTCCGCGGCCGCGCTGATGGCCTCGGCCACCGGTGGAGTCGTGTAGGGGTCGAAGTCCACGGCGTTCTCGGGCCACACCACGAAGTCCGGCTGCGGTGCGACACCGGCCTCGACCTCGTCCGCCAGGGCGAACGTCTGGGTGACGTGCCGGTCGAAGACCTCTTGACGGTCATCGGTGGTGGAGACGCCCAGGGTCGGCACGCTCCCCTGGATCACCGCGGCGGTGAGCTCGGCCGGGCCGCCCTCGTCCTGGCCCTCGGTGGGTCGCGGGATCGCGAGACCGGCCAGTGCCAGCAGCACCAGGCCCGCGACCGCCGACGCCGCCCAGGACCGCCACTGGGGCTGCCGGGCGAGCAGCACGACGACGAGGAACGCGAAGACGGCACCCGCGAGCGCCGTCGCGAACGTCACCGCGGGTGCGCCGCCGATCGATGCCCAGGGGGTGAGGGTGGTCGCGGTCTGCGCGAACGCGAGCCTGCCCCAGGTGAATCCGCCCAGGGGAATGCGATCCCGCAGCGCCTCCTGCGCCACCCAGAGGCACGCCACCCACAGCGGCCACCAGCGCAGCCGCGTCACGAGGGCCTGTCCCCAGCCGAGAAGCGCCATCCATCCCGCGCACAGTGCGGTGAGGAGGATCCAGGCGTCCGTGCCCACGACCGCCATCCAGCGCAGCAGGATGGCGAAGCACAGCGCTCCCTGCACGAGGCCCAGCAGCGCGCCCCACCCGGCTCGCACGCGGTACGTCGCGAGCACGAGCAGGGCCACCGCGACGGGGGCGAGCAGCGACGCGCCGACCGGGGGGAACGCCATCGCCAGCAGCACCCCGGACGAGATGGCGAGCGCGGCACGGATCCAGGCCGGGATGTGCACGGCAGGCGGGCGCTCCAGCGGCTCGGTGCTCGGCTCGGTGCTCGGCTCGGGGCCTGTCTCGGGGGTCACGCCAGGGATCCCCGGTCGTAGATCGTGACCCCGGAGACGACCGTGCGGGCACAGTCGGGACGTGCTCCTTCGAGCGCGGGAAGGCCCGGTGTCCCCGACCGCGGGTCGGTGCTCCAGGCCGCGATGCGCTCATCGGGTGCCTGCACGGCGAGGTTATCGACCTGCCACACGGCGTAGGTCGCGGGCGCACCGGCCGACAGGACCCCCGGCTGCGCGGCCTCCTCCCGCGCGGCGCGTCGGCCGCCGCGGGTGTGCGCCGCGAACGCCGCCCGCACGCTCACGCGATGGTGGGGATTGCGATGGAAGGCGGAGGCCCGCACGGCGCCCCAGGGGTCCAGCGGCGTCACCGGCGCGTCGGACCCCAGCGCGAGGCACACGCCCGCTGCGCTCATGGCGGCGAAGGGGTTGAGGGTGAGGGCGCGTCCGCGCCCCAGCCGCGCCGCGTACATGCCGTGCTCCCCTCCCCACTCCGCATCGAAGGCCGGCTGGACGCTCGCCACGACAGCGAGGTCGGCGAGCACCCGGATGTGGCGGTCATCGAGCATCTCCACGTGCTCCAGGCGGTGGCGACATGTGCGCACGGCATCTGCACCGACGGTGTCCGCGGCGCTCAGCAGGCCGTCGACCACGATGTCGGCGGCCCGGTCCCCGATCACGTGGAAGCCGGCCTGGATTCCGGCGCGCGTGCTGGCGACCACGTGGCGGGCCACCTGCTCGACGTGGAGATAGTCGGCGCCGACGGTGCCCGGTCGGTCCTCGTAGGCGGCGCGCAGGCACGCGGTGTGGGACCCCAGCGATCCATCGACGCACAGGTCCCCGGCGGCGCCGTGCGCCCCGAGATCCCGCGCGCGCTCGATGGCCTCCAACTCGCCCCAGTAGCCGATCACGTCGGGCATCCCCGGCTCGGCGCCGAGGGACAGCGCATCCCGGAGGTCGTCCTCGCTGCTGAGGGAGGGCCCGGCCATCTCGTGGACGCACGCGATGCCGCGCCGCGCGGCCAGGTCGAGAGCCACCCGCTGGGCATTCCTGCGCTCGTCCGGCCCCACGCTGGTGAGCGCGATGGCGCGGACAGCATGGTGAGCGTCGCGGCGCAGTGGGCCGTCCGGGTCGAAGCCGTCGAGTGACTCCACCCCGGGAACCCGGGCGAGGAGCGCGCTCGATGCGAGCGCGGAGTGCTCGTCGACCCGGGTGAGGTAGGTCGGGCGCCCGCGGACGACTGTGTCGATCTCGGTGCGCGTCGGAATCCGCGGCTCCTCCCAGCCGGAGTCGTCCCACCCGCGGCCCAGGATGACCCCGGAGCTCTCGGCGGATCCGGCCCGAAGGCGCGCAAGCAGGTCGTCGGCTCCGGTGACGCCTGACAGGTCGAGGCTGCTCAGGGCCAGGCCGAGTGCCGTCAGGTGAACGTGGGCGTCCACGAACGCCGGAGCCACAAGCGCGCCGTCGAGGTGCACCACCTCGTCGACCTCATCGGCATAGGCGTGCGCGGCATCGTCATCGCCGATCCACGCGATCGTGCCGCCCTGGGTGAGCATCGCGGTCGCGAACGGGTCCCGCGGCGCGTAGATGTGCCCGCCCAGCAGGAGGAGGCTCCGCCCGGAGCCGTCTCCCTGCGCGCTCATCGCTGCGACGCGACGAGGTCTCGAGCGATGACCATGCGCTGGATCTGGTTGGTGCCCTCCACGATCTGGAGCACCTTGGCCTCGCGGAAGTAGCGCTCGACCGGGAAGTCCCGGGTGTACCCGTAGCCGCCGAAGACCTGGACCGCGTCGGTGGTCACCCTCATCGCCGTGTCCGTGGCGAAGAGCTTGGCCATGGCGGCCTGGCGGCTGAAGGACTCCCCACGGTCCTTGCGCCGTGCTGCCTCGCGATAGAGCGCCCGGGCCGCCTCGACGTGCGTGGCCATATCCGCGAGCATGAACTGCAGTCCCTGGAAGTCCGCGATGGGCCGACCGAACTGCCGACGGTCGCAGGCATACGCCGTGGCGGCGTCGAGGGCGGCCTGCGCGAGGCCGACGGCGCACGCGGCGATTCCGAGTCTCCCGGCGTCGAGTGCCGCGAGGGCGATGGGGAAGCCGGCGCCCTCGGGTCCGATCCGGTGCCCTGCGGGCACGCGCACGCCGTCGAGGATGACGCCGGCGGTGCGCGACGCGGTCGCACCCATCTTGCGCTCCGGCTCGGCGAAGGACAGCCCGGCACTGTCGGCGGGCACGACCAGGCAGGAGATGCCCCGGTGGCCATCGTCGGAGGTGCGGGCCATGACGGTGTAGAAGTCCGCGACCCCGCCGTGCGTGATCCAGGCCTTGGCACCGGTGACGACGTAGTCGCCGCCATCGCGCTCCGCCCGGGTGCGCAGCGCGGCGGCATCAGAGCCGGAGTGCGCCTCGGAGAGGCAGTAGGCGCCCAGGGTCTCCCCCGACAGCATCGTCGGCAGCCATGCGGCCTTCTGCTCCGGCGTCCCGGCCTCGAGGAGCGGGAACACCGCGAGGCTGTGCACGCTCACGCTGATGCCCACCGTGAGCCAGTGGCGGGACACCTCCTCGAGCACGCGCAGGTAGGGCTCGTAGGGCAGGCCTCCGCCGCCGTACTCCTCGGGCTGGGTGAGCGACATGAGGCCCGCCCTGCCCAGGACGCGCAAGGAGTCCCGAGGGAACTCCCCGCGTTCCTCGGCGTCGGCGGCGAGGGGCGCGAGCTCGCTCTCCGCGATGTCCCGGACGAGGGCGAGGAGGTCGTCGATCTCCGGGGAGTCCGACGCGATGTCCGTCACTCCTGCGGCCATGCCCCACGCCCCCTCAGACGTCCACGACGCAGAGGTCCCGCGGCCGGTTGTTGAGCACGAGCGGTCCGGAGTCCCCGCAGGCGACGATGTCCTCGATCCGCGCTCCGAATCGGCCCTCGACGTAGAAGCCCGGCTCCACGCTGAAGACCATTCCGGGATCCAGCGCCAGGGCATTGCCGGCGACGATGTAGGGCTCCTCATGGGTCTCCAGCCCGATCCCGTGCCCTGTGCGATGGATGAAGTAGTCCCCGAGCCCGCTTCCCGCGAGCACTCCGCGCGCCACCGCGTCGACGTCCTCGCACGCGATGCCGGGGCGCACGCACTCCACCGCGGACCACTGCGCCTCCTGGAGGGCGGCGTAGTGCTCGGCGTACTCGGCCCCGGGCTCGCCGAGCGAATAGGTACGGGTCGAGTCGCTGCAGTATCCGTCGGGCATGGTGCCCCCGATGTCGACCACCACCGGATCCCCTACGCGCAGGGTCCTGCCCGAGACCTCGTGGTGCGGACTCGCGCTGTGGGGGCCCGAGGCCACGATGGTGAAGTCCACGGTCGCGTGGCCCTCCGCGAGGATCGCCTCCGCGATGTCTCGTGCCACCTCGGCCTCGGTCCGCCCGGGGCGCAGCATCGCGGGAACCTGGGCGTGCACGCGGTCGATCGCTTCGCCAGCCGCCCGCAGCGAGGCCACCTCCTCGCCTGACTTGCGCATGCGCAGGTCATTGATGGCGGCGCCCGCGAGTTCCTGGTGGACACCGGGCATGGCGCGCCTGAGGCCTAGCACCTTCGCCGCCCACATGCGGTCATCGAGGCCCACGCGCTCTCCGGCGCCGACGAGCCGGGCCACGAGCGCGTAGGGATCCTCCGTCTCGCCCCAGGTCACCACCTCGATGCCCAGCGATGACACCGGGCTGGCCTCGGCTGCGGGGCGCTCGAGCGCCGGGACGACGAGCACCGCGCTACCCCCGTGGCCGCGGACCACGAGGCAGGTCAGCCGCTCGAGCGGGACCGCGTCGTACCCGGTGAGGTAGCGCAGGTCTGCGCCCGGGGTGACGAGGAGAGCGGTCAGGCCGAGTTCGTCGGCTCGGACGGAGGCCTGGTCGAGGCGATGGGCCAGGTCGGCATGCGCGGGCGCGAGGCTCATTCCCTCACGCTACCCCCACGCCCGCCGCGGAGCGCGCTACGGCACCATGGCGGGCGTGAGCGCCCTGCTCCTCGACTCCGCCTCGCTGTACTACCGGGCCTACTTCGCGCTGCCGGAGTCCATCACCGGCCCGGACGGGCAGCCCGTCAATGCCGTGCGCGGCTTCCTCGACACGGTCGGCGCCCTGGCACGCGAACGCGGGTCGACGTCGATCGTGGCCTGCTGGGACGACGACTGGCGCCCGCAGTGGCGCGTGGACCTGGTGCCGACCTACAAGACCCACCGAGTTCAGGATGAGGCTGGCCCGGCCGCGCCTGCCGTAGAGGAAGTCCCCGACACGCTCGCCCCCCAGGTCGACATCCTCGCCGACCTGCTCGACGAGACGGGAATCCCGCGGGTGGGCGCGCTGGAGTGCGAGGCGGACGATGTCATCGCGACCATGGCGCTAAGGTCACGCTCTCCCCTGGACATCGCCTCCGGGGACCGGGACCTCGTGCAGCTGGTGAGCGACCGCGTGACGTTGCTCTTCACCGGCGGAACCTCGGCGTCGCGCGGGGGTCGTCCCTACACGCCGATGGATCCGATGACGGTGCGCGAGCGATTCGGGGTGCCTCCGGGACAGTACGCCGACCTGTCCATCCTCCGCGGCGATCCCTCCGACGGCCTGCCCGGGGTACGCGGGATCGGCGAGAAGACCGCGGCCGCGCTCGTGGCGGCCTTCGGGGGCATCGACGGGATCCTGGATGCCGCTCGGGATCCGGGGTCCCCGAAGCCCATGACTCCCGCGCTGCGCGAGCGGCTCCTGGCCTCCGAGGAGAGCCTGCGCGACCTCGAGCGCGTCGTCCGGCTGGCCGTGCGACCCGGCGTGCCGCCCCTGCCCCGGATGGCCCTCTCACCCGATCGTGGCATGGCCGCGGCGCGACGCTACGGCGTCGAGTCCGCGATGCGCCGGCTCCTCGACGCTGTCTCCTAGGCGGAAGGCGTCCTCAGAGCGCCGAGCTGTAGGAGATGACGCCACGGTCCACCAGGGCGATGGCCGCCCGCGCCCGCGCACGGCCTTCCTGGTCCGGAAGCGCGTCCGACACCTGGTCGAGCAGGTCGATCACCTGGCGCATCCAGCGCACGAAGTCCCCGGCGGACAGCTCGGACTCGTCGAGCACCTTGGACAGCCGGACGCCCCGGGCCCACCGGTGCGCGGCCCAGACGAAGCCCAGGTGCACGTCGCGCTGGAAGCGCACGCGATGGCGCTCCTCGACCTCCCGGAGGTCCTCCCATGCGCGCACGGTGGCATCGAGGGCGAGACGGATATCGCCGCCGGGGAGGCGCGGCGCCTCGTCCTGCTGGCGCTCCTCGTACACGAGGGCGGCCACGACGGCCACCAGGCCCTCGGGATCCAGGGCGGACCAGATCCCCTCGCGCAGGCACTGGGCCACGAGCAGGTCGCGATCGGTGTAGAGCCGGCCGAGCAGCCGGCCTTCGTCGGTCACGGCCAGGGCATCCCCCTCGCCCTCGAGGTAGCCGAGCTCCACGAGCACGTCGCACACGCGGTCGAACTGCCGGGCGATGGAATGCGAGCGGGAATCGACGCGCTGCTGGAGGGAGGCGGTCTCGGCGAGCAGCCGGTCGTACCTCTCGGCCCAGCGGGCGTGCGCCTCGCGATCGGCGCAGCCGTGGCAGGGATGCTGCCGGAGGCGTGCGCGGAGGTCGGTGATGCGGGGCTCGGGCTCCTCACGCGCACGCCTGCGGCTGCGGCCGCGCGGCGCGTCGTCGGAATAGTCCCGCAACGCCGCCGCGAGCGAGCGCCGATCACCGGCCGATCGCGCGGAGAAGTCGCGCGGGACCCGGAGCCGCCCGACCGGTGTGAGGGGCTCGATGACGTCTGCGGCGGACACCCGGCGCACCTGCCGGTCGATGCCGAGCAGCGCGGGGCGTGCGGGCGCGCCGAGCGACCCCTCGTCCGCCGCGACGACCACCGCCGGCCCTGAGCGGCGCCCCGTCGGGAGGATCACGACGTCCCCGACGCGCAGTGCCGCCAAGGCACGCTCGGAGTCCTCGCGCGCCTTGCGGGACCGATCCCTGCGCAGTTCCTTCTCGGTGTCCGAGAGCTCCCTGCGGAGCGCGGCGTACTCGGAGAAGTCCCCGAGGTGACACGTCATGGCCGCGAGATACCCGGCGAGTGCCTCCTCATTGCGACGAATCTGCGCGGCGAGGCCGACCACGGCCCGATCCGCCTGGAATTGCGCGAACGAGGTCTCCAGGACGTCGCGCGCGAGGACCCGCCCCATCTGCTCGACGAGGTTCACGGCCATCGTGTAGGACGGGCGGAAGCTCGACCGCAGCGGATAGGTCCGCGTCGAAGCCAGACCGGCGAGCATCTTGGGATCGAGCCCGGGATGCCAGACCGTGATGGCCGTTCCCTCGACGTCGATGCCGCGGCGTCCGGCTCGCCCGGTGAGCTGGGTGTACTCCCCGGGGGTGATGTCGACGTGTGCCTCCCCGTTCCACTTGACGAGGCGCTCCAGGACCACGCTGCGCGCGGGCATGTTGATGCCCAGGGCCAGCGTCTCGGTCGCGAACACCACCTTGACCAGGCCCTCCTGGAAGAGTTCCTCCACGACCTCCTTGAACAGGGGCAGGAGTCCGGCATGGTGCGCGGCAACACCCCGGCGCAGGCCCTCGACCCAGGTGTCGAAGCCGAGGACAGCGAGGTCGTCGTGGGGCAGGTCGGCGGTGCGTGCCTCGACCACCTCCTCGATGCGGGCCCGCTCCTCCGGGGTGGTGAGGCGAACTCCGCTCGCCAGGCACTGCTGAACGGCGGCATCGCACCCGGCGCGGCTGAAGATGAAGGTGATGCCCGGCAGCAGGTGCTCGTGATGCAGCTTCTCCACGACATCCGTGCGCCACGGGGTGAAGCGATCCCGGCCCCGCCTCCCGCGTCGACGGCCCTCAGCCTCGCCTCGGCTCGCGTCTCGCGCGAGCCGGACCAGCTCGGGATTGACGGTGCTGTGCTCATCGTCGACGAAGAGGTCGAGGAGCCGGTCTCCCATCATGACCTGCTGCCACAGAGGGACGGGCCGGTGCTCGTCCACCACGATCTCGTTCGTCCCGCGGACCGCGCGCAGCCAGTCGCCGAACTCCTCGGCGTTGCTCACGGTGGCCGAGAGCGCCACGAGGAGCACGTCCTCGGGTAGGTGAATGATGACTTCCTCCCACACACCGCCGCGGAACCTGTCGGCGAGGTAGTGAACCTCGTCCATGACGACGTAGCCCAGGCCGGAGAGCGTCGAGGACGACGAGTACAGCATGTTGCGCAGGACTTCCGTGGTCATGACGACCACCGGCGCTTCGCCGTTGACGGAGTTGTCTCCCGTGAGAAGGCCGATCTGATCGGCGCCGTAGCGGGCCACCAGGTCGTGATACTTCTGGTTCGACAGCGCCTTGATGGGAGTCGTGTAGAAGCACTTGCGTCCCGACTCGAGGGCGAGGTGAACGGCGAACTCCCCCACCACGGTCTTGCCTGCGCCCGTGGGGGCGGCCACGAGCACCCCCTTGCCCTGCTGCAGGGCCCGGCAGGCGCGAACCTGGAAGTCGTCGAGGGGGAAGTCGTAGCCCTCCTGGAAGGAGGCCCACGCCGCCGGCTGGGCGGCCCGCTCGCGTGCCGCCGCGTACCGCTCGGCGGGAGTGGACATCAGCCCAGGGTACGCGCGCCTCCCGGCAGCCTCACCCGCAGCGCGGCGGGGAGGGCGTGGATGTCGATGGGCAGGGGCCCGACGCGCTCGCCGTCGGCGTACGCCAACTGGCCCTCCGCGCTGAGGCGGATGCTGCGTCCCCGGTACGTCGCGACATCGCCACGCTGGACATGGGTGCCGCGGAAGACCGATGGGAAGGCTCGCAGGAACGTGGGGATGCCGACCGCCTGCAGCCAGGTCACGTCGAGGACACCGTCGTGCACGTCCGCCTCGGGGCAGATGAGCATCCCGCCGCCGTAGGAGCGTCCGTTGCCCACCGCGACAAGCATGGCCCCGTCGGCGACCGTCCTCCCGTCGATGTCGGCGTCGTATCTCACCGGGCGGAAGACCCTGAGTTCTCCCACGATGGCGGCGGCGTACTTCGCCTTCCCCCGGGGCCACGTCATGGCGTTGGCGCGCTCGTTCACGAACGAGTCGAATCCCGCCGAGAGCACCCCGAGGAAGTAGCGCTGGGTCCCGTCGGCCGCGGTCACATGGGCGAGGTCGACCTCACGGTCAATGCCGTGCGCCACCACGTCGGCCGCCGCCCGCGGGTCGCCCAGGGGCAGGCCGAGGGTGCGGGCGTTGTCGTCACCGGTGCCGGTCGGCAGCAGCGCGAACGACGTGGCACTGCCGGCGAGCTCCTGGATGGCCAGGTGCACGGTGCCATCCCCTCCGGCGACGGCGACGACGGGAGCGCCGTCCTCGCGCAGGCGGCGCACTCGGGCG
Source organism: uncultured bacterium (assembly GCA_903909555.1). GTDB lineage: Bacteria > Actinomycetota > Actinomycetes > S36-B12 > S36-B12 > Mxb001. The sequence goes on along the minus strand of CAIVWG010000006.1, from coordinate 27,763 downwards.
CGAAGGTCGTCGGCGCTCGAGCTCACCTCGACCGTGGTGCGGATGCCGTGCTCGGCCAGGCGTCCCAGGAATGCCGGGGCGACCCGGCGCGCACGGCCGGCGCCGGACGCAGGATTGACCACCAGGGTGACGCGGTCCGGGGATGTCGCTGGCGTCCCTGCACCGTCGGGTGCTGTCACGCCTGCTCGTCCTCCGGAAGGGGCGAGACCTCGTCATCGCTCCAGTCGTCGTAGTCAGGCTCGATACCCCGCCGCCGGGCGCGGCGCCGATCATTGAGCATGCACACGCCGATGGCGATGCACATGAGGAGCAGGATGGGCCCAGCGAGGAGGATCAGGTTGATGGGATCCCCGGTGGGCGTCGCGATTGCGGCGAAGATGAAGACGCCGAAGATGATCCATCGCCACCACGACAGCAGTCGCTTGCCGGTGAGGACGCCCGCGAAGTTGAGCAGGACCAGCATGAGGGGCAGCAGGAACCCCACCCCGAACACGATGACGGTGCGAATGAAGAACGACAGGTAGCGGTCGACCGACACGATGTTCTCGACGTTCTCGGGCGTGAAGCCGAGGAGGATCTCCAGGCCGAACGGAAGGACGCGGTAGGCGAGGTAGACGCCGGCCAGGAACAGCGGGAAGGCCACCGCGACGAATCCCAGGGCCCAGCGCTTCTCGTGCTTGTGGAGGCCGGGGGTGACGAAGCGCCACAGCTGGTAGAGCCACACGGGAGCCGAGAGGAGCAGTCCGGTGACCGCGGCGACCTGCATCTGCAGCACGAACGGGTCGGCGACGCCGGTGAGAGCGAGGGTAACCGCGCGTCCCTCGGCTTCGGCCTGCTCCACCGCTCCCTGGAAGGGCTCCGAGAGCCACGCGAAGATCGCCGGATAGTAGATCCAGCCCACGACCATGCCCGCGGCGATGGCGATGCCGGACTTGACCAGCCGGGAGCGAAGTTCACGCAGATGATCGACGAGCGGCATCGCCCCGTCGGTCGAGGAGCCCTTCTTGCGGGATGGTCCCGCGTCGGGTGGAGCGGCCACCGATCAGGTCTCGGTGCGCTCCGCCTGAGGCTGGGGCGCGCTCGTCGTGGCGTCGGCGGCCGGCAGGGCCGCGGGCGGGGCGGCCGGGGCGGCCTGGGCAGTCGCGGTGGTGGCGTCCTCTGCCTCTGCGGACGCGTCGCCGGCGAGGCCTTTCGTCTCGGACTTGAAGATCCGCAGGGAGCGCCCGAGGCCGCGAGCGGCATCCGGCAGGCGCTTCGCCCCGAAGAGCAGGACGATCAGGGCGACGATGATGAGGATCTCCCAGCCCTTGAAGTTGTAGGGCATCTCGACCTGCCTTTCCGCGTTCGCCAAGGGGCGGTGCGCCCGCCCGTGTCGTCAGGAGACCCTTCGACGCCGCCATGCTACCCCGCCCGCGCACGGGACAGGGGGTCAACGAGCCCGGGGCCCGTAGCGGGCCAGCGCGGCCTCGGCCGCCTCGTGCACGGCCGCGCGCAGGTCCGCCGGCTCCCGCACCACGAGGTCCCCTCCCTGGGCCAGGACCAGCCGGATGAGCCAGGCGGGGTCGGCCACGTCGGCGCGCAGGGTCCCTCCCCCGTCCTCGAGGTCGATGACGAGGTCGCCCCGCAGGACGTCGAGGAGCCAGCGTCCCGCGGGGGTGAAGTCCACGAGCACCGTGGTCGACGCGTCCGCGGGGATGAGGCGGGCGCCTCGCTCACCGGTCTCGTCCGTCGAGGGGAGCGCGCGGGCCTCGAGGAGGACCTCGGCGGACACGATCCGGTCGAGGCGGAACGTGCGCTCAGCCCCCGCGCTGCGGCACCAGGCGTCCAGGTAGGCATGGCCTTCGCGCGAGATCACGCGGCGCACGTCGATGGTGCGCGTCGTCAATTGATCGCGTGTGGCACCGAGGTACTCGATGCGCAGGGCGCGCTCGTCGCGGAGGGCCACATCGACAGCGGCCCGGACGTCGTCGTCCACCGTGTCGACGACCTTGGCCTGGCCCGTCGGGACGGCGTAGCCCGCGTGCTCCAGCTTCGCGGTGACGGACGCCAGGGCCCCGCGGTCGTGCTCTCCGGGCACCTGGGCGAGCATGCGCAGGCCGATGAGAAGCGCCGCCACCTCATCACCGGTGAGCGAGAGGGGCCGCTCGAGCGTCTGGGCGTCGATGACGTGGATGATCCCGTCGTCCCAGAACTGGATGTCGATGAGCTGGTCGGGCCCGTGCCCCGGAAGGCCGCAGCAGATGACCAGCCACAGGTCGCGCTCGAGCTCGGTCGGCGTCACGCCGAAGTGCTCGGCCGCGGCATCGAGGGAGACTCCGCTGTGCTGCTGGAGCCACGGAACGAGCGCGAGGAGCCGGGACAGCCGTGCGGGGGCCGACACGCTCACGGCGCCTCCGCGTGGGCGTCGCGCGCGGCGATGAGGCGGGCGACGACCGCGTCCACGACCTCGGGAGGGTCGGTCACGCGCGCGCGACTGCCCAGGGCCGCGACATCGCTCGCGAGCAGCGCCAGGTCGGAGAACTCGACCGCGATGGTGTCCCCCTTTCGGTCGACCGCCTCGCGGCGGAGGCGCGCGCCCTCCCCCGGGTCCACTTCGATGTGGGCGCGGCCGAGGGGTTCCGCGTCGGCGAGGCCGCTCGCGGGGGCGGGCAGGTCGTGGCGCGGTGCGACCGTCGGGGCGCGGCGGGGCAACAGGGTGACCCGCCCTTCGATGCGCGACAGGCGGAAGGCACGCTCGGCCCCGCGATCGCGGTCCCAGCCCACGAGGTACCACGCGCCGCGGTCGTGGACGGTGCCCCACGGCTCCACCTCGCGCTCCTCCGGCACGTCCCGCCCGCGCGCGCGATACGTGAATCGCACGTGTCGCTGCTCGCGCACCGCCCGCCACATCGCGAGGAGCTCCCCATCGCCAGGGCGAGGCGCGCCCACGAGATCCGGCCCGGAGCCCGCCGGGGCCTCGCCGCCGGCGGGGCCGAGGGCCTCGAGTTTGCGCACGGCCGATCGAGCGGCGGATTCCAGGGACCCTTCGGTCCAGGCTCGCGCGGCCAGGCCCAGGACGGCGATCTCCTCCGCGGTCACGGGGATCTCGGGCAGCGCGTACGCGTGGCTGTCGATCCGGTAGCCCACGACCTCGCCCTGGGCATTGACCACCGTGTCGAGCGGGATGCCCATCCCCCGCAGCTCTTCCTTGTCGCGCTCGAACATGCGCTCGAAGGCCTCGTCGGAAGCCGACTCGGAGTAGCCGGGAACGGCGGATCGGATCCGGCCGCGATCGACGGGCTGACGCGCGCCGAGCAGACACAGGACGAGGTTGAGCAGCCGCTCGGTCCGGTCCGTGGCCATCGTCGTGGGGTCTAGCCGACCTCGAGCAGGTCGATGACGAAGATGAGCGTGCGCCCAGCCAGCCGGTGAGATCCCGCCTCACCGTAGGCGAGGGCGGGAGGGATCACGAGCTGACGCCGCCCGCCGACGCGCATGCCGGGGATGCCTTCCTGCCACCCGGCGATGAGGCCCGCGAGCGGGAAGCGGATTGCCTCGCCGCGATCCCAGGAGGCATCGAACTGCTCTCCGGTCTCGAAGTCGACGCCCACGTAGTGCACGAGGACCTGATCCCCGGGATTCGCCACGGGGCCGTCGCCGACCACGATGTCGGTGATGACGAGCTCCTCGGGGGGCGGCCCCTCGATGAAGTCGATGTCGGGCTTCTCGCTCACGTGCGTCCTCTCGCCGGGGGTCGGCGGCCGCGGGGGCCGCGCAGGGGTGGGTGCGGGGTCGGGGCCAGTCGGCTCAGGGGCTGGAGAGCATGTCGACGACGAAGATGAGCGTCTCGTTCGGTTCGATGCCGCTCTGGGGCGGCGGGTTCGGGCCGTAGGCGAGGTCGCCGGGGATGAGCAGGAGGCGTCGCCCGCCCGGCTTCATCCCCGGGATGCCCTCCTGCCAGCCGGGGATGACCCCGTCGAGCGGGAACGTCGCCGGGGTGCCGCGCATCCACGACGAGTCGAAGAGCGTCTTCGTGGCCAGGCCGATGCCGCAGTAGTCCACGGTGACCGTGGCCCCGGGCTGAACGGCGTCTCCCGTGCCCTCCACGACGTCCAGCGTCACGAGGCCCGAGGCGGGCTGGGCGGTCCCGGAGACCCCGACCAACGGCGCCTCGCCGACCACGGCGGTCGTGGATACGCCGTCCTCGACCGCGGAGCCCGAGGGCGGCTCCGCCGCGCTCTCCGGCGCCCCCGTGGTCGCGCAGTTCGACACCGCCCAGGTCTCCTGCGACGGCGTGCTCCGCTCAGGCGCGGCGTCGGTCCCGCCGCAGGCGGCAAGGACGAGGGCGAGAGCGGGCAGCACGGCCCAGCGCGGGGTCATGGTCATGAGAACACCCTAGGGCCTGGACAGCTCCGCGAGCGGCACCCCGGCCTCACATGCTGGCGATGAGACGCTCGACCCGCTCGTCGACGCTGGTGAAGGGGTCCTTGCACAGCACCGTGCGCTGGGCCTGGTCGTTGAGCTTGAGGTGCACCCAGTCGACCGTGAAGTCCCTGCGTCGCTCCTGGGCACGGCGGATGAACTCGCCCCGCAGGCGGGCCCGGGTCGTCTGGGGAGGCACCGACTTCGCCTCGAAGACCTCCGGCTCGTGTGCCACGCGCGAGACTCGACCGTGTCGCTCGAGGAGGTAGTAGAGCCCGCGACTGCGCGTGATGTCGTGGTAGGCGAGGTCCACCTGGGCGATGCGGGCGTCGGACAGCGTCAGGCCGTGCTTGGCCATGTAGCGCTCCACCAGTCGCAACTTGATGACCCAGTCGATGTCGGTCTCGATGAGGGCGAGGTCCTGCGTGTCGACGGCCTTGATGGTCCGCTCCCACAGCGAGATCACTCGGCTCACGGTGGAGTCGGGGTCGTCGCACAAGCCGTGGCGATCGGTGAAGTCGCGCGCCTTCTCGAAGTACTCCGACTGGAGCTCGAGCGCGCTGAGCTCGCGGCCGTTGACGAGGCGGACCGTACGACGACCGGACGGGTCGTGGCTGATCTCGCGGATGGCGCGGATGGGGTTCTCCAGCGTCAGGTCGCGCATGACGACGCCGGCCTCGAGCATCCTGAGCACAAGGTCCGCGGAGCCCACCTTGAGCAGCGTCGTCGTCTCGCTCATGTTCGAGTCGCCGACGATGACGTGGAGACGGCGGTACCTCTCGGCGTCGGCGTGGGGCTCGTCCCGGGTGTTGATGATGGGACGCGAACGGGTCGTGGCGCTCGAGACGCCCTCCCAGATGTGGTCGGCGCGCTGGCTGACGCAGTAGACGGCTCCCCGGGGCGTCTGCTGAACCTTCCCGGCGCCGCAGATGATCTGGCGCGACACGAGGAAGGGCAGCATGGCATCGGCCATGCGCTGGAATTCCCCGTGCCGGGACACCAGGTAGTTCTCGTGACAGCCGTAGGAGTTGCCGGCGCTGTCGGTGTTGTTCTTGAACAGGTAGATGTCGCCGGCGATGCCCTCCTCGTGGAGGCGCCGCTCCGCGTCGACGAGGAGTCCCTCGAGGATCCGCTCCCCCGCGCGATCATGGGTGATCAGCTGGACGAGGTCGTCGCACTCCGCCGTGGCGTACTCCGGATGGCTGCCCACGTCGAGGTAGAGCCGGGAGCCGTTGCGCAGGAAGACGTTGCTGCTGCGTCCCCAGGACACGACGCGCCGGAAGAGATACCGCGCCACCTCGTCAGGGCTGAGCCGGCGCTGTCCCCGGAAGGTGCAGGTCACGCCGTACTCGGTCTCCAGGCCGAAGATGCGACGGTCCACCGGTCTCACCCCTCCACGCCGGGCGAGTCGGGCGACTCGGCGACCCCGGCAGGGGGCGGACCCGGGACCGGCTCTCCGAGGAGTTCGGCGAGCCGCGCGGTCGGGAGGCGACGGAAGGCTCGTCGCGGCCTGTCGCGCTCGAGAATCGCAGCCTCGAGCTGCGCCGGGCCCGGGGGATCCCGGTCCGTGGCGCCGGCCGCGAGGGCAGCGACCGCCGAGGTGAGGGCGTCCCGCAGCGAGAGCCCGGGCGCCCAGGACTCCCCCAGCGCCGTGGCGATCTCCTCGGCCTGCCCGCCCATCGCGACATACCCTTGCTCATCGGCCACGGACCCGTCGAAGGTGAGGCGATACATCTGGTCGTCCTCCGGGATGCGACCGACCTCCGCGACGACGATCTCGACCTCGTAGGGCTTCGGCGTCTCGCTGAAGATCGCGCCCAGGGTCTGCGCGTATGCATTCGCGAGGCTGCGCCCCGTGACGTCACGCCGGTCGTACGAGTAGCCCCGCAGGTCGGCGAGCCGAACGCCGGCCACCCTGAGGTTCTCGAACTCGTTGTACTTGCCCACCGCCGCGAAGGCGATGCGGTCGTAGATCTCGGAGATCTTGTGCAGGGCCCGCGAGGGGTTCTCCGCCACGAAGAGGATTCCACCGTCGTACTGCAGGACGACCACGCTGCGGCCCTTGGCGATGCCCTTGCGCGCGAAGTCGGCCTTGTCCTTGATGATCTGCTCGGGCGAGACGTAGAAGGGGACGGTCATCGTGCATCACCCGCCGGCAGCGTCGCCACCGGGCCGTCCGGGTTGGCGTAGCGGGCCCGGACGACGCGCTCCACCACGGGCTGCATATCGGACTCGGCCATGATGCGCACGCCGTCGGAGTCGACCAGGGCGACCACGGGGAAGATCCGCCGGGTGAGATCGGGGCCGCCGGTCGCGGAGTCGTCGTCGGCGGCGTCGTACAGCGCCTCGATCGCCGCGGTGAGGGCGTCGTCCGCGGACATGTCCGGTCGGTACAGCTTTTTCAGCGATCCCCGCGCGAACATCGAGCCCGAGCCCACCGCGTGGTGGTCGCGCTCCTCGTAGCGTCCGCCGGTGACGTCGTAGGAGAAGATCCGCCCGCGGCCCTGGTCGAGATCGAAGCCACCGAACAGCGGCACGACCGCGAGGCCCTGCATGGCGAGGCCGAGGTTGCTGCGCAGGAGGGACGCGAGGCGGTTCGCCTTGCCATCGAGGGAGAGTGGAATGCCCTCGATCTTCTCGTAGTGCTCCAGCTCGACCTGGAACAGCCGCACCAGCTCGACCGCGATGCCGGCAGCGCCGGCAATGCCCACGACGGAATGCTCGTCGGCCGGGAACACCTTCTCGATGTCGCGCTGGGCGATGACGTTGCCCATGGTGGCGCGTCGATCCCCCGCCATGAGGACGCCGCCCTGCCAGGTGAGCGCCACGATGGTGGTCGCGTGGGGAACCTCCCCCACCGTCCCGGTCGCGGGAAGCGGGGACTCTCCGCGCAGGGCGACGAGGAACTCCGCGAACGACGCCGATCCCGGGGCCATGAACGATCCCGGCAGGCGTCCGCTGCCCGGCGTCGGCGTCACTGCCCGCCCTTCTGCACGAAGGACTTCACGAAGTCCTCCGCGTTCTCCTCGAGGACCTCGTCGATCTCGTCGAGGATCGCGTCGACGTCGGCATCGAGTTCGTCACGGCTTTCGCGCGCCTGGGGGGCGGCGACCTCGATCTCCTCGTCCTCGGCGCGCGAGACGTGACGCTGGCTCTCCGATCCCTGCGTGCTCATGTCCCCACCCTAGACCGAGGACGGGGCCGGGGCCCGCCAGGCGGTGCGCGCCCTCTCGGGGAAATCTCCTCGGGGAACGCGCCCTAGCGAGGGCAGGAGACGCCACGGCCATGAGGCGCGTCGAGTCCCCCGCGTCGACGAGACGTGGGGGCATGCAGGTCACCTTTCGCGCAGGGCGTCGAGGAGCTCGGCCGCGGTGGCCGAGCTGTCGAGCAAGTGCCCGACATGGTCGCGCGTGCCCCGCACCGGCTCGAGCGTGGGCACCCGCTGGAGCGCGTCGTGGCCCGGGATGTCGAAGATCACCGAGTCCCAGGACGCCGCCGCGACGGCGTCGCCGTAGCGCCGCAGGCACTCACCCCGGAAGTAGGCGCGGGTGTCCACCGGAGGATGCACCTTCGCGTGGGCGACCTCCTCCGCGCTGGTGAGCCGCTCCAGGCGCCCCCCGGCCTCGAGGCGCGCCGCCAGCCCGCGGTCCGGGCGGAGGTCGGAGTACTGCAGGTCCACGAGTTCCAGCCGTGCCGCGCCCCAGTCGAGTCCATCGCGGCGGCGGTACCCCTCGAGCAGGCCCAGCTTCGCCACCCAGTCCACCCGGTCGGCGGCCCGTCGAGGGTCCTCCCCCAGGTCGTCGAGCACCGCTGCCCATCGGGCGAGGACGTCCGCCGTCTGCGGGTCGGTGCCCGGCACCGCCTGCGCCTCCACCAGGCGCGCCGCTGCGTCGAGGTAGGCGCGCTGGATCTCGAGCGCCGTCATCGCGCGCCCGTCGCGCAGCCGGAGGCGGTGGGACAGGGTGGGATCGTGCGACACCTCGTGCATCTCGCGCACGGGATCGGCGAGGGTGAGGTCGTCCCCGAGGGCCTCGGCCTCGATGAGCGCCAGGACCAGGGACGTCGTGCCCATCTTGAGGTACGTCGCCGCCTCGCAGAGGTTCGCGTCGCCCACGATGACGTGGAGGCGGCGGTAGCGCTCGGGGTCGGCATGCGGTTCGTCGCGGGTATTGATGATCGGCCTCTTGAGCGTGGTCTCGAGTCCGACCTCGACCTCGAAGAAGTCGGCGCGCTGGGACAGTTGGAAGCCCTGGCCGCGGCCGTCCTGGCCGAGGCCGACGCGACCTGCTCCGGTGAAGACCTGCCGGGTCACGAAGAAGGGCGTGAGATCACGGACGATCGAGGAGAAGGGGGTGCCCCGCCGCATGAGGTAGTTCTCATGGGTGCCGTAGGACGCGCCCTTGTTGTCGGTGTTGTTCTTGTAGAGCTGGATGGTGAAGGGCCCGTCGCGGGTCGCGGCCGCGGCTGCCTCCGCCATGATCTCCTGCCCCGCGCGGTCCCACAGGACCGCATCGCGCGGGTTGGTGACCTCGGGCGAGCTGTACTCGGGGTGCGCATGGTCGACGTACAGCCGTGCCCCATTGGTGAGGATGAGGTTGGCGAGGCCGAGATCCTCGTCGGTGAGTTGCGTCGGGTCCGCCTCGGCCCGGCTGAGGTCGTACCCCCGGGCGTCGCGCAGCGGGTGCTCGTCGTCGAAGTCCCAGCGCGCCCGGCCGCGGCGGTCGCCCACCGCGATGCCGTTGTACGCCAGGACCACCTGGGACGACGTCGCCATGGCGTTGACGTGCGGATGGCCTGGGACGGAGATGCCGTACTCGGTCTCGATGCCCATCACGCGGTGAACCGACACGGTGCACCCGGCCGATCAGAGGTACTGGCCGGTGTGGGAGACCGTGTCGATCGAGCGGCCGGCCTCCGTGCCCTGCTTGCCCTGCACGAGCGTTCGGATGAACACGATGCGCTCGCCCTTCTTGCCGGAGATCCGGGCCCAGTCGTCGGGGTTGGTGGTGTTAGGGAGGTCCTCGTTCTCGCGGAACTCGTCGACGCAGGCCGAGAGGATGTGCTGGACGCGGAGGCCCTTCTGGCCCGTGTCGAGGAAGTCCTTGATCGCCATCTTCTTCGCGCGGGCCACGATGTTCTCCAGCATCGCCCCGGAGTTGAAGTCCTTGAAGTACAGGATCTCCTTGTCGCCATTGGCGTAGGTGACCTCGAGGAAGCGGTTCTCCTCGCTCTCGGCGTACATGCGCTCGACGGCGCGCTGGATCATGGCCGCGCACGTGGCCTCGGGCGAGCCGCCGTGCTCGGCGAGGTCCTCCGGATGCAGCGGAAGGTTGGGGGTGAGGTACTTGCTGAGGATGTCGCGCGCGGACTCCGCATCGGGACGCTCGATCTTGATCTTCACGTCGAGGCGCCCCGGCCTGAGGATGGCCGGATCGATCATGTCCTCGCGGTTGGAGGCCCCGATGACGATGACGTTCTCCAGGCTCTCCACGCCGTCGATCTCACTGAGCAGCTGGGGCACGATGGTGTTCTCGACGTCACTGGAGACCCCGGAGCCGCGGGTGCGGAACAGCGAGTCCATCTCGTCGAAGAACACGATGACCGGCATCCCCTCGGAGGCCTTTTCGCGCGCACGCTGGAACACCAGGCGGATGTGCCGCTCGGTTTCGCCGACGTACTTGTTGAGGAGCTCCGGGCCCTTGATGTTGAGGAAGTACGAGCGGCCCTCCTCGCGGCCGGTCCGCTCCGCCACCTTCCTCGCCAGCGAGTGCGCGACCGCCTTGGCGATGAGCGTCTTGCCGCAGCCGGGGGGTCCGTAGAGCAGGATCCCCTTGGGCGGCGCGAGCTGATGCTCGAGGAAGAGATCCGGATGGAGGAAGGGCAACTCCACCGCGTCGCGGATCTGGTCGATCTGGCGGCCGAGCCCGCCGATGTCGGAGTAGTCGACATCGGGAACCTCCTCGAGCACGAGCTCCTCGACCTCGGACTTGGGGATGACTTCGAACACGTAGCCGGAGCGCGGCTCCATCAGCAGCGAGTCCCCTGCCCGTAGCACCCGGTCGCGCAGCGGCTCGGCGAGGCACACCACGCGCTCCTCGTCGGCGCGACCGATGACGAGGGCTCGCTCCCCGTCGGTGAGGAGCTCCTTGAACATGACGATCTCGCCCAGGCGCTCGAACTCCCGGACGCCCACGACATTGAGCGACTCGTTGAGCATGACCTCCTGGCCGGGGCGCAGCGACGACAACTCGAGCCCGGGCATGGGAACGAGTCGCATCTTGCGCCCCGACACAGCCACGTCCAGGGATCCGTCGGGCAGGGAGGCGAGGAACACGCCGTAACTCCCGGGCGGCTCGGCGAGCTTGTCGACCTCGGACTTGAGCGTGACGATCTGCTCGCGGGCATCCCGCAGGGTCGCCACGAGGCGGGCGTTGTGCGCCTGGGCCGAGGCGAGCTCCGACTCCAGGACCCGCAGGCGCTCGTCGACGCTGCGTCCCGCGCCGGGCGTGCCCGGACGCGCGCCGGTGTCGTCCGGCCGGGTCGGCTCGTGGGTCGCCATCGCTCACCTCCTCCCCCGACCCTACCCAGGCGGGAGGTTCGGGGCGCGCTACGACGAGCGGTCGGGCTCCGCGGGAGTCGGGTAGGCGCCCTTGGCAGGGCGGCGACGGCGAGCGGGGGGCACGGTCCCGGGGGCGAGCCGTCGCGTCGTGAGGAGGAAGCCGGTGTGACCGATCATGCGGTGGTCCGGGCGCACCGCCAGGCCTTCCAGGTGCCAGGTCCGCACCAGCGACTCCTCCGCCCGAGGCTCGGTCCACCCGCCCATGGCGCGCACGTCCTCCGCCACGCGCGACAGCTGCGTCGTGGTCGCGACGTACGTCACCAGGACTCCTCCCGGCCGAAGCGCATTGGCCGCCGCCCGGAGGCACTCCCACGGATCGAGCATGTCCCAGATCACCGCGTCGAAGGCACCGTGCGCGACGCTCCCGTCGGACACGGCGTCGCGCACGTCGCCGATGCCGAGATGCCAGTTGCCGGGCGCGGCCCCGAACCATCGCGTGACGTTCGAGCGCGCCACCTCGGCGAAGTCTTCGCGTCGTTCCCACGATACGACCTGGCCCTCCGGACCGACGGCGGTGAGCAGGGCGCAGGTGAGCGCGCCGGAGCCGCCTCCAGCCTCGAGCACCCGCGATCCCGGGCGCAGGTCGGCGGCCATGACGATGCGGGCCGCGTCCTTGGGGTAGATCACCGCTGCGCCGCGGGGCATGGACAGGATGAAGTCCTCGAGCAGGGATCGGAGGACGACGTACGTCGTGCCCCCGGTGGACGTCGCCACGCAGCCGTCCGGGCTGCCGATGATGTCGTCGTGGGCGATACCGCCCCTGTGGGTATGGAAGACCTTGCCACTCTCGAGCACCAGCGTGTGGTGATGACCGCGCGGGTCGGTGAGCTGGCAGACGTCGCCGGGAGCCAGCGGTCGCAGGGGGGCCTCGGGGGGCTCGGGCTCCCGGAGGGATTCCGCCGTCGGCTCGCCGTCACCGTTCACCGCGCCGAGGCTACCCAACGGCTGCCTGGCTCACCCAGTCCCCGAGTACCTCGAGCGTCACGCCCTCGAGAGTGGCCACGACCCTGCGTCGAGGAGCCGCGGGGATGTCGACGATGTGCGGTACTGCCACGACGAGCGCGCCGCTCGCCTGGCCGGACTCCACGCCGGTCGGTGAGTCCTCGATCACCACGCACCTCTCGATGGGCACGCCCAGCGCCCGCGCCGCGGCGAGATACGGCTCTGGGTGCGGCTTGGAGTCGCTCACCTCGTCCCCCGCGACGGTGGCGTCGAAGATCAGCTCCGCGGGGAGATCGAGGTCACGGGCCACGGCCTCGGCGATGGCGAGCACGAGTGGTCGGTGCGACGCGGAGACGAGGGCGGTGGGGCAGCCGGCCTCGCGGCACTCCTGCAGGAGCTCCGGCGCTCCCGGGCGCCAGGCGAGCGGCTCGGTGCGCATGAGCCGCTCCACCGCGGCCAGGAGCGTCTCGCCGATCTGGTCCTCCGATGCGGCACCCCCGGTGCGCTCGCGCATGTAGGCCGTGACGCGCTCGAGAGGGCCCCCCAGGCACACCGCCTGGTCCTCCCGGGTCCACTCGGTCCCCAGCGCCCTCATCACCTCGCACTCGCCCCGCCACCACAGCTCCTCGGTGTCCACGAGGGTGCCGTCCATATCGAAGAGGACCGCCGCGGGCGTCCGGACCGGGGTTGTCATGGTGGCGCCAGCCTAGGGCGCCGCCCTGTCGTAGGGTGGCGACGTCCGCGGAGTCACCGGGGTCCGGGGCCGCACGAGGAGCCTGCATGATCGAGTTCGAGTCGCTGCCCGAGTTGGTCGACCCGGTACTCGTGGCGGCCTTCGAGGGCTGGAATGACGCGGGCGACGCGGCCAGCGACGCCATCGACCATCTCGGCGACGCGTGGAGCGCTCAGCCCCTCGGGGAGATGGACTCCGAGGATTACTACGACTACCAGGTGAACCGCCCCACCATCTCCTTCGACGACAGCGGCGTACGGCGCCTGACCTGGCCCTCGACCCGACTCCACGTCGCGCGTCTGCCCCTCGCGACCCGCGACATCGTGCTCGTCCACGGCGTGGAGCCCAACATGCGGTGGCGACAGTTCACCGACGAGCTCCTCGGCGTCAGTGCCGACCTCGGCATCACCATGGTGGTCACGCTGGGCGCGCTGCTGTCCGACAGCCCTCACACCCGCCCCGTCCCCATCACCGGGACCGCGACGGAGCCCGGGCTGGCGCGGCAACTGGGCGTGGAGTCCTCCCGCTACGAGGGACCCACCGGCATCGTCGGAGTGCTCCAGGAGGCCTGCGCCCGCCGTGGGCTCCCGGCCGTGTCCCTGTGGGCGGCCGTCCCTCACTATGTCGCTCAGGCACCCTCGCCCAAGGCGACGCTCGCCCTCGTGCGCCGTGTCGAGGACCTCCTTGATGTCCCCGTGCCCCTGGGCGACCTCGTCGAGGATGCTCGCGCCTGGGAGATCGGGGTCGACGAGCTGGCCGCGGAGGACGAGGAGGTCGCGGACTACGTGCGTCAGCTGGAGGAGGCGCGGGACACCACCGACCTTCCGGAGGCGAGCGGCGAGGCGATCGCCCGGGAGTTCGAGCGCTATCTGCGCCGTCGCGGTGTCGACGGCCCCTAGCCCGGCTGGTCGCGCTGCGGGTGGGGTGGCACCCGCATGCTCCGGTAGGCCTCGATGAGGGCGTCCGTGGACGAGTCGCGGTCGAGAGGGCGATCGGGGTCCTGCAGATCGGGCAGGATCGAGTTGGCCATGGCCTTGCCGAGCTCCACCCCCCACTGATCGAAGCTGTCGATCCCCCACACGGCGCCCTGTACGAAGACGCTGTGCTCGTAGAGCGCGATGAGCGCCCCCAGCACCTGAGGGTCGAGCCGCTCGACGAGCACGAAGGTGGACGGCCGGTTGCCCGGCATGACCTTGTGCGGGATGAGGTCCTCCGGGGTGCCCTCGGCGCGGACCTCCTCGGGAGTGCGCCCGAACGCCAGGACCGCCGCCTGGGCCAGGGCGTTGGCCGCGAGCATGTCCTGCATGTCGAAGACCGGCTCCAGTGCCTGGGCGAAGAGGATGAAGTCGCAGGACACGATCTCGGTGCCCTGGTGGAGGAGCTGGTAGAAGGAATGCTGCCCGTTCGTCCCGGGCTCTCCCCAGTAGATCGCGCCGGTGTTGTAGTCGACGTGAGCGCCATCGATGCGCACGGACTTCCCGTTGCTCTCCATGGTGAGCTGCTGCAGGTAGGCCGGGAATCGCGAGAGGAACTGGGCGTAGGGCAGGACCGCGTTGGTCGGGATGTCGAGGAAGTCGCGGTTCCACACGGCGATGAGACCCATGAGCAGCGGTATGTTGTCGGCGGGCGCCGCACTGCGGAAGTGCTCGTCCATGTCGCGGAAGCCCGCAAGCATCCGTCCGAAGCCCTCCGGGCCGATCGCGATCATCGTGCTGAGCCCGATGGCGCTGTCCATCGAGTACCGTCCGCCCACCCAGTCCCAGAAGCCGAACATGTTGGCGGTGTCGATGCCGAACGCCGCGACCCGCTCCGCGTTCGTCGACACCGCGACGAAGTGGCGCTCGACGGCCTCCTCCCCCAGGGCTTCGACGATCCAGTCGCGTGCGGCCCGGGCATTGGTGAGCGTCTCCTGGGTGCCGAAGGTCTTCGATGCCACGATGAAGAGGGTCTCCGCGGGATCCAGTCCGCGCAGTGCCTCGCTGATGTCCGTGGGATCCACGTTGGACACGAAGCGGAACACCATGGCGCGATCTGAGTAGTAGCGCAAAGCCGTGTAGGCCATGGCCGGTCCCAGGTCAGATCCTCCGATCCCGATATTGACGACGTTGACGATGCGCTGGCCCGTCGCGCCGGTCCACCGGCCGTCGCGCACGCGGGTCGCGAAGTCGCCCATGCGGTCGAGCACCTCGTGCACCGCCGCCCCCACATCGGCCCCGTCCACGACGAGGGCGGTGCCGGCCGGCAGTCTCAGCGCCGTGTGGAGGACCGCGCGATCCTCGGTCACGTTGATGTGCTCGCCCGCGAACATCGCGTCCCTGCGTGCGAGGACGCCGCGCTCCCGGGCGAGATCGAGGAGTGCCTCCAACACCTCGGATGTGAGCCGCTGCTTGCTGAAGTCCACCCTCAGACCCGCTCCCTCGCGCGTCCACTCGGGGCCCCGGCCCGGCTCGGCGGCGAAGATGTCGCGCAGGTGTCGCTCCCGCAGCGGGTCCGCGAGGGCGGACAGGCGCCCCCACGCGGGCGCCTGGGTGGGATTGCCGGATTCCGTCAGGCTCATGCGGGCAGCCTTGCACTAGGTTGGGTGGCTCGTACAGCGCTCGACGCGATTCGCGGGCGGCCATCCCGGCCGCCGTCACAGGGAGGGGGCCGGGATGGCCACGTCGAAGCCGATGCAACTGGGCATGGTCGGTCTCGGCCGCATGGGTGCCAACATCGTGCGCCGCATCATGCGTGACGGACATAAGGCCGTGGTCTACGACCGTGATCCGGCGGCCGTCGCGGCTCTCGTCGCCGAGGGGGCGATCGGGGCGGCCAGCCTCGAGGAGCTCGCTGCGGCGATGACTCCGCCCCGGGCGGTCTGGGCCATGGTGCCGGCCGGGGCGATCACCGAGGCGGTCGTGGACGATCTCGCCCAGGTCCTGTCCTCCGGTGACTCCATCATCGACGGGGGCAACTCCTACTACCGCGACGACATCAGGCGCGCCGCGAAGGTCGCGCCGCTAGGGCTGCACTACATCGACTGCGGCACGTCCGGCGGCGTGTGGGGGCTCGACCGCGGCTACTCGCTCATGATCGGCGGCGAGGACGAGCCCGTGGGCCGTCTCGAGCCCATCTGGGCGTCTATTGCGCCCGGGGTCGACGCCGCGGAGCGCACCGGCGACCGCACGGGTCCGCTGGTGGCGGGCGAGGCCGGCTGGCTGCACTGCGGCCCCAGCGGTGCCGGGCACTTCGTGAAGATGGTGCACAACGGGATCGAGTACGGCATCATGGCCGCGTTCGCGGAGGGCCTCAACATCCTCAAGCATGCCGACACCGGGCTGCGCTCGCGCGAGCAGGACGCCGAGACCGCGCCCCTGGAGCACCCAGAGTTTTACCAGTATCAATTCGACCTGCCCGCGATCACCGAGGTGTGGCGCCGGGGCAGCGTGATCGGCTCGTGGCTGCTGGACCTCACGGCACTCGCGCTGAGCAAGTCCCCCGGCCTCGACGAGTTCAGCGGTCGCGTCTCCGACTCCGGCGAAGGGCGTTGGACCTCCATCGCCGCGATCGAGGAGGGCGTGCCCGCGCCCGTGCTCACCGCAGCCGTCTACGAGCGGTTCGAGTCGCAGGGCATGGGCGACTTCGCGAACCGCGTGCTGTCGGCGCAGCGCAAGGAGTTCGGCGGGCACGACGAGAAGAAGTCCTGACCTCACTCGGGAGCACGCCAGCGAGCCGGGAGGACCCCGTACGCACGAGCGGATGCCCTGGGGCAGCGCACTCAGGTCAGGTCGATCCCCAGGAGGGCATCGCACGCCTGGGCCACCGCTCGTGCGCCTTCCGCCGATCCGCCGCGCAGTCGCACGCCCTCGGCCCAGCGGTCCACCGCCGCCAGTGCGCCCGGGGTGTCGAGATCGTCCGACAGGCGTTCGCGAATGCGCTCGACGGTCGCGTCGGCCTCGCCCGCGGTCGGCACCGCGGACGCGGCAGCCGCCGCTCGCCAGGACGCCAGCCTTTCCTGTGCCTCCGACAGAGTGAGCGGGGTCCACTCCCAGTCGGTGCGATAGTGCTGGGCCAGCAGGGCGAGTCGGATCGCCCGCGGGTCGACTCCGTCCTCGCGCAGTCGGGAGACGAAGACGAGGTTGCCGCGCGACTTGCTCATCTTCTCGCCGTCGAGACCGACCATGCCGACGTGAACGTAGTGGCGGGCAAAGGGCCACTCCGCGGTCATGACCTCCGCGTGCGAGGCCCCCATCTCATGATGCGGGAAGACCAGGTCTCGGCCACCTCCCTGGACGTCGAAGCCCATGCCGATGCAGTCCAGGGCGATGGCGACGCATTCGATGTGCCAGCCCGGACGGCCGTGTCCCAGGGAGGTGTCCCAGGCGGGCTCGTCCGGACGCTCGGCCCGCCACAGCAGGGGGTCGAGCGGATGCCGCTTGCCGGGACGACCGGGATCGCCCCCGCGCTCGGCGAAGAGGCGCAGCATGTCGTCCTCGTCGAGATGGGAGACCTCGCCGAAGAGCCGGTCCGCGGTGATATCGAAGTACAGGTCGCCCTCGAGGTCGTAGACGCAGCCACGGTCCTGAAGGCGCTCAATGCAAGCGACCACGGAGGGAATCGACTCCACCGCCCCGATGAAGTCGCGCGGCGGCAGCACCCGAAGGGCCTCCATGTCCCGAGCGAACAACTCGGTCTCGCGGCGCGCGATCTCCCTCCAGTCCTGTCCGGTGGCGATCGCTCGTTCGAGGAGCGGATCGTCGATGTCGGTGACGTTCTGGACGTAGTGCACGCTGTGTCCCGCGTCGAGCCAGCAGCGCTGGACGATGTCAAAGAAGACGTAGGTCGCAGCGTGGCCCATGTGGGTGGCGTCATACGGGGTGATCCCACAGACGTACAGGCGGGCCTCAGGACCCGGCGACGTCGGGCGCACCTGACGCGTTGCCGAGTCGAAGAGGCGCAATGCGGGACCGCGGCCCGGTAGCCGGGGGATCGAAGGCGCGGGCCACGCGTGCATCCCGGCAGCCTAGGCGACCGGGCCCGCCTCCCTACATCGCCGGCCAGGGCAGCGCCGGCCAACCGCCGTAGGGGACGGGATACGCGCCCGCGGCCAGCACCTGGTCGAGGCGCTCGACGGCTGATCGGACCTCGAGGCGACTCAGGCGCGCCAGCCCGGGAGCCGCCTCGACGAGGCTCTCCGCGTCCGCGGCGGGACCGTGGCGGAGACGCTCCAGGGCGTCGCGCTCCTCGCCCGTGATCTCCTCCCCCGCCCATCCCCAGAGCACCGTGCGCACCTTGTCCTCCACGTGGAAGGTCAGGCCGTGGTCGATACCCGCGAGGCGACCCGACTCGTCGCGCAGGATGTGGCCGCCCTTGCGGTCGGTGTTGTTCACGATGAGATCGAAGAGCGCGAGCTTTCGCAGGTCGTCCGAGTCCTCGTGTGCCAGGCATACGGACGCGCCTTCGGTGCCCTCGCCCTCCGCGACGACGCGCCAGCCGTGCGGCACCTCTACAGCGGGCAGGACCTCCACCGGGTCACGCTCGCCGGCGTCCCGCCACGCCTGGCACATCCCGGGTCCCAGGGGTGCGTCCTCTCGCCACAGCGTCGTGGGGATGAGGTCCCAGCCCATCGCCACCGCAAGGTCGAAGGTCGCGACCTCCCGGTATCCCAGGGTCCCCGAGGGGAAGTCCCACAGGGGTCGTTCGCCCTTGCGCGGCTTGTAGACGCAGCGGACGCTCACCCCGTCGAGCGTCGCAGTGCACAGCAGCGTCGTGTTGGAGGCCGCCCGAAGCCGGCCCTCGACGTTCAGTTCTCCGAGCTGCAGCACGGTCTTCTCGTCAGCGTCGGGCATCACGGGCGCCGCCGGTATCCGTTCGCGCGCGGGCACACGTGCCCGGTCGGGTCCAGCGGCTGCAGGCAGAAGGGACAGGGCGGCCGTCCGGCGGCCACCAGCGCCCGAGCCCGCCTGACGAAGGCCCGGGCAGCAGCGGGGGCGAGGCTGACCCGCAGCGTGTCCGAGGCCTCGGGGTCGTTGTCCCCGATCTCGGCCGTGATGCCCTCCTCGCCGAGGGCGTGCGCCTCGACGACGACCTCGCCTCGATCCTCCTCCCAGCCCAGGGCGAGCACTCCCACGCGGAACTGCTCCTCCAGGGGCACCGTGAGGGGATCGTTGTCGTCGGACGCAGGATCGGCAAGCTCCTCGTCCGCGCTGACGCGGTCGAGGAGATCCGCGATGCGATCCGCGAGCATGGCCACCTGGGCTTTCTCGAGAAGGACCGTCGTCAGGTCGTGCTCTGACTGTGCCTGGAGGTAGAAGGCGCGTTCGCCCGGCAGGCCGACGGTCCCCGCGACGAAGCGACGCGGGGACGGGTGCTCGTGGATGCGGCGGGGCACTCCAGCACCGTACCTAGCGGGAGCCGTTCCCGCCTCCGACGGGCGCGTCGGAAGAGCGTCGCCGCCGGCGGGAGGAGGGCGCCAGGCCGCTGAGATCCCCACCGATGTCGTTCGAACGCACGACGAAGGGGCGGGTCTCGGTGTAGGAGATGACCGAGACGGAGGCCGGATCCACCTGGATGCGCTGGAACTGGTCGAGATGCATTCCGAGGGCGTCCGCGAGGATCGCCTTGATCACGTCGCCGTGGCTCACGACCGCGTAGACCGCACGGTCACCGAGGCGCGCGTTCCACGCTCGGATCGCGGCCACGGCCCTGGCCTGCATCTGCGACATCGACTCGCCCTCCGGGAACACGACGGCGCTGGGGTGGGATTGCACCACCTTCCAGAGGGGATCGCGGGCGAGGTCCTTGAGTTCCCGGCCGGTCCAGGCACCGTAGTCGCACTCGATGAGGCGCTCGTCGAGGTGGATCTCGGGCCGGGACCGCCCGCGAGCGCCCTGTCGGCGCTGTCCCGCGAGGATCGCCTCCGCCGTCTCCCGGGTGCGCTCCAGGGGGCTCGACACGATGGCCTCCAAGCGCAGGGCCGCCAGGCGCTCGGCCGCCTTCATGGCCTGGTCGACGCCGGTGTCATCGAGACCCACGCCCGGCGATCGTCCGGCGAGGACGCCGGTGGCGTTGGACGCGGTGCGCCCGTGGCGCACGAGGAGCACCGTGGTCATGCGATGAGGGTACGGGCATGGGGCACAATGGGCGGGGCGCAGGAGGCGCGGAGGGAGAACCACGTGATCCGCTGCTTCGGCGTGTACTGCGACGGAGAGCCGCTGCCCGACACCCGCGACCTTGACCTCGCCCCCTCCGCGACGGCGGACATCGGGAGCGACATCAAGCAGTTGCGAGACCGAGTGCGGCCGGAGTCGACGGACTTCGTCTGGCTCGCCCTCGACAACCCTGCTCACGAGACCGTGGCCTCGCTGGCCAAGACGCTCGGGCTCGACCCGTTGCTCGTCGATGACTCGCTGTCCCGCCAGCAGCGCGCAAAACTCGAGACCTCCGGAGCCCAGGTCTTCGTCCTGCTCAAGGTGCTCGAGTGGGTCGATGAGTCCTCCGACGTGGAGACCGGCCAGGTGGCCTGCTTCATCGGTCCGGGATACGCCGTGACCCTCCACCAGGGCTCCAGCCTCGACATCGAGGAGGCACGTCGGAGAATGGCCCAGAGCCCCGAGCTCGCGGCGGAGGGCCCCATGTCGGTGCTCTGGGCCGTGACCGACTGCGTGGTGGACGGCTACCTCATCGTGGGCGAGGCCATCCAGGACGACATCGAGGAGATCGAGCAGCAGGTCTTCTCCCCGAAGCCCGCGGGCGCGGCCACGCGCATCTACCGCCTCAATCGGGAGAACATCGAGATGCGCCGGGCGGTGCGGCCCCTCGTCGGGGAGGCGTCTCGGCTGTCGCGCGACGACACGCCGGGCATTCCGACCGGCATGCGACCGTACTTCCGGGATATCGGGGATCACGTGCTTCGCGCGAACGACATGGTGGACGGCTTCGACAGCACGCTGATGACCATGCTTATGGCCAGCACTGCCCGCCAGGACCTCATGCAGAACCGCGACATGCGCAAGATCTCGGCTTGGGCCGCCATCATCGCGGTGCCGACGGCCATCGCCGGGATCTATGGCATGAACTTCGATGACATGCCCGAGTTGCACTGGGCGTTCGGCTACCCGGCGGTCCTCGTGCTCATGGGGACGATCTGCCTGTTCCTCTACCGGGGCTTCAAGAAGTCAGGCTGGCTGTAGTGCTGACTAGGCCGTCAGCCAGCCGGCCCAGAGCATTCCGACGATGATCGCCGCGAGCACGAGGCGGTACACCACGAACGGCAGGTAGGAGTTCGTCGCGAGGTAGCGCAACAGCCAGGCGATGACGGCATAGCCCACGCCGAACGCGATCACGGTGGCGAGGATCGTCTGGGCCCATGGCGGAGTGCTCTCCCCGTCGATCTTGGTGGCCTCGTAGAGCCCGGAGGCCAGCACCGCGGGGATCGCGAGCAGGAAGGCATAGCGCGCGGCCGCCTCCCGGGTGAGGCCCAGCGCCAGGCCCATGGAGATCGTGGCGCCCGATCGGGATACGCCGGGGATGAGGGCGGCCGCCTGCGCGAGGCCGAGCAATGCCGCGTCACGCGCCCTCAGGGTGTCGAGCGCGCGATCCTTCCTCCCGAATCTGTCGGCGAGGCCGAGGATGACGCCGAAGACGGCGAGCATGGTGGCGGTGATCCACAGATTGCGCGCCACGGTCTCGATCTGGGTGGCGAAGAGCAGGCCGAGGACCCCGATGGGAATGCTCCCGAGGATGACGTACCAGCCCATGCGCGCATCGAACTCGCGGCGCAGCTCCGGCCGGAACAGGGACCGGCACCACGTCGAGATGATGCGTGCCAGGTCGTGACGGAAGTAGACGATGACGGCCAACTCCGTGCCGATCTGGGTGACCGCCGTGAACGCCGCACCGGGATCGCCCCAGCCGAAGATCTGGGACAGCACGAGGATGTGCGCGCTCGAGGAGATGGGAAGGAACTCGGTGAGGCCCTGGATCAGCCCCAGGATGACCGCCTCGAACCAGCTCACGGCAGGGCTCCGGGGCTCGGGGTCACGCGTCCAGGCCGGTGTCGGCGAGGATCTCGCGCATCGCCCGCACCGTGTCCAGTCGCTGCTGAAGGTCTCCGGCGTACACCGCGATGGTGAGCGTGGTCGCCCCCGAGTCCGCGTACGCGTGCAGGCGCTCCCGGATCCGGTCGGGCGGACCGATGAGGGAGGTCCGGTCGATGAACTCGAAGGGAACGGCCGTCGCAGCCCCGGCGTAGTCCCGAGCGAGGTAGAGGTCCTGCACCTGGCCGGCGGCCTCGTCGTAGCCCATGCGCACGGCCAGGGCGTTGTAGAAGTTCTGCTCCCGTGAGCCCATGCCGCCGATGTAGAGGGCGGCGTAGGCCCGCACGGGGGCCGCACAGGCCTCGACGTCGTCGCCGATGACGACGGGCACGGTCGGCACCACGTCGAAGCCGGTCATGTCCTTGCCCGCCTTGGCGCGTCCCGCGGCCACCGACGCCAGGAGCTCGGCGGCGAACTCGGGCGCGTAGAAGATGGCAAGCCAGCCGTCCGCGATCTCGCCCGCAAGCTCGAGGTTCTTGGGACCCACGGCGGCGAGGTAGAGGGGGATGCGCTCCCGTGCCGGATGCACGGTGAGCGTGAGCGCCTTCCCGGGGCCATCGGGCAGGGGGAGGGTGAAGAACTCGCCCTCGTAGGTGAGGCGCTCGCGCGCGAGGGCCTTGCGCACGATGTCGACGTACTCCCGTGTCCTCTGCAGCGGCTTCGCGAAGCGCACGCCGTGCCACCCCTCGGATACCTGCGGGCCCGAGACTCCCAGGCCGAGCCGGAAGCGGCCGCCGGAGAGCGTGTCCAGCGTGGCCGCGGTCATCGCGGTGTTGGCCGGCGTGCGCCCGGGTATCTGGAAGACCGCCGATCCGACGTCGATCGACTCCGTCTGGGCGGCGACCCAGGCGAGGACGGTGGCAGCATCGGAGCCATAGGCCTCCGCGGCCCAGACGACGGAATAGCCGAGCCGATCAGCCTCGCGCGCCAGCGCGAGATTGTCGGCATCGTTGCCGGCGCCCCAGTAGCCGAGGTTGAGTCCCAGTCGCACGGCGCTCCCCTTCTCTCGCGGCTCGGCCCGACGAGCCGTCCCGCTCGGCGAACTCCGCGGGTTCCGCACGGGACGCTGTCATGGCATCCTCGCGTGTCCGGCGAGCCTATCCGGCCCCGCGTCCGGATAGGTTGGGCATCGTGCAGGCGCGGCCGCTGGGTCCGACGGGAACCTCGGTGGGCCGCCTCGCCCTGGGCACGATGACGTGGGGGCGCGCCACCGATCCCGCCGAGGCCGAGCGACAGGTCCTGGACTTCGCGGACGCCGGAGGGACCCTCGTCGACACCGCCGATGTCTACGGCGACGGCGCCGCCGAGGAGATCCTGGGCTCCTTGCTCAAGGACCCCGGCCTGCGTCGGGACCTCGTGGTCGCGACCAAGGCCGGGCTGCGCCGGACCGACGACGGCCGGCCCCAGGACCTCTCTCGCCGTCACCTCGTCACCGCCCTGGACGAGTCGCTCCAGCGGCTGGGGGTGGGGCATGTCGACCTCTGGCAGGCCCACGTCTGGGATCCGCGCACTCCCCTGGACGAGACCCTGGCGGTCCTGCAGTGGGCCGTGGACTCCGGCCGGGCCCGCTACGTGGGCGTGTCCAACTTCTGCGGATGGCAACTCGGGTCCGCGGTGTCCGAAGCCCGCGCGCGATCCCTCACCGTCGCGACGATCCAGGTGGAGTACTCGCTGCTCCAGCGCGGAGCGGAGCGCGAGGTGGTGCCCGGCGCGGAGGCACTCGGGGTCGGCGTCCTCCCGTGGGCCCCGCTGGGACGCGGTGTCCTCACCGGGAAGTACCGGCATGGGACTCCCCCGGTGTCGCGGGGCGCGAGCGAGACTCTCGGGGCGACGGTGCGCGAGTACCTCGATGCCGGCCACCGGCGCGTCGTCGATGCCGTCGTGCTCGCCGCCGAGGGGCTCGGGGTGACGCCCACCGAGGTCACGCTCGCCTGGGTGCGCGACCAGCCCGGGGTGGTGGCCCCCATCGTCGGGGCGCGCACCGCGCAGCAGCTCGGCGCGGCGCTCGCCAGCGAGTCGCTCGAGCTACCGGAGGAGATTCGCCGGGCCCTGGACGATGTGTCCGCGCCTATCCTGGGGTACCCGGACCACGGCTGGCACCAGGCTCGGCCCACGCCCGGGTAGTCGCGGAGGGAGCAGATGGCGGCGACGTACGAGTACCGCGAGATCGCGCTCCCCCGCAGCCTGTCGCGCGCGGCTGCCTGCGCCGTGCTCACCGAGCTCGCGGAGTACGGCACGTGGGAGCTCGCTCGGCTGCGCATCTACCCCGACGGACGTCGCCGCGCGTGGCTGCGCCGCCGCATCATGCGCGTGGCCCGCACGGCGTAGCGGGCTTCAGGCCAGCCGCAGGAAGCGATCGAGCACCCGGACCCCGAAGGTGAGGGAGTCGATCGGCACGCGCTCGTCGACGCCGTGGAAGAGCGTGGGGAAGTCCAACTCGGGCGGCAGCCTCAGCGGAGCGAAGCCGTATCCGGCGACGCCCAGGCGGGAGAAGGCCTTCGCGTCCGTGCCTGCGGACAGGACGTAGGGGGTCATGAGGCAGCCCGGGTCCTCTGCTTCGAGCGCCACCCGCATGGCATCGACGAGGGGCACGTCGTACGGCGACTCGAGAGCGACGTCGTGGTTGACGAACTCGCGGCGGACCTGAGGACCGATGAGCCGATCGATCTCGGTGAGGAATTCCGCCTCGCGTCCGGGGACGAAGCGACCGTCGATGGTCGCGCTGGCCTCGCCGGGGATCACGTTGGCCTTGTAGCCGGCCGCGAGCATCGTCGGGTTGGCCACGTGGCGCATGCCGGCTCCGATGAGTCGGGCGAAGGGACCGAGTTGGCGCATCAGCGCATCAGGGTCCTCGAGTTCGAGTTCGAGCCCGAAGGCCTCTTCGAGTGCGGCCACCATGCGCTGCGCCGTTGCGGACAGCTCGACGGGCCAGCGCTGGCGTCCGACGCGACTCACGGCCTCGGCGACCTCGGTCACCGCGTTGTCAGGCTGGATCATGGAGCCGTGGCCGGCCGTGCCCTCGGCGATCAGGCGCATCCACGCGATGCCCTTCTCCGCGGTCTGGATGAGGTACATCCGGCGCTGGTCGGGCGTGGTCATCGAGAATCCGCCGACCTCGCTCACGCCCTCGGTCACCCCCTCGAGGAGTTCCGGGCGATGGTCCACGATCCAGTGCGAGCCATGGTGTCCACCGGCCTCCTCGTCCGGGAGGAACATGACGACGATGTCGCGCCGCGGCCTGACGCCCGCGCGGGTCCAGGCTCGCGCGAGGCTGATCACCATGGCGTCCATGTCCTTCATGTCGACCGCGCCGCGTCCCCAGACCATGCCATCGAGGACCTCGGCGGCGAAGGGCGGGACGGACCAGTCCTCTGCCAAGGCGGGCACCACATCCAGGTGGCCGTGCACCAGAAGGCGCGGAAGCGTCGGATCCGAGCCCGGGATGCGGGCCACTACCGCCTGCCGGCGCGATGACGTCGTGCTGAACCTCTCTGCGGCGAGCCCCGCGTCGACCAGGGCGGACTCGACGTACTCCGCCGCCTCGGCCTCCCCCAGTCCCGCATCGGTGCCGTCGTTGGACGTGTCGATCCGGATGAGATCGCGCAGGATTCCCACCACCTCGGTCTCGGCGGCGACAGCCTCGGGACTTGAACCAGGCGTGGCGGACATGCGCCCATCCTGCCCCCATCCGGTCGCCAGGGGACGGGATCACCGCCGTCCCGGCGAGGTTGTTATCCTTCGGGACGGCGTTTCGGATCGCGGTCCCCTGCGAATCGGCTCGCTCCACGTCCGGGTGGCGGAATTGGCAGACGCGCTAGCTTGAGGTGCTAGTGCCCGCAAGGGCATGGGGGTTCAAGTCCCCCCTCGGACACAGTCGTCCTCCTGCTCGCCCGGATGAGCCTGATCGGGCTTCCACTGCCGCCCCGCCTCACGACGCGAGCGGTCTATCCCTACCGTGGGGCCGTGACCTCCCGTGCCTCGTCGGCACGATCTTCGTCGGCGCCACACTGCCCGCGGGCGCTCCCAGCCGGTATAGACTTCGCCCGCGAGACATAAGGGGACGCTGTGGGACTCTTCAGCGGATGGTTCAAGGGACTCGAGCAGAACGATTCCCTCACCGTGCACATGCCGCTGCAGCAAGCGCACAATCAGGTGCTGGCCGCGCTGCAGCAGGCCGGGTTCTTCGACTTCACTGACACCGGCGCGACGATCCACGCCAAGCACGGGCAGGAAGCCTTCGTCTACGGCACGGTCTCCGAAGACATCAGCCTCGCCCTGGTGGCGAGCGACTGGTCCGCCTACCCCATCACGGTGAACGTCACGTTTGCCTCCGCGACCGAAGCGTCGACGCAGCTCGAGGTGCATGCCGAATACATCCGGCCCATCACCTATGCCGGAGCGCCGCAGAAAGGCCCGATGGCCGACAAGTGGCGGCAGGCGCTGGCCTACGCCGTCTCCACCGTCCGAGACAGCGTCACCACGGCCACCCCTCAGTAGTGCAGGAGGCCTTCCCGCACCTTCCACGGCGTGACCGCGGGGGTGGCCTGGTCGGGTCCTCCAGCGTCATCGGAAGCACATCGGCCGCAAGATCCTCACACGTCCAGCCCTCGAGCGCATCAGGCGGCGTGAGCTTGCGCTGAACGCCGTCGAGCGCGGCGGCCAGCACAGCAGCACTGATGACACAAGGATTGGCCGCTCCAGCGCCGTTACCGGTTCGAGGCGCGTGACGCGACCACGCTCCGCCGGGACGCGCACCACAGTCGAGCGATTGTTGTAGCCCCGATGGCCCCAATAGTCGCGAATCTGGACTTCCCGGCCGACCCGCACGTTACTAGCCTGCTGCCGCAAGGCCCATACGCCGCACGATCCTGAGGCGATTCGACCCGTTCAAGTCGTCCCTCGGACACTTTTGCGCACGCAGGGCCCCTGCGCCGGTCGACTACCCTTCTGGGCGTGGTGAGCAGCGACGTGTGGGATGACGACACTGCCGCGACGTACGACCAAATCAGCGCGGACATGTTCCGACCCGAGGTGGTCGAGCCCGCGGTTCAACTCCTCAGCGACTACGCGGGGTCCGGCCCCGCACTGGCCTTCGCGATCGGCACCGGACGTCTGGCCATCCCCCTTGCTCGTCTTGGCATCCCGGTCACCGGAATCGACCTATCGCCGGCCATGGTGGCCCAACTGCGAACCAAGGCATCGGCCGACGAGATACCTGCTGTCACCGGAGACATGGCCACCACCGTCGTGCCCGGCCAGTTCACCCTGGTATTCCTGCCCTTCAATAGCCTCTCGAACTTGCGGACCCAGGACGAGCAGGTTGCATGCTTCCGCAACGCCGCCCGCCATCTGCGGGACGGTGGCCACTTCGTTGTCGAGCTCTTCGTGCCGCAACTCCGTCGCCTGCCACCTGGCCAGTTCACCGTGCCATTCGCACTGGATGACGACCACCTGGGCTTCGACACCCTCGACACCGTCAGCCAGGAGTGCCGCTCACACCACTACATCCGGCAGGCGGACGGCTCATTCCGCTACAACGTCGGCAACTTCCGATACGCCTGGCCCACCGAGTGCGATCTGATGGCACGCATGGCCGGCATGGAACTCGTCGCCCGCTTTGGTGACTGGGACCGCAGTCCCTTCACCGCCGACAGCGACAAGCACATATCCGTCTGGCGCAAGCCCCCACACCTGGAGCGCTGACCGAGTCCCTGTCATCGGGCGCCTGTCAATCGGGGCAGCGGCCAGTCGAGGGATGGGCCTCGACCCAGGTTCGCGTGTCTCAGTCCCCCCTCGGACACGTTGCGTCGACGACGAGGATCAGCACGCGCCAACCCTCGCTGAGGTGAAGGCAAACGGGTCTATTCGGCCGAATTCGACGCGATAGACCCGTTTCGCTTCACCTGAGCGCTAGGCGGCGTCGGGCTCCTAGTCGGGAACCACCACGACCTTGTGCGCTGAGCGGTCGGAGCGCAGTGTCTCGAGGGCATT
>CAIVWG010000005.1 GCA_903909555.1 uncultured bacterium | reverse complement strand
TCGACTACATCGACGAGCACTCCGACGGATTCCGGATCCTCGTGCGCGACTCCCCCGTGTCGCAGCAGTCGGGATCTCTCGCCAGCCTGATCGTCGACATCGCCGCGCAGGTCGAGCACCTCCTCGCCGAGCAGTTCCGCGCCCACGGACTGCCGACGCGCCTCGCGCCGATGTACTCGCGGATGCTCGTCGGCATGACCGCGCTCACCGGGCAGTGGTGGCTCGACGTGCGCAAGCCGCGCAAGGAGGAGGTGGTCGCCCACCTGGTGAATCTCTCCTGGAATGGCCTGTCGCATCTGGACACCAGTCCGCCCGCCGTTCACCGGGGATCACGAGACTGACCGCGGGGCGCGTCCGCTAGTCCGCGATGATGCGGGCCCCCGGCACGGGCCCGGTGGCGCAGCGCACGGACCGGATCTCCGGCGTGGCGGTGAGCGACGCGGCGAGGTCCAGGGCATGCTCGCCGTCACGCGCCAGGAAGGCGCACGTGGGACCGCTTCCGGAGACGACCGACCCGAGGGCGCCGAGGTCGTTCCCCGCCTCGAGCACGCGGGCCAACTCCGGCCGCAGGGACAGCGCCGCCTCCTGCAGGTCGTTCGACAGCGCGCCTCCGAGCGCATGGGCATCGCCGTCACGCAGGGCCTGCATGAGCGCATCCGCGATCGCCGGCGGCGTCGCTGCGTCCCCGCGGGCCTCGCGCAGCCGGTCGAGTTCGGCGTAGACGGCCGGGGTCGACAGGGTCGTCCGGCTCAGGGCCAGGACCCAGTGGAAGGTGCCGCGGGAGAGCACCGGCGTGAGGCGCTCGCCGCGTCCGGTCCCGACGGCGGTCCCCCCGCGCAGGGCGAAGGGGACGTCGGACCCGAGTTCTGCCCCCAGGGAGGCCAGGTCGACATCGTCGGCGCGCACGCGCCACAGCGCCGCCCCCGCCACCAGCGCCGCAGCCGCATCCGCGCTTCCCCCGGCCATGCCGGCCGCCACGGGGATCGCCTTGCGCACCGCGACGTCGACGTCGCACGGGAGGCCGGCTCGGTCCGCGAGCATCGCGAGCGCCCGGTGCGCGAGATTGCCCGGGCCCGACGCGATGAGATCCGCCCCTTCTCCCTCCACGGAGACGCGCAGCCCGGAGCCGGGCTCCGCGGGCGTGATACTCACCTCGTCGAAGAGCGAGACGGCATGGAAGACCGTGGCGAGGTCGTGGTAGCCGTCCGCACGGCGGGGACCCACGGCGAGCGCGAGGTTGACCTTGCCGGGCACGCGCACCCGGACAGCCGGGCTCATCGCGCCATTCCCGAAGCGGACCGGGCCGTGGCGATACGGGCGAAGTCCTCCACCGTGAGGGACTCCCCTCGGGCCGAGGGGTCTACGCCCGCGGCACGCAGGGCGCTCTCCGCCGCGGCTGGGGAGCCGGCCCACGCGGACCGCGCCGACCTCAGGGTCTTGCGGCGCTGCCCGAAGGCGGCATCGACGCAGGCGAACCCCTCCTCGCGCGACGCCGACGACTCGGGCGGTGGTCGGCGCTCGAAGGACACCAGCTGGGACTCCACCCGGGGGACCGGCCAGAACACCGATGCGGGGACCGCCCCGGCACGCTCGCCCCGCGCGAACCAGGC
>CAIVWG010000004.1 GCA_903909555.1 uncultured bacterium | reverse complement strand
GCCGTCACCGGGGTCGGCAGGTGATGCGGGAGCACCATGGCGCTGATTCCCGCCCCGGCCATGATGCGCGCCGTGTCGTGCGCGAAGACGTCGGAGTTGCGCCGGGCGTCGTACCCGATGACGATCGAGTGCCCACCCCGTGCGCGCAGGAATGCCGCGAGCCCTGCCGCGGCGCGAGAGACGACCACGCGGTTCATCCGATTGCTCCCCGGTCCGAGGCGCCCGCGCAGGCCCGCGGTCCCGAACTGCAGCGTCCCGTCGAAGGCATCGGCGATCTCCTCGCGGGCTGCGACATCACCGCCCCGCGCGCGGTCGATGAGTCCCTGGAGCTCCCCCGCCGTCACGGGGTCCGGATCGTCCGCCACCCATCGCTCGGCAGTGACCAGCAGGTCGTCGGCCATGCGCGCTCCTCCCGGGTCCTCGATCAGTACTGCCTCTTGGCCGGCGGGTGTGGAGTCCCCTGGGCAATGGCGATGGATGCGGACGCACCGATCCGGTCGGCACCGGCGGCGATCATGGCCTCGGCCTCCTCGCGCGTGTGGATGCCTCCCGAGGCCTTGACGCCCAGCGCGTCTCCCACGCATGCCCGCATGAGCGCGACATCCTCCACCGTGGCGCCCCCCGCACTGAAGCCGGTCGACGTCTTGACGTATGCCGCCCCCGCTCGAACGGCCAGCAGGCAGGCGATCGCCTTCTGCTCGTCGGTGAGCAGACAGGTCTCGAGGATCACCTTCACGGGAACGCCGGCCGCTGCCACCACTCCCCGGATGTCCTCGTAGGCGCCGGCAAGGTCACCGGACAGGACGCCCCCGACGTCGAGCACCATGTCGACCTCCTGGGCCCCCTCGGCCACGGTGATGCGCGCCTCCTCCGCCTTGGCCAGCCGCGTCATAGCGCCCAGCGGGAACCCCACCACCGTGCACACCATCACCCCGGTCCCGGCGAGGCTCTCGGCCGCTGTCGGCACCCAGCGCGAGTTCACGCAGACGGAGGCGAATCCATGGACCACCGCCTCGTCGCACAGCTCCTCGATCTCGGCCTGCGTCGCGTCGGCGTGGAGGAGGGTGTGATCGATGCGCCCAGCGATGCCGTCGCCGTCTCGCTTGGCCGCCGGACGAGTCACGGGACCCGACTCGGGGCCCAAGGCCGTGTCGACCTGGTCGCGAGCATGCGCGATGAGGGCGGAGTAGTCGGACACGATCACTGCTCCCCGGCGGGGAGGAGGAGGGACTGGAGGTAGTTGAAGAGCACGTCGCCGGAGTCCTCGCTGAACGTGTGGAGTTGCTCCGGCGTCGAGGTCACCTGGTCACCCTCGAGTCGATTGAGGAGTACGGCGCAGATCATCGCGAATGACGGGAAGCCCCAGGAGTTCAGGTAGGCGGCGAGCATGGCGCCCTCCATCTCGATGTTGCGCACGCCATTCTCGTGGAGCCAGGCGAGGAACTCCCCCTTCGTCTCCTCGGTCTCCATGCGGATGGCCCCATCGAGCCGGAACTGCTCGAGGAAGAACTCGTTGGTCGCCACGGTCTTGCCCGAGACGATGCTGAGGCCGCTGCCGTCATTGGCGCGCAGGATCGCCTCGCGCGTGGGTTCGGGAAAGGTGC
This sequence comes from uncultured bacterium, assembly GCA_903909555.1. GTDB lineage: Bacteria > Actinomycetota > Actinomycetes > S36-B12 > S36-B12 > Mxb001. The sequence goes on along the minus strand of CAIVWG010000004.1, from coordinate 4,004 downwards.
CATCGAACCAGTAGGAGCCCCGCCCGCCCTGGATGAGCCGATACGGCTTGAGGTCGGGCATGAGGCCCTCGGACGACACCACGATGGTGCCGCCCGGAAGGCCCACGCCCCCGCTCGTGCCCACGCGGGCCCAGAACACCTGGTCCAGGGCATCGAGATCGCCCCGCTTGAGAAGGTAGACCATCCGCATGAGCTCCTGGACGGCGATGGAGGCGCTCGGCATGCCCATGCCGTGGGAGGCGAAGAGGACTCCCGCCGTGTAGCGGGTGACGAAGCGGTCCTCCTTGGGGAAGGCGATGACCTCCGAGCCGCCGTTGAGCCGGCTCCACCGGTCGGCGAACTCCTTGATACGTCCGCCGGATCCCGCCATGATCACCGCGCGGACGTCGCGCAGCCCCTCCAGGAGCGGATCCTCGCTGGAGACGCCGAAGTGGTAGTAGACATCCGGGTGCGCTCCCGTGAGGACCCCGTCGAGGAATTCCCGGTTGATGCCCTCGGACTTCATGCCGTCCCTCCCTGGCCACCGCCGGTGCCCGTCGTCCCAGCGAGCGTAGCGGGCAGCACCGTGCGGGGTCCTCGCTTCACTCAGGCTTCCCGTCGACCCGGCACCGGGCACGCCTCGGGGCCCTCGCCTGGTGCAGTATGGGCGCGTGAGCGCACAGGGGCCCGGTCCGACGGACGTGATCTTCGCCCTGCGGGTGCCCCCGGCTCCGTCGGGGGTCCTCGGCTGGGTGGGCATGGGCGCCCGGGCGATGGTCGGCGCGGGGGTGGCGGTCGCCGAGGGGGTCGTCTCCGCGGTATCCCGGGTCGTCGCGCCGCCGACCGGGGCGCTCCTCGACGCCACCGTCCCGGTCGTCTCCGATGCCGTCGTACGGCGCCTAGACCTGCGCGCGATCGTCACGCGCGCCTTGGACGAGATCGACCTCACGGCCGTGGTGGTGGACCGAGTCGACCTCCCCGCGGTCATCAATTCCGCCCTCGACGAGATCGACCTCACGGCACTCGTGGTCCAGCGGGTCGACCTGGGAACGATCGTCGGCGCGGCCCTCGACGAACTCGACCTCACTGAGATCGTGATGATCCGAACCGACCTCAAGGCGATCGTCACCCGGGCCCTGGACGAACTCGACCTGACGGAGATCGTGCTCACGCGGGCCGACCTCAAGGCGATCATCACCCGGGCTCTCGACGAGCTCGACCTGACGGACATCGTCTTGGATCGCGTCGATCTTGCCCGAGTCGTAGACGGCGCCCTCGACGAACTCGACCTGACCCAGTTGGTCGTCGACCGCGTCGACATCGACACCATCGTCAATCACGTCGACATGGTCACGGTGGTCGACAAGGTCCCGGTCGTCGACATCGCCAACTACGTCATTGAGGAGATCGATCTACCGCGCATCATCCGCTCCTCCACGGGTGGCGTGGCCGCCGACGCCATGGACACCGCGCGCCTCCAGGCCCATCAGGTCGACCAGGTCTCGGAGAAGATCATCGACCGCATCATCTTCCGCAAGAAGCGCAATGTCGATGCCCCGGGCGATCCCCAGTCCCTCGCGGCACTGGCCGTGGAGGAGGACCCGAAGCCATGACCTCCTTTCGCGAGTACCTCGACCGGAAGTCCTCGGGTGCCCTCGACACCGAGGCGATCGAACTCGCCCTTCCCGAGGCGGCGAGGCCCTTCCAGGGGGAGCGGGCCGGATTCGCCACGCGCGTCGTCGCCTGCGGGATCGACGTCGCCATCGCGGCGACCGTGGCCCTGGGCGCGTGGGTCTGCATCTTCCTGGTGAAGGTGATCCTCAGCCCCGGCACCGACGTGACGATGCCGTCCTTCGCCTGGGCTGTCGTCATCGCGTACTCCTTCACCTGGATGTACTGGACCATGGCGTGGGCGACGACCGGTCGCACCATCGGCAACTGGATGATGGGGCTGCGCATCATCGACATCCACGGGAATCCCGTGGCCTGGCCCCTTGCTGCGCTGCGCTCGGCCTTCTGCGTCGGCTTCCCGTTCGGCCTGATCTGGGTCCTCTTCAGCCCGAGCAACCGGTCGCTGCAGGACACCGTGCTGCGCACCAGCGCGATCTACGACTGGGCCGTCGATCTGACCGGCGGCCGGGCACCCGTCCCTCCGCCGGAGGGGCCAGCATCCGTGGCCCCTCCTGGCCCGAAGGGCGCATCGAACTAGTCGAGGCTCGCCATCACGTGCTTGATGCGCGTGTAGTCCTCGAAGCCGTACATCGACAGGTCCTTGCCATAACCGGAGTGCTTGAACCCGCCATGGGGCATCTCGGCGACGAGCGGGATGTGGGTGTTGATCCACACGCAGCCGAAGTCGAGGTTGCGGGCCATCCGCATAGCGCGGCCGAAGTCCCTGGTCCACACCGATGACGCGAGGCCGTAGCGGACGCCGTTCGCCCATGCCAGTGCCTCCTCCTCGTCGGTGAAGCGCTGCACGGTGATGACCGGCCCGAAGATCTCGTTCTGGATCATCTCGTCGTCCTGCTGCAGGTTCGCGACCACCGTGGGCTCGATGTAGAAGCCCCGGTCACCCTGGCGCTTGCCGCCGGCGGTGATCTCCGCGTGACCGGGGACGCGCTCGAGGAAGCCGAGCACGCGCTCCATCTGGTTGATGTTGTTGACGGGGGGGACCAGCGCCTCGCCACCGGGGCCATCCTCGAACGTCGTCCCCGTGCCCTGGGCCTGCTCGGTGAGCGCGGCGACGAAATCGTCGTAGATTCCGGGAGCCACCAGCATGCGGGTCGCCGCGGTGCAGTCCTGGCCCGCATTGAAGTAGCCGGCGACGGCGAGCCACTCGGCGGCCGCGGCGACGTCGGCGTCATCGAAGATGACGATGGGGGCCTTGCCGCCGAGCTCGAGGTGCACGCGCTTGACGTCCCGCGAGGCCTCCCCGGCGACCTCCATTCCGGCGCGCACCGACCCCGTGATCGCCACCATCTGCGGGATGGGGTGGGAGACCAGGGCACGGCCGGTGTCGCGGTCGCCGCACAGGACATTGAAGACACCGGGAGGCAGGATCCCCGAGTCGGCGACCAGCTCGGCCATGCGCACGGAGGTGGCTGGAGTGGTGTCGGAGGGCTTGAGCACCACGGTGTTGCCCGCGGCGATCGCCGGGGCGAACTTCCAGACCGCCATCATCATGGGGTAGTTCCACGGCGTCACCTGGCCGATGACCCCCACGGGCTCGCGCCGGATGATGGACGTGAAGCCCTTCATGTACTCCCCTGCGGCGCGCCCCTCGAGGACACGGGCTGCACCGGCGAAGAAGCGGATCTGGTCGATCATGGGCGGGATCTCCTCGCTCATGGTCACCGCGATCGGCTTGCCGGTGTTCTCGCTCTCGAGGGCGACCAGTTCCTCGGCGTGCTCCGCGAAGAGATCGGCCATGTCGAGGAGCGCCTTCTGGCGCTCCGACGGGGTCGAGTCCCGCCACGTCTCGAAGGCTTCCGCCGCCACCTGGAACGCGGCGTCGACGTCCCTCTCGCTGGACAGCGGGGCGGAGGCGAAGACCTCGCCGGTGGACGGATTCACTAGGTCCTGGGTCGCCCCGTCCGTCGCGGCCACACGCTCGCCACCCACCACGTTGCTCAACACGCGCTTCTCGCTCACGGCACACCTTTCGCCCTCGGACCGCCCGACGCGGGCGGAGCAAGCCCCCACGCTAGCGCCGACTCGACCCCCCGGTCAGGCGGTCCCAGGGACCGGGGGTCGATGCTTGCCGCACAGGGGCCCCTGAGCCAGGATTCGGGGATGACCTCCTCTCGTATCGCTCGCCCGCGCCCGCCGGGGCTACCGTGACCCTCCCCGATCCCGGAGCTACCGCCCGCACACGCGTCCGGCGCCTGCCGGACAAGGCGGTGAGCCACCGGGATGTCGCCTACGCCATCCTCGACGCGGGGCTCGTGGCCCATGTCGCGGTGGTCACCGAGGGGCAGCCCTACGTCGTCCCGGTCGGCTACGCGCGCCGGGGGGACGAGGTCATC
>CAIVWG010000003.1 GCA_903909555.1 uncultured bacterium | reverse complement strand
GGAGGTCGTCTTCCGCTGCGAGGAGCTCGGGATCGACTACCCGGTCTTCACCACTCGTCCCGACACGCTCTTCGGGGCGACCTTCTTCGTCATGGCCCCCGAGCACCCCGACGTCGAGCGGCTCGCCGAGGGGAGCGGAAACGAGGAGGAGGTGCGCGCCTACGTCAACGCCGCCCTCACCGAGCAGGGCGCGGTCCGGGAGAACGCCGACCGCGTCATCGCCTCGAGCATCGCCCGCGGAGAGGTCGAGGCACTCCAGGCCGCGGGGGCGGAGTCCCTCACTCCGGGGACGAGCACGAGGACGGTCAACCAGGATGGCATCCCCTACACCGTGACCCGCAGCGCGACCTGGGTATCCATCGACCAGACCGCCGATCCCTGCCTCGCGACCATCGACCCCAAGGCCCTGCGGGCCATGCGCGTGCAGGTCTCCGTCGCGGGGGGAAGCCTGCCCGGCCCTCAGTCACTCATCGCCCTCGTTCCCCGGAGCGAGGAGCTCCTCGTGGCGGGCACGGCCAGCGTGTCGGCCAGGGTCGTGGACAGCGCCGGAGTCGGCGTGGCGGGGGTCAGCGTCATCATCACGAACAACGCCACGGGCGACGCGCTGGGCCAGTATGAGACCGACGTCAACGGCTGCCTCATCATCTCGGGTGTTGCGACCGGCATCCAGTGGAAGGCCGCCATCTCGAAAGCCGGGTACGTCGCGCTGGCTCCTCCGGGGACGAGCAGCGTGACTGCCGTGACATCGGCCGGCACCAACACGCCCTTCGAGAACTTCCTGTACGCCCCCGCGGGAATCCTCGTCGTCTCCAGTGCCGACGACTCCTACCCGATCCCCTCCGGCATCCCGTCGAGGCTGACGCTCGCGACGACGACCGCGGGTGCCAGCGCAGCGGGCCGGTCCCAGGTGCCCGCGGCCAACGGCCTCAACGACACGTCGTACCCGCACTCCGTGACGGGGCTCTTCCCGGGCTCCTACTCGACGGTGCTGGGCGCGTGCTCCGACAACGCGGCGACGGGAACCGCACAGGTGCGGCCCAACGAGTCGCTTCCCGCACGGCTCACCGCTGCCCGCGTCCAGGTCGTCGCTGCCCCCGGCACTGCGGTGACGATGACCCGCAATGCCCTCGCTTCCCCGGGAACCTGCACCGGCGGGCTCCCGACGTACAACCTGGGCACCACGGGCAGCGACTGGAGCCTGCGCGTCGCGGTCCCCAGCGGGGACTGGACCTTCTCCGCCGCCGGCAAGGAGCCCTTCGGCAACATCCAGCTGTCGGCCGGCTCCGCTCCCTGCAGCGTGTACTGGGGCACGGGCACCGCGACAGCGGCGAAAGACAGGGCACAACAGGTGGCCTCACGCGCCAATGATTCGCGGGACGACTCCAATCCTGTCGTCACGGATGCCATGCTGCTCTCGGCTGCGCAGTCCATCCAGGGCCTCGACTACGCCGCACCGTCAGCGGGTCAACTCACCATCCTCAAGGCTCTGGGATCCGTGACCGCGAGCGCGACCGTGCGCATCTCCGCCGCCGGGGCCGCGACGGTCGACGACACCGTGTCACTCACCCATGACGGCCAGCCCTTCACAGTCGCCTCGCCCTGCAATGCGAACGCTCCCCTCAAGGGATCACCATGAGGCTGCGACTGCGCGATGACGCCGGGGTCTCCCTCATCGAGATGGTGGTGGCCGTGGGCGTGCTCGGCGTCCTCATGGCCCTCGTCTCGGCCTTCTTCCTCAACGCGTACGGCGGGATTCGCGATGCCTCGGGACTCTCCCAGGTCCAGCAGGAGCAGCGCAACGCCATCTTGCGCATGACGACGGCCCTGCGCTACGCCGACAACTCCGCCGAGGGAAGCAGTCCTGGCACCGCGTTCGTGGCCGCGGGCGACGACTCCGTGGCCTTCTATTCGCGCTCGCGCATGGCGGCCAACCAGACATCTCCCAGCCTGGTGACCATCTCCGTCACGACGGCCCAGCCCAATCCCGGCCTCGTGATCTCGACACTGGCCCCCGGGGCCGCACAGGCGTCCTCGACAGTCGCGGTCCGGACCGAGCCCGGGCACACGCCCCGGGTCGCCTTCACGTATCTCAACGCTGAGGGCCAGACCATCACCGCGGCCCAGCGAGCCCTAGCCGGGTGGGAGAGGGATCTCCACAGCGTTCGCGTCCGAATCGTGGACGTGCCTTCGGGCCTCGGGGTCGACGAGACCGTGGTCCTGGTGAACCCCCTATGAGCGCCCGCGACCCGAGGGACGAGCGCGGCGTCGCCATGATCCTCGTCATCGTGTGGACCACCGTCGTCCTCCTGCTCGTCCTCATCACCACCCAGGCCATCCTCTTCACGATCAGGCCCTCGGATCTCAACGAGACGTCGTTCCAAGCGCTGGCCGCCGCCGAGGCGGGCATCGACGACTACCGCACGCGACTGCAACTTCTCGGGACCCCCTCCGCCGTGGCCGGTCAGGCAGACGCCGCCCTGGGGGGCAAGTGGCGACCGATCCCGGGATCGACGACCGGGCCCACCTTCACCTACGAGGTCATCGACGACACCTTGGCCGCGCAGGCGGGCACAGTGCGCCTGCGGTCCTTCGGAAACTACAGGGGCCAGACCCGCGTCCTCGAGGTCCTCTTGCGCAAGCGCACGACCTACGACTACGCCTACGTCAGCGCCAACGAGACCATCGCACCGAACACTCCTACCGGGTACCCCAACAACTCGCTGAGCTACGCGGATGCGGAACGCCTCTGCGGAAACGTGTGGTACGTACCCGCGTACAAAGCGAACGACAGCCCGCTCCAACTAGGGACCCACCGCAACTCGCGCGTGTGCAGGTTCATCGGGATCCAGCCGGGCGACGTCTACGACGGCGACGTCCATAGCAATGACGTGTGGTACTTCAACGACGGGAATCTCACCGGAGTGTTCGGGGGGCGAGTCACGACCTCGTGCCCCCCCGGGGATGGATCCAACGGCTGCCCGGCAGAGCAGCGTTGGATCGCCGGAAGCCAGGTCGCCACGTCCGCCGGCAACAAGAACTCCGACTACTACCCGACGGAGATCTCGATCCCCGGCAACTCCCTGCAACCCAACGTGGCCTGGAACCCCCAGTACGACACCCCCCTGGACCTGCCGGCAACCCCGGCAGCCCTGCGCCAGAAGGCCATCGACAAGGGCTGCTACTTCCGGGGGCCGACTCGGATCCGCTGGCTCGAGGGCGGTTCCCTGCTCGTCACCAGTCCCGATACGCGCAATGCATCCATCAATTCGTTCTGCGTCCAGCCGGGAAAGTCCTACCGCGCCACTTCGTCCAACCCGTCATCCCAGACGACGATGCTTCTGGACTACGCAACCATGGTGGCCGCTGGCTTTAACGGGGTGCTGTACGTCGACTCGGTGGCATCGGACGACACCCAGCCCCCGTCATGCCAGGTCAAGACCACGGGCACCAGGTATCCCTACGTCATCCCCGATGCCGCGACGTTCAATGAGGAGTCGCCGCGGACGTTCCCCGCGTGGCAGGCTCCGCTCTCGTCTGGAGCCCCCTTTGGATTCCCCATTCCCACGACGAAGGATCCCCAGAACCAGTCCAACAACACCGCCGACCCCTGGGCGGCGGGCTACTGCGGGGAGGGGATCGCCTACGTCCAGGGCGCGTACTCCGGCGCCTACACGCTCGCCGCGGCATGGGACATCGTCGTCACCGGCCACCTCGTCGACCAGCAACTCAAGTCCGCGAACTGGCAGACGCCGGCCACGGTGTCGACCTACGGCATCCCTCCGGCGGGCTCCACGAACAGCCTCGGGCTCATCCCCGGACGCTTCCTCTACGTCTACCTGCCCAACAGCAACTGGGCCACCGGCTGGAACCACCTCAATGTCAAGGACCTCGTCATCAATGCGGCTGTGACCATCCTCAATGGCTGCTTCACCGTCCAGGACCAAAGCATCAACGCAGCACTCGGGAACCTCTTCGTCATCGGCTCCCTCGCCCAGAAGTACCACTGTCGGGTCGAGCGCGAGAACTACAACGGCCAGGGGTACCAGGACTTCTACCTGCGCTACGACCGGAGGTACGCGCGAACCGTGGCACCCCCGAGCATGGCCGACCTCTTCACCGAGCCCTGGAAGGTGGTGCAGGTCTCGGAGATCCTCCCGGATGCGGTGACACCCGCGAGCCCTCCGCCCGCCTCCTAGCCCCTACGCTCGGGGACAAGCGCATGTCGATGCGGAGGAAACCATGACGGACATCCCTCCCGACCCTGCCGAGGAGTTCTACTCGGCGCGTCGGGAGAACGCCCTGGCCCTCGAGCAGGCGGCCCGCCGCCGAGTTGCCGAAGGGGATGCCGCGGGTGCCTTGGTCATGGCCTGGGCCGCCGACCTCGAGGTCTGGCAGTCCGTCGCCTGGGAGCGACTCGTCGTCGTCGCCGGCGACACTCCCCGGGAGTTCTTCGAGGCGGCGCGCGTCGTGCTCGGGAGCCAGTCCGGCGCCGCACCCGCTCTCGCCGGTGCCGATGGCGAGGACGCTCTGCGGCGATTGCGTCGCCGCTTGCTCGACGGGCTCGATCCAGCGCTCGCTCGGACCATGAGTGCCGCGTGGCCTGACAGTTCCTACCTTGCCGGCGTCGCCCTGCCGCAGCCCGAGGAGCTGAGGGCCGTCGGCATGCGTCGCCTCGCCGGGCTGTCACCGTCCGATTTCGTGCACGACCGTCGCCAGCGGTCGCGCGAGGGCATGCAGCGGGCCCAGGAGCAGCGCGTCACCGGGGACATCACGACCTCCATCCAGTCGGCGTACGCCGCCGATGTCGCAGGGCTCGAGGCCTACCTCGTCGAGTCCGCAGAGGCTGCGGGCGACGCGGCGCTGCTCACCGCCGACATCCGCTGGGAACTCGCGACCCGTGCGGTGGCAGCCCTTCCGGGCCTTCCCTCCGACTTCCCCTCCGCGGTGACCGCGATCAGGGGGGCTCTATCGCGTCCCCTCGGCGAGAGCGACGGCGCACGATTCCTCGCAACGCTGCCCTCGCCCTAGCGCAACGCTGGCCTGGGGCTCGTTCTGCGGTCACTGCGGCTGCGGGAGATCCGCCTCCTCGACGACCTTCGTCACGGTCTGCACCAGGTCCTCCAGCGGGGACTGGAGCACGAACATCTGGCCGGTCACCTGAAGCGTGCTCGCTCCCCCCGCCGCGGTGACATTGGTCGACTGGACCAGGATTGAACGGTCGAGCGCCTGGAGGTTGTCAAGAAACTTCTTCAACTGCTCATCGCTGCCCTTGACCGTCACGTCCACCTGCATCGTGGCGAGGGCTACCCCCGACTCCCCCTGCGTCGCCGGACCCCCGACCGGCACCGGAACGGAGGTGTTGATGGTCTGGATATCCGCGGGCGCGATGCCGGCCGACTCCGCGGCCTTCGAGATCTGCGTGATCACCTCGGGAATGTCGGCCTCCTGCGGCATCGAGGCGAAGAGCTTCTCCGCCTCCGCGGCCGCCGCCGGGATCTCCCGGGCCTTCGCGACGAGGTCGTTGTAGCGGTTGAGCTGTTGCAGGTTGGCCGTCTGCATCGACGTCGCGCGCTCGCTGACCTGGTCCGCCTCCTGCAGGCGCGGGCTCAGCACGAGCAGCCATCCGAGGCCCGCGAGGGCGACCAGCCCGAGGACGCCGAAGATGATCGTGAGTCGCGTCTTGGTGAGGTTCACGACGCCTCCGGTGACGGCTGATCGGTGGGGGGAGGCTCAGCCGTGAGGGCCGCGAGTTCCTCGGCAGTCAGCGGCTGCACCAGTGCGGCCATGCTCACGCCGGCGGAGCCGGTGAACGTCACCGAGCCGGCACCCGTGCCGTTCACCGTCGTCCCTCCGACGTAGGGGCCGACGAAGAAGGGATCATCCTCGAGGAGCAGCAGCAGCTGCGACACCTGCTCGCGGTTCGCCGCGCTAGCGCCGAAGGTGATGCATCCGATGGTGACCGTGTCGTCGAAAGGGTTCGGGTTCGGGCAGGTG
>CAIVWG010000002.1 GCA_903909555.1 uncultured bacterium | reverse complement strand
CCGTCCCGGGCGGCAGGTCGAGGAGCAGGACGTCGAGGTCCCCCCACCACACGTCGGAGAGGAACTGCTGGAGCGCGCGATGGAGCATCGGGCCGCGGAAGGCGACGGGCTCGGCGCTGCCCCCGGGCTTGAAGGGGAGCATGGAGATGGCGCGCACGCCGTACGCCTCCGGCGGCATGATCATGCCTTCGACGACCGTGGGCGCGCCGGTGAGGCCGAGCAGCCCGGGGACGGAGTGGCCGTAGATGTCGGCATCGACGATGCCGACGGTGACACCCTGGGCTGCCATGGCGACGGCGAGATTGACCGTCACCGAGCTCTTGCCCACGCCTCCCTTGCCCGAGGTGATGGCGTAGACGTGGGTGCGCGAGCCCGGCTTGGCGAAGGGGATCTCCCGCTCCTCCTGCCCGCCGCGCAGGCTCTGGCGCAGCCGCTGCCGCTGCTCGTCGTTCATCACGTCGAGTTCGACGTCCACGTGCCGCACGCCGGGCACCGATCCCACGGCGATGGTGACGCGCTGGGTGATCGTGTCCCGCATGGGGCACCCGGACACCGTGAGGTAGATCGCCACGCGGACCCGATCACCATCGATGTCCACGGACTTCACCATCCCGAGGTCGGTGATGGGACGGTGGATCTCAGGGTCCTCGACGCGGGCCAGGGCAGCCTGGACCGCGTCACGATCGATGGAGGTCATTCCTCGATGCTAGGCCCACGCCCGACCTCGCGCGAATCCCGCGTGCGGTCGTCCGCGTCGCGCGAGCGCGACAGTTCCTCGACCAGGTCGCGCAGTTCGCTGCGCAGGTAGTCGCGGGTGGCGATCTCGCCCAGCGCCATGCGCAGTGCGGCGATCTCGCGGGCGAGATACTCGGTGTCGGCGACGATCCGCTCCGTGGTGGCGCGATCTTCCAGGTATTGGACCCGGTCGCGGTCAGCCTGGCGATTCTGGGCGAGCAGGATCAGGGGCGCGGCGTACGACGCCTGCAGCGACAGCATGAACGTGAGGAAGATGAAGGGATAGGGGTCCGGGCGCAGGTCCTCGGGCGCCAGGGTGTTCCACAGCAGCCACGCGACGATGACCACCGTCATCCACGCGATGAACCGCCACGACCCGATGAACCGCGCGATGCGCTCCGACAGCCGCCCGAACTGCTCCGGGTCGTAGCTCGGCCCGCGGAGCCGGCCCCGGTCCAGGGGCTGGTCCATGCGCCACTCGGGCTTCCGGCGCGGACGGGGGGTCTTCACGATCCCTCCCCGTCGTTGTCGCGCCAGTCCTCGGGCAGCATGTGGTCGACGAGGTCGTCGAAGGTGACCGCCCCGAGCAGCCGGCCGTCGGGATCGACCACCGGGAGGGCCACCAGGTTGTAGGTGGCGAAGACCCGGGCCACCTGGGCGATGTCCGCCTCGGGCCCGAGGGGGTCGAGCGAGGTGTCCACCAGGCCCGAGACCAGCGCGCCGGGGGGCTCGCGGAGCAGGCGCTGGAAATGGCAGATCCCCAGCAGGCGCCCGGTGGGCGTCTCCATGGGCGGCCGTACGACGTAGACCTGCGCGGCGAGGGAGGGGGACAGTTCGGGACTGCGCACCCGGGCCAACGCCTCGGCCACGGTCGCGTCGGGGGCGAGGATCACCGGCTCGGTGGTCATCATGCCGCCCGCCGTGTAGTCGCCGTAGACCAGCAGTCGACGGATGTCGTCCGCCTCGTCGGGCTCCATGGCCTCGAGCAGTGCCTCGGCCTGCTCGGGCGGGAGCTCGGAGATGAGGTCCGCGGCGTCGTCGGGTCCCATCTCCTCGAGCACGTCGGCGGCGCGCTCCGAGTCGAGGAACTGCATGATCTCGACCTGGTCGTCCTCGGGAAGCTCTTCGAGGACGTCGGCCAGTCGCTCGTCGTCCAGGTGCAGCACGATGTCGCGGCGGCGTCGCTCGGGCAGTTCCTGGAGGGCGAGAGCGATGTCGGCGGCGGGCAGTCGGTCCAGCGATGCCATGAGCCCATCCGCGCCCTGGTCCTGCGGCGGGAGGCTGAGGCCCTCCACGGCGCCCCAGTCGACGAGGCGGGCCTGACCCTTGCGGCGCAGTCCCGATCCGCCGGTGCGCACATAGGCTTGCGTCGCGTACCAGTCGCGGCTCGGCCGCTGCTCGATGCCGAGGTCGATGATCGTCGCGGGCACGGGGTCGGACGAGCGCGCGGGGTCCACGAGCGTGACCCGCCGGTCCAGGAGCTCGGCGATGGCGAGCGTCTCCCCGGGACGCTGCTGGAATCGGCGCAGGTTCACGACGCCGCTCACGACCACCTGGCCGCTGTCGATCGCGGTCACTCTCGTCATGGGCACGAAGATGCGGCGTCGGCCTACGACCTCGACGACAAGGCCCACGATGCGCGGTGGCTGGGTGTCGCTGCGGAGCATCGCGACGACATCGCGCACCCGGCCCACCTGGTCAGCCTTCGGGTCGAAGACCCCGGCTCCGGCCAGGCGAGCCACGAACACCCGCGTCGTCGTCGTCACGACTAGGAGGGTACCGGCGGAGCGGATGCCGCAGCCCTCGCGCACCCACTAGCCTCGGGTCCATGAGCAGCATGAGAGCCCGCAGGTCCAACCTCGCCGTCCCGGGCAGCAGCCCGAAGATGCTCGACAAGGCGCGCGGGCTGCCCGCCGATCAGGTCTTCATGGACCTCGAGGATGCGGTGGCGCCGCTGGCCAAGCCGGAGGCGCGCCAGAACATCGTCGCCGCCCTCAACGAGGGCGGATACGACGGCAAGGTGCGCGCCGTGCGCGTCAACGACTGGACCACCCAGTGGACCTACGCCGACGTCGTGGAAGTCGTGGAGGGTGCGGGCCCCAACCTCGACTGCATCATGCTGCCCAAGGTGCAGACCGCTGAGCAGATCGTCGCCCTCGACCTCCTCCTCACCCAGATCGAGAAGGCCAACGGCTTCGAGGTGGGGCGCATCGGCATCGAGGCGCAGATCGAGAACGCGATGGGCCTCATCAACGTCGATGCGATCGCCGCGGCATCACCGCGCGTGGAGACGATCATCTTCGGCCCGGCCGACTTCATGGCGAGCATCAACATGAAGTCGCTGGTGGTCGGCGAGCAGCCGCCGGGATACGACGTCGGCGACGCCTATCACTACATCCTCATGCGCATCCTCATGGCCGCGCGCGCGCACGACAAGCAGGCCATCGACGGACCGTACCTCCAGATCAAGGACGTGGAGGGCTACCGCAGGGTCGCCTCGCGCAGCGCCGCGCTCGGCTTCGACGGCAAGTGGGTGCTCCACCCGGGTCAGATCGACGCTGCCAACGAGGTCTACAGCCCGCGCCAGGAGGACTACGACCAGGCCGAGCTCATCCTCGACGCCTACGACTATGCGACCTCCGCGGAGGGCGGAGCCAAGGGCGCTGTCATGCTCGGCGACGAGATGATCGACGAGGCCTCGCGCAAGATGGCCCTCGTCATCGCCGCGAAGGGCCGGGCGGCCGGCATGGCCCGCACCACGGCCTTCACGCCTCCCGACGGCCCATGACCCGGGAGGAGGCGGCCTGCCTCCTGGGGGTCCCCGCCGACGCGGACCCCCGGGCCGTGCGCCGTGCCTTCCGCCTGTGGGTGTCGGTCGCCCACCCGGACCGCGGCGGCGCGGCCGAGAGCCTCGACCGCCTGCGCAACGCTCGCGCGATCCTGCTGGCCGACCTCCCCGTCACGGGTTCAGCGCCCGAAAGCGACGTCAGTGACGCCGCTTACTGTCGTTCCGCGGCGCGGATTCCGTGGCGCGCGGTCGTACGCCGGCCCTCGCCCCGCGAGCGCGTCCTGGAGGCGGCCGTCATCGCCGCTGCCGTCGTCGCCGCCGTCGTCCCGGCGAGCCCCGCCGTCCAGGCGGTCGCGGCCGCGCTCCTCGGGGCGGTCGCCGCCTGGGTCATCGCGCGCCTTCGGCTGGAGCCCTCCGCCGACTCCGGTCACCGCGTGCTGGTGGCGACGTTCGCGTGGCTCGCGGTGGTGGGCGTCCAACTCGTCGCCTCGCCCCTGGTCGGCCAGCCCCTCCTGCCCGTGCTGCCCGTGCTCGCCGTCCCCCTGGTCGCTACGGTGTCGCTCGTGCTCATGCCCAGAGGCGGCCTCGCGCTCAGGCGCTAGACTGTTAACGATCGTTCAGAGAACTTCCGGGAGGTTCCATGTCACGTCTCGCCCAGACTGAGGGCCTCACCGATATCCAGGTCGAGATCCTCAAGGCGGTCCGCGACTACGTGGACAACGAGATCCTGCCCAACGCCTCCTTCCTCGAGCACAAGGACGAGTACCCCGCGGACATCGTCGAGGGGCTCAAGGAGCTCGGTGTCTTCGGGCTCATGATCCCCGAGGAGTACGGCGGCCTCGGAGAGTCGCTCCTGACCTACGCCCTCGTCGTCGAGGAGATCGCCCGCGGCTGGATGAGCGTGTCCGGCGTGATCAACACCCACTTCATCGTGGCGTGGATGCTCATGTACCACGGCACGGAGGAGCAGAAGGCGCACTACCTCCCGCGCATGGCCACGGGCGAGGTTCGCGGGGCTTTCTCCATGAGCGAGCCCGGCTGTGGCTCGGACGTGGCGGCCATCCAGTCGCGCGCGGTCCGCGAGGGAGACGACTACGTCCTGACCGGCCAGAAGATGTGGCTCACCAACGGCGGCAGCTCCACCCTCGTCTCCGTGCTCGTGCGCACCGACGGTGATGCCGACGAGGGTTCGTCCGTCTACCGGCGCATGTCGGCGTTCCTCGTGGACAAGCCGGCGGGCTTCGGCGAGGTGCGCCCCGGGCTCACCATCCCGGGCAAGATCGAGAAGATGGGCTACAAGGGCGTCGACACGACCGAACTCATCATGGACGGCCTCCGCCTCCCCGCGACGGCGATCCTCGGCGGCGAGCCGGGCAAGGGCTTCTACCAGATGATGGACGGGGTCGAGGTCGGCCGCGTGAACGTCGCCGCCCGCGCCTGCGGCCTGGCGCGTCGCGCCTTCGAACTCGGCGTGGACTACGCCCAGCAGCGCGTCACGTTCGGCAAGCCGATCGCCGAGCACCAGGCGGTGGCCTTCCGCCTCGCGGACATGGGCACCAAGGTCGAGGCGGCGCACCAGATGATGGTGATGGCCGCGCGCAAGAAGGACTCGGGGGAGCGCAACGACCTCGAGGCTGGCATGGCGAAGCTCATCGCCAGCGAGTACTGCAAAGAGGTCGTGGAAGACTCCTTCCGCATCCACGGCGGCTACGGCTACTCCAAGGAGTACGAGATCGAGCGCCTCTACCGCGAGGCTCCCATGCTCATGATCGGCGAGGGCACCGCCGACATCCAGAAGATGATCATCGCCCGGCGGCTCCTCGAGGAGTACAAGACCCGCGGCTAGGCGGGAAGGCTCAGGATGCGGCGGCCGGCTCCCGCTTCTGCTGCGTGAGCCGGGAGATGACCCAGTCGACTCCCCAGAGGATCACCGAGATCACGATGGCGAGTACGACGACGCCGAGCACGTTGACGAGCACCGCCCCGTAGCCGAGGGTCGCGACGTCAAGGAACGGGTAGGGGTACGCCCCGATGAAAGCGCCTCGGATAAGGGCCCAGATGAGCCACACGATGGGCACCACGAGCGATGCGGCGATGACCTTCACGCTGATCCATCCGCGCGGTCCGCACACCAGCCACACCACGAGCGTCACCACCGGCGTGAGGATGTGATCGAAGAAGTTCGTCACGACCTCGAACCCCTGGTTCGTGACGGTCCCGGCCAGGACGACGTTGTAGACCAGCCCCGTGACGACGATCATGAGGACGCTGTCGAGTCGGAGCGCGCGGAACCAGAATGAGTCGCGATCAGGCTTGAGGAAGAGCATGAAGAGGACGACCGCGACGAGGATGTTCGACCAGATGGTGAAGTAGGTGAAGAAGTCCAGGATTCGTCCGATGGGTCCCTGCTCGGGATTGCCCAGCATCGTGGGATTGGTGTTGACGCTGGGATAGACGCCGAGGGCGGCCAGGGTGAAGGACATCGTCATCCCGGCGGCCGCGACGAGGGCATTGATGCCGAAGAGCCACTTCTTCCAGGGAGCCATGGACCGCCACGCTAGTCCCCGGGGAGCCTCGGGGCCGGGATTTCCGGGGACGCCCACGATCGCCCCCGCGACAGCGCACCGCAGGCCGTGCATGCCCCGTGGCCCGGATAGCGTGCCGCCATGGCCATGTCCCGGGATGCCCGCCCCGGCGTGGAGGGCCTCTTCCGCGACATGGCCGACAACTGCGCCCGCCTGGACGCGCCCACGTACGCCGACCTCTCCGCTCACGTGGCTGACCGGCTCCCGACGCACGAGGTGCTGCAGTGGATGTTCGAGCCCTATGCCGACGCGCGCATCGCGGACATGGTGCCGCTGAGGTTCTTCGCCGCCGTCCAGCGACTGTGCCTCGAACGCGAGGCTCCCGGTCTCGCGCTCTTCTACGCGACTCTCGGCGGCACCCCTCCGTCGACGCCGGCGGCGCGCGACGCCTGCCGCGCGGCCCTGCTCGATATCGTCGAGGCCCACGCTCCGGCGCTCGCGCGTGGCATGGAGTGGTTCCCGCAGACCAACGAGGTGGGTCGTAGCGTCGCCCTCCTCGCCATCCTGCGCGAGACGGTCGATGCCTGGGGACTGCCGGTGCGCCTGCACGAGATCGGGGCGTCCGCGGGCCTGTCGCTGCGGGCCGATGCGCTCGCGGATGCCGGGGTCGTACCGGCTGAGCGCCCCGGCATCGGCCCCGGACCGGACATCGTCGAGCGCGTCGGCTGCGACATCGCCCCGCTGGACCCTTTCCGCGCCGAGGACCGCCTCCTGCTCACGTCCTTCATCTGGCCCGACCACGTCGAGCGGTTCGAGCGGCTGCGCCGAGCGCTCGACGTCGCTCAGGAGGTCCCGGCATCCTTGGTGGCGGAGGATGCGCTGCGCCACGTACGCGCGCTCCGTCTCGTGCCGGGCTCGGTGCTCGTCGTGTGGCACTCCGCCATGTGGATGTACCTCGATCCGCAGGAGCGACATGCGATCGAGAACGCGCTGGCGGCCCTGGGGGCGACGGCGACCAGCGACGCGCCCCTCGTCCACGTGGCCCTGGAGCCGGTCTCCGAGGTCGCGGGGGAGCAGCACGTGTTCCACCTGCGCGTCGCGAGCTGGCCGGGCCTGGGCGAGGTGCCCGCGGGGATGACGGTGACGCGCGCGACCGCGACCCCGAGCGGGCTGCCGATCTCGTGGACCGTACCGTGCGTGGGCGCCGTCGTGCACGACGATCGCGGCAGGCTGCTGGTCATCCAGCGCGGGAAGGAGCCGGCGAAGGGCCTCTGGTCGGTACCCGGTGGTCGGGTCCACGCCGGGGAGCCCTTCTCGGCCGCGGTCGCCCGCGAGGTGCGCGAGGAGACGGGGCTCGACGTGTCGGTGGGGGACATGCTGGGCAGCGCGGCAAGCCCGGCGCCGGACGGCGCGACGTACGACATCCGCGACTTCCGCGCGCATGTCGTCGGCTCACCGGTGCCCCGACCGGGAGACGACGCCGACGATGCCCGCTGGGTGGGACGGGCGGAATTGCGCGATCTGCCGATGGCCCCGGGACTTCTCGACGCGCTGGCGGAGTGGAGGGTGCTGCCCACGGCGCCGTAGCCGTCGTCCTCGACAGACGCGTGGCCAGGGCGGGCGCGATCGATCAGCCGCGCCAGAGGTCGTCGAGCAGATCGGCGAGGGCCACCGGGTCGTCCACCGCCGGGCTGTGCCCCGCCCGCGGGATCACGTGCGGCCGCGTGCCGAGCACGCGAGCCATGCGGTCCTGCTCGTCGAGTGGCCACGCGTCATCGTGCTCGCCGTGGACGACGTGCACCGGGATGCCGGACTCGGCGAGCTCGGCGGTGCGGTCGGGCTCTTGGAGGAGCATCTCGCCCATCGCGCGCAGGCCTCGCGGGCTCACGCTGCAGAAGCGATGCCTCAGGAACTCGTACACCTCCGGCGACGGTGGCGCCCAGCCTGCATCGCGATCCAGCGCCTCCTTGGCCCGCCAGAGATCGGCGAGGTCCATGCTCGGGAGCACGGCGACGAGCGCCGGAATAGCCCCGTGACGCTCCGGCGGCAGCGCGGCCGGCCCCGAGCACAGCAGGGTGACCGAACCCAGGTCCGCGACCCCCGCGTCGATCACGGCGGAACGCGCGACGAGACCGCCCAGCGAATGGCCGACGACGTGGACCGGGCCGGGGCCTGCGGCCACCGCGATGTCCCGCGCGTCCGCGCCGAGTCGCTCCAGGGCGTACGCCGCGTCATCATCGGGGCCCACGCTGTCGAGCTGGCCGAGCTGGTCGTAGGCGATGACTCGCCAGCCCCGATCCGCGAGCGGCTGGAGGAGGGCAATGAAGTCCTCCTTGCTCCCGGTGAACCCCGGGATGAGGACGGCCGTTCCCCGCGGAGGCGCCGGCGGATCGAGCACGAGTGCCGCGCGCGACCCGCGCGTCACCGGCAGGTCGACGCGCCGGGCTCCGGCGGGCAGGCTGAGGTAGGGGGGCGTGCTCATGCGGGCGACGCGGATGCGCCGCCCTTGCGGGTGCGGCGGCGACGACGGCGAGGCGCCGCCTCGGCTGAGCCCTTGTCGGACGAAGCCTTGTCGGACGACGCCTTGCCGGACGATGCGCTGCCCTTCGGCGCGCTCGTCTTGGATGACTTCGCCGAACCGTGCTGGCGACCACCGCCGTCGCGATCGCGCGACGGCTTGGGCTTGGGCTTCTTGCCCGTCTCGCCGAGATCCTCGATCTCCTCGGCGGCGAGTCCCT
>CAIVWG010000001.1 GCA_903909555.1 uncultured bacterium | reverse complement strand
TGAGGACGTCACCCCAGTCGGCCGCGTGGTCGATGCCGATCGGCACGACGCGGCGTTCGTCCACGGTGACGGTGACGACGAGCTCACGGTCGGGAGCCTCGTCCGCGATGGCCGACGACGCGGCGACCGATGAGACGCCCACGGGCAGCACGAGGCCGAGGGCGAGGACGAGGGAGAGGTGCCGGCGCATTCCAGCACGCTAGCAACGGCGTCCCGCTCAGTCGACCGGATCGTGCAGGAACGCTGCGACATCCGCGAGGAACGTCGATCCCGCGGCACCATCGACGATGCGATGGTCGAACGACAGCGTCAACTCCATGACCGGTCGTACGGCGAGGCCTCCGTTCACCACCCAGGCCCGGTCGAGGATGCGCCCCATCGCGAGGATCGCGGCCTCCCCCGGGTTGAGGATGGGCGTCCCCCCGTCGACACCGAAGACCCCGACGTTGGTGAGGGTGATCGTGCCCCCCACGGAATCCGCCGGGACGAGCGTGCCGGCACGTGCCCGCTCGGTGACCTCGGTGATGGCCTCGGCCAACTGGCGCAGGGACATCCGGTCGACACCGGGCACATGCGGAACGACGAGCCCGCGCGGGCTCGCGACGGCGATGCCGAGGTTGACATGACGGTGCACCTCGATCTCAGCGGATCCGTCGGGAAGGTCGTGCCACGTGGCGTTGACGATGGGCGTCCTTCGAAGCGACCGAACGATCGCGGCGGCCACGATCGTGAGGGGCGTCACCCGGACGCCCTCGAAATCCGCACGGCCTCGCAGGCGCTCGACGAGTTCCACCGTGCGCGACACGTCGACATCGACCCACTCGGTGACATGCGGGGCCTGCTCCATCGACCGCACCATGGCCTCCGCCATGGCACGTCGCACTCCACGCACGGGAATGACCTCGCCCAGCCGGATCGCGGGCACTCCCGATGTCGCGGACTGCGCGATCGACACGGTGGAGGACGAACCAGGCGTGTCCCGCGTCGTCGACATGCGCTGCAGATCCTCGCGCGTGATGTCTCCGTGCGGTCCCGTGGGCGTCACGGTGGCGAGGTCGATCCCGAGCGTGCGGGCGAGCGCGCGCACGGGTGGCTTGGCCCGGGGCCCTCCCGTCACGGCGGGCGCCTCGGCCGGCGCAGGGCCCGCTGTACGGAGGCGGCGGCGCCGTGTGCCTTCGTGGGCCACGCCGTACCCGATGAGGACGGGCTCGCGATCACGCACCTCGACCGCGAGGATCGGAGTGCCCACCGGCACCACGGTCCCCTCGGAGACGAGCAGCCCGCTCACCGTGCCCGCAAACGGAGACGGGAGCTCGACGACCGCCTTGGCGGTCTCGATATCCACGATCGCCTGGTTAACGGACACCTCATCGCCCACGGTGACTCTCCAGCGCACGATCTCCGCCTCGGTGAGCCCCTCACCCACGTCGGGGAGCGCGAACTCCTGGGTGCTCATGTCGCCAAGGACCGATCGATGCCGTCGAGCACCCGGTCGACGTCGGGGAGATAGTGCTTCTCATACCGGTTCGGCGGATAGGGCAGGAACGCGCCGCCCACCCGCTGCACCGGGGCCTCGAGGTGGAAGAAGCACTGCTCGGTGACCTGCGCGCTGACCTCGGCTGCCACACCGAGGACCACCGGGGCCTCGTGCACGACGACGCAGCGGCCGGTCCGGCGAACGTCGTCCGCCACAGGCTCGACGTCGAGAGGGGAGAGCGAGCGCAGGTCGATGACGGAGCACGACACCCCGTCTTCGGCAGCGGCGTCCGCGGCCTCCAGGCAGGTGCGGACCATGGGTCCGTAGCCGACGAGGGTCACGTCGGAGCCCCGTCGCAGCACGCGAGAGGTCCACGGGCTGCCCGAGATCGCCGACACCTCGTCCACCTCGGCTCGATCCCAATAGCGCCGCTTCGGCTCGAGGTAGATGACGGGATCGTCCGACGCGATCGCCTGCTGGATCGTGACGTAAGCCTCCGCGGCGTCGGCGGGCGTGAGCACGCGCAGGCCGGGCGTATGCGCGAAGTACGCCTCGGGGGACTCGCTGTGGTGCTCGACGGCGCCGATCCCGCCGCCGTAGGGGATGCGGATCACCATGGGCATGCGCGTGATGCCGCCCGAGCGGTAGTGGTGCTTCGCCACCATGGTGACGATCTGGTCGAAGGCCGGGTAGACGAAGCCATCGAACTGGATCTCCAGCACCGGCCGATATCCGCGCATCGCCAGTCCCACCGCCGTCCCCACGATGCCGCTCTCGGCCAGGGGCGAGTCGATGACCCGAAGATCCCCGAAGTCCTTGTGCAACCCGTCGGTCACGCGGAAGACCCCGCCGAGGGGTCCGATGTCCTCGCCCATGAGGAGGACCTTCGGGTCATTCTCCATCGCTCGGCGCAGTCCGGCGTTGAGTGCCTGCACCATCGTCATCTGCGTCATCGCAGCTCCAGCGACGCGAGGTAGTCCTGCATGGCCGCCCGATCCGCCTGCACCTGCCGATGCGGCTCGACGTAGACGTGGTCGAACATCCCGAGGGGCTCGGGATCCTCCATGCCGCGGATCGCGGCCCTCAGGCGCTCGCCGAGCCCCTCCGCCTCGGCGGCCACCCGCGCGGTGAACTCCTCGTCGATCGCGCCCTCGGCCTCCAGGTAGCGACGCAGCCGGTCGAGCGGATCGAGTGACGCCCAGTGCTCGACTTCGCCATCGTCCCGGTAGCGAGTCGGGTCGTCGGAGGTGGTGTGGGGGCCGCGGCGATAGGTCACCGCCTCGATGAACGTGGGCCCCCCGCCCTCCCGTGCTCGGTCGAGAGCGGCCCGGGTCACGGCGAGGCCCGCGAGCACGTCGTTGCCGTCGATACGCACCGAGGGCATGCCGTAGCCCGCGGCGCGCACGGAGAGCGGGGCCCGGGCCTGCCGCGTGACGGGCACCGAGATCGCCCACTGGTTGTTCTGCACGAGGAAGACCACCGGTGCCGAGAACACTGAGGCGAACACCATGGCCTCGTGCACGTCTCCGGTGCTCGTGGCCCCGTCACCGAAGCACGACAGCACGGCATCGTCGGCCCCATCACGCTGGATGCCCATCGCGTAGCCGACCGAGTGCAGGGCGTGCGAGCCGATGACGATGGTGAAAATCCCGAGTCCCACCTCCCGCGGATCCCAACTCGCGTGCGAGATGCCGCGGTAGAGGTGGAGCAGCTCGACCGGGTCCACCCCGCGCACCTGGAACATCCCGACTTCGCGATAGGTCGTGAAGCCGTAGTCGTGGGAGCGCATCGCGTGGGCAGCCCCGACCTGGACTCCCTCCTGCCCCAGCACGGGGCACCAGAGGCCGAGCTCGCCGGTGCGCTGGAGGGCGGTGGACTCGACGTCCGTGCGTCGCGCGAGCACGATGTCGCGGTACATCGCGCGCAACTGGTCGTGGTCGGCCTCGAGCGGATAGTCCTCGTGCTCGATCCGCTCGCCCTCCGGGGAGAGCAGGCGTACGACGTCCTCGTTCATGGCGAGCCTTTCGGTCCCGGGCCTCGTGAGCCCGTCGCCTCATCCTGTCACTCAGGACCGGCCGGGTGGGGACCGTGGGGCACACTGGAGCCATGGCGATTCGGGTGTTCCTCCTCGACGACCACGAGATCGTGCGCCGGGGACTGGCCGACCTCATCGGCCTCGAGGACGACCTGGAAGTCGTGGGGGAGGCGGGCACCGCCGCCGATGCGATGCACCGCATCCCGGCCGCGCGCCCCGACGTCGCCGTCCTCGATGTGCGACTCCCCGATGGCAGCGGCGTCGAGGTGTGCCGGGACATGCGCGACAGCATGCCGGAGGTGCGCTGCCTCATGCTCACGTCGTACGCGGATGACGAGGCTCTCTTCGACGCGATCATGGCGGGCGCCTCCGGCTACGTCCTCAAGGAGATCCGGGGCAACGACCTCGTCGATGCCATCCGACAGGTGGCGGCAGGGCGTTCGCTCCTCGATCCCGTGGCGACGCAGCGAGTGCTCGAGCGCCTGCGCAAGGGCGAGGAGCAGGATGAGCGCCTCGCCGCCCTCACCGACCAGGAACGCCGCATCCTCGAGCTCATCGGTGACGGGTTGACCAACCGCCAGATCGGCGAGCGCATGCACCTGGCGGAGAAGACCGTCAAGAACTACGTGTCCTCGCTCCTGGCCAAGATGGGCATGGAGCGCCGGACTCAGGCGGCCGCCTACGTCGCCCGGATGGAGGCCGAGGGCCACCGTCCCGCCGCGGGGACTTAGGAGACCGGAACCCGCCACGTGATGCGGGTGCCGCCCGCGCGCGAGATCCGCTCGAAGGTCGCATTCCCGCCGAGATTGGATGCCCGGGCCGCGAGGTTGGCCAGGCCGGAACGTCGGCCTTGGTCGTCGAGTCCGACGCCGTCATCGGAGACCACGAGCACGATGTCCGAGGACGATGCCTCGACCAGGACGTCGACGCGCTTCGCGCGGGCATGCTTGGCGGCGTTGGTGAGCGCCTCGCGCAGGACGGCCATGAGGTGCTCGCCAGTCTGGCGGGTCACGAGGGAGTCCACGGGGCCGACGAAGCGCACCGCGGGCGCGAATCCCAGGAGTGCGCCCGACTGCTCGGCCTCGCGGAGCACGCGCCCGCGCACTCCGGAGCCATCCGAGCCGATCGGCTCGTGGAGCGCGAAGATCGTCTGGCGAATCTCCCTGATGGTCTCGTCGAGATCGTCGACCGCTCGCGAGATGCGCTCGACGACCGCGTCGGGCACACCGGTCAGGCGCGTGGTCCCCTGAAGTTGCATTCCCGTGGCGAAGAGGCGCTGGATCACCAGGTCGTGCAGGTCGCGGGCAATGCGGTCGCGATCCTCGTAGACCATGAGGCGCTCCTGCTCGCGACGGGCCTCGGCGAGGGCGATGGTCACCGACGCCTGCGCGGCGAATCCCTCCGCGAGTTCCCGCGACTGCGGCTCGACGCCCGTGCTCTCGCCGGTCCAGGCAAGGACGAGCAGGCCGAGGGTCCGGTCCAGCGTGCTCAGGGGGAGGGTGAGCGTGGCGCCCGCCCACAGTTCCTCCGGTCCCGACGCGAATCCGAGGCCCAGCAGGCGCGTCGCCTCCGCCTCAGGGCCAGCATCGACGATCTCGACGACGTACGCGCTACCCGGCGGCCCGGGATCCGGCAGGGCGATGAACGCGGCATCGGCAGCCGTGAGCTCCCGGGCATGACGGGCGATGGCAGCGAGGACGTCGTCGGTCCCGCCACCGGTGAGCGCCACGTTGTCGATGTCCGTGAGCGCGGCCTGCCATCTGCCTCGCATCCGCGTGTGCTCGAAGAGCCGGGCATTCTCGATCGCGACGGCGGCCGCCGCGGCGAGCGCGGTCACGGTGTGCTCATCCTCTGTGGTGAAGCGCTCGGCGTCGCGCTTGTCGGTGAGATAGAGGTTGCCGAACACGCGGCCGCGCACGCGCACGGGGACGCCGAGGAAGGAGCGCATCGGTGGGTGGCCATCGGGGAATCCCGCGGAGGCGGGATGGCCCGAGATGTCGTCGATGCGGAGCGGGACCGGATGATCCACGAGCAGGCCGAGCACCCCTCGACCCCGGGGGGGATCCCCGATGACCTCGACGGTCTCCGCGTCCATGCCCACGTGGATGAAGTCCTGGACCCCGCCCTCCGCGCCCACCACTCCGAGGGCGCCGTACGTCGCCCCCGAGAGGTCCACGGCGGCCTGGACGATACGGCGCAGGGTGGAGGTGAGCTCGAGGCCGGCGGCGACGGCGACGACAGCGGCGAAGAGCCCCTGATCCCGTGGTGCCTGCGAGTTGGCCGCCCCGGTGGCATCCGGCGACGTCACCTGCGCGTCCATGAGCCCATCCTGACGTCTCGAGATGCCGATGACCGGGCAGACCGGATACTGAGGTCATGCGCAGGATGGTGAGGATCGGGCTCGCGGCAGCCCTGGCCGGGGCCCTGGTGGCACTCACGGCGATGCCCGCCCAGGCCCACCAGCCGGTCCGGCTCACGGCCGAGGACACCACCCCCAGTCGCGGTCCCCTGCTCGTGGACGGCACCGTGTCCTACGCCGTCTACGCAGACCTGTCGGAGCGCGGCGAGAAGCGCGGCTTCCGATTCCGGCTGTCCTCCGGCGACCCGCTGCGCGTGGAGGTGCTGATCCGCGACGAAAGCCCGGCGAATCGTCTGGGCAAGCGCAAACTGCCCAAGGTGGTCATCGTGGCACCCGACGGGAGCCGGACGCAGATGCGCATCACCGAGCGCACACCGTTCTACGAGCCCTACTCGGGCACGACGTTCCTTTATCTCTCGCGTCTGTCGGAGACGGCGCAGGCCGGGACCTACCAGGTGTGGATCCGGTCGCGGGCGGACGTGCGTGTACCGCTCGTGGTGGCGGTGGGCTACCGCGAGGTGCCGGGCGAGGTGAGGTAGCCGGGGCTACAGGCCGAGGAGCTTGGCCTTGGCGGCCGCGAACTCCTCGTCGCTGAGCAGGCCCTTCTCGTGCAGGGCGCCGAGACGCTCGATCTCCGCCACCGGGTCAACGGCAGCGGGCTCCGCGGGGGCCGGCGCTGCAGCCTGCTGCGAGGCTTCCTTCTCGGCCTGCTTGTCGGCCTGGTGCTGGGAAACCTTCCCGCTCACGACGGTGGCGGTGCCGGCAACAACGGCCGTGCGAGCGACGGCTCGACCAAGACGGGGCATGTCATCTCCTTCGTGCGGGGTTCCGACGGTAGCAGCCGACGGAGCGGCGGGAAGCCGTAGAAGCACGGTACCTCCCGGCTCCCGGGGTGCTGCGGCCCACCCGGGACTGCCCTCAGGAGACGCGGTCGCGCTCCTCCTGCCAGCGATCGGCGTACCAGCCGCCCCGGGAGAGAAGGGCCTCGTGGGTGCCGACCGCCTGGACCCGTCCCGCATCCAGGACATAGATCCGATCGACACGCTCGATCCCGCTGAGCCGGTGGGTGATGTACACGGTGGCCCGCCCCTCCGTGGCCTGCAGCAGGTCGGCGGTCACCGCATCAGCCGTGAGTGGGTCCAGGTGCTCCGTCGGCTCGTCCAGGACGACGACGGGCCGGTCGGCCAGCAGGAGCCGCGCCAGCGCGAGGCGCTGACGCTCTCCTCCCGACAGGGTCGAGCCCCGCGGACCGAGTTCGGTGCCGAGACCGTCGGGGAGGGACGCGAGCCACCCGCCCAGGCGCACGCGGTCGAGGATCGCCACGAGTTCGCCATCGTCGGCATCGGGCTTGCCCAGGCGAAGGTTGTCGCGGAGGGTCGTGTCGAAGACGTGTGCGGATTGCGTGAGCAGGCAGACGCGACGGCGTACGTCATCCCCTGCGAGTTCGCTGATCGGAACGCCTTCGAGCTCCGCGACGCCATCGTCGTACGACAGGAACGCGAGCAGCACAGCGGCGAGGGTCGACTTGCCGGAGCCGCTCGGCCCGACCACCGCGACTCGCTCTCCTGGGCCCACCGCGAACCCGACCCCGCGCAGCGTCGGCGGACCCGAGGGGTCCCATCGCGCGACCAGATCCCGGCATTCCAGCGTGGCCGCGCGCTCGGGCAGCGGCCTCGGCCGGGGGGGATCCTCGACAGGAGGCTGCGCGTCCAGGACGTCGTCCAGGCGGCCGGCGGCGGCGCGCACGCGCTGGTAGGCGAGCGCGGAGTTCGGCAGGGAAGCGATGACGTCGTACGCCGCGAGCGGAACGAGGGCCGCCACCGCTAGCCACACGGGGGCCAGGCGTCCCGACGTGACGGCGGGAATCGCCACGAGGAGCGACCCGATGACCGCCGCGCCCTGGACGAGCACCGAGACACCCACGCCCAGCCCGAGTCCCGCGGCCTCCCGGCGCGCCACCGCGGTGAGTTCGCGGTCAAGCGTGCGGACATGCGCCACCGAGGCATCGACCGCGCCGAACGCCAGCAACTCCGCGCATCCGTCGAGATCGGCGACGACCGCCCCGGACACCTGACCCCGCATCGGCGCGATGCGGGCCTCGGCCCGGGCGGCGATGCGCGCGACGACCCACGGCACGGCGACCAGCCCGGCGAGCAGGGCCAGACCCACGACAGCACCAGCGCCGGGAATCAGCCAGGCCATGAAGACCACCGTGCCGACGCTGACGAGCGCGGCCTGGGCCCACGGGAGGACGACCCGCAGGGGCAGGTCCATCGCGGCGTCCACGTCCGCGACGAGTCGAGCCAGGAGATCCCCCCGCGAGAAGCGGGCGAGGCCCACCGGCGCCAGGACGTCCAGGCGCTCGTAGACGGCGACCCGCAGGCCGGTGAGTCCGCGGAACGCCGCGTCGTGACCCACGATGCGCTCGACGTACCGGAAGAACGACCGGCTCAGGGCGAATGCGCGCACGAGAACGGCGGCCACCGACAGGGCGAGCACCGGCGGCATCTCGGCCGCGCGCGAGATCAGCCACCCTGACGTCCCCATGAGGGCCACCGTGCTCGCGGCGGCGATGAACCCGAGAAGAGCCGCGAAAGCCAGCCGTCCGCGCTCCGGGCGCATGGCGGCCCAGAGGCGCCGTACGCCGCTCCTGGACGCGACGCGGGCCATCAGAAGTCACTCCCCGTGAGCGTGCCGCGCGTCGCTGCCTGCGCCAGGCTCTCCGCCGTCGTGAGTTCGCGGTCCGAGGTGGGCTCCTGTCCCGCGGGCGCGCCCGTCGCGGCAGGCTGCGCGCCGACGCGGACCACGGTGTCGGCGATCTCGACGATCGCCGGACGGTGCGCCACGACGACGACCGCGGCCCCGCGGGCGCGCTCGCGCAGCAGGCACTCGATGACCGCGCCCTCCGTCGCGCCGTCCAGGGCCGCCGTGGGTTCGTCGAGCAGCAGGATTGCCGGCTGGCGCACGAGAGCGCGCGCCAGGGCGACGCGCCGGCGCTGGCCCGCGCTCAGGCCGGCGCCGTCCTCTGCCAGCACGGTGTCGAGGCCGCGCGGCAGCGCCTCGATCTCCTCGAGCACGCCGGCATCGGAGAGGGCGCGCCGCACGGTCTCGAGGTCCGCCCGCGGGTCGCCGAGGCGCACGGCCTCGACGACGGTGGGTGCGGGCGTGTCCGGGCTCAGGAGCATCGGAGACTGCGGTACCCAGCCGATCGTGGCGCGCCATGCCCGGAGATCGACGGCGCCGAGATCGACGGCGGCGGGGTCCACGGCGGCGGGGTCGCCAATCTCGAGATCGACCGCCTCGAGATCGCCGGCGCCGTGCGACGGGGCCAGGCGCACCCGCCCGCACGAGGGGGCGACGAAGCCCAGGAGGACCGACAGGAGCGTGGACTTGCCGCATCCGCTCGGCCCGACAAGCGCCACGATGCTGCCGGGGAGGACCGCGAGGCTCGAGGGCAGCAGCGCGGGCAGGGAGCGGCCCGCGTAGGTCACGCCCACGTCCTCCACGAAGACGACGCAGCCCGCGGGGGGAGGAACGGCGCCTCCGGGGACGGGCGGCGTCTCGTCGAGGTACTCGAACACCTGCTGCGCGGCCCCGAGACCCTCGGCGGCGGCGTGGAAGTGCTGGCCGACGAGTCGGATGGGGAGGTAGGCCTCGGGGGCGAGGACGAGGACGAAGAGCGCCGTGGAGAAGTCCACCTGTCCCTCGACGAGGCGAACTCCGATGGTGACGGCGACGAGCGCCACCGACAGGCTGGCGAGGAGCTCCAGCGCGAAGGACGACAGGAAGGTGATGCGCAGAACGCCCATCGTCGTTGTCCGGTAGCGCTCGCCGATCGCGCGTATTGCCTGCGCCTGGAGTCGGGCTCGGCCAAGGATCTTCAACGTGGGGAGTCCCGCGACAAGGTCCAGGAAGTGCCCGGATAGCCGCGACAGCGTCTCCCACTGCCGGTCGACGCGGGCTCGCGTGTAGAGGCCGATGAGAATCATGAAGACCGGGATCAGCGGCAGCGTCACGGCGATGATGACGGCGCTGAGGATGTCCTGTCCCGCCACGGTGAGGAGCACGGCCACGGGCACGATGACGGCGAGGATCAGCTGGGGGAGGTAGCGCGCGTAGTAGGCGTCGAGGGCGTCGACGCCACGGGTGATCACGGTGGCGATGGCGCCCGGATCTCGCCCAGCCGGACCTGCGGGTCCCAGCGCGAGCACGTGGGCCAGCGTGGCGTCGCGCAACTCCTCCTTCGCCCGCGCCGACGTGCGGTACGCCGCAGCCTCCGCGATCCAGGACACGAGGGCCCGGGCCGCGATGACGCCCGCGAGGGCGAGCAGCGCAGCGCCCACGGACGCGAGGTCGGCCCGGCCCTGCGCGACTTCGACGATCACGGAGGAGAGGAGGCGCGCCTGGAGGATCACGAGAGCGGCGATGACCGCGCCGAGGCCGACCGCCAGGATGAGGAATCCGCGCGTGCTGCGCGCGTAGCGCAGCAGTCGTGGATCCAGGGGCCTCATGTCGCCATTGTCCCGTCAGCGTTGGCGGAGGACATGCCGCGTCGGTGACGTCGGGGCTGCCGGCGCGGCATGCGTAAGGGAGAGGAGGACGGGGCGGCGCAGGTCCCCCCGGACGCGCCGCCCCGTCCGCTCAATCATCGCAGTCAGCGCACATCCGCGAGCCCGCGATGAGATTTACCGGTTCATCGCCCCTTCGAACCGATCATCGGACCGTCCCGAGACCGGTTCCGGCGGGATCATCGACGTGCTGATCCGCTTCCGGAAGACCCAGTATGTCCATCCCTGGTAGATCAAAACAATCGGGGTCATGATCAGGGCCACGATGGTCATCACGGTCAACGTGTACTGCTGCGATGACGCGTTGTACACCGTGAGGTTGTACGCCGGATCAAGCGAACTCACCATCACGTTGGGCCACAGTCCCACGAAAAGGGAAGCCACCGCGAACACGATGGTGAGGGACGTGAGGCTGAAGGCCCAGCCGTCACGGCCTCGGCGGGTCATGACAAGAGCCCCGAGGAATGTCACCGCCGCGATCAGGACGAGCGGCAGCGTGATCATGACATTGCCCGAGTAGGCCTGGGCCCACAGCAGTGCCGCGACGGCGACCAGGGCTGCCGCGACGCCCACGCGCAGGGCTGCGCTGCGTGCCGCCTCGCGGACTTCACCCTGGGTCTTGAGCGACAGGAACATCGCGCCGTGGGTGGTGAAGACGAGGAGCGTCATCACGCCGAGCAGGAGCGAGAAGGGATTGAGCAGGTCGAAGAACGTGCCCGTGTAGTTGATCGCTCCCGCATCCGACGCCGGCGCACCATTGATCGGCTCGATCGGAGAGCCGCCGACGACATTGCCGAAGGCCACTCCGAACAGAAGTGCGGGCAGGAGGGACCCCACGAAGAGGCACCAGTCCCAGCCCCGGCGCCAGGCCGCGGAGTCGCGCTTGCCCCGATACTCGAAGGCCACTCCTCGGACGATGAGCGCGAGCAGGATCACGAAGAGCGCGAGATAGAAGCCGCTGAACATCGTCGCGTACCACAGCGGGAAGGCGGCGAAGGTCGCCCCGCCGGCCACGAGCAGCCAGACCTCGTTCCCGTCCCAGACAGGTCCGACGGTGTTGATCATGACCCGACGGCGCAGGTCGTCCGTGCCGATGAAGGGCAGGAGGATGCCCACGCCCTGATCGAAGCCGTCGAGGACGAAGTACCCGATCCACAAGACGGCGATCAGGCCGAACCAGATGAGCACGAGAGTGTTCGTATCCATGTCCATGTCGTCCGATCAGTAGGCGAAGTAGAGCTGTTTGTCGGCGTCGGCCTTCTCCGCCGCGACGGCGTCGGCATAGGGGTCCGCGGCCACCGCCTCCGGGGCTCCTCGTCGGATGTAGGTGAGGAGGAGTCGCACCTCGATGATCGCGAGGATCAGGTAGATGAGGGTGAAGCCGATCATGGAGATCCATACCTCGGTGGCCGTCACGAGCGGGGACACCGCCGATGCCGTCGTCTGGAGGCCGAAGACGATCCACGGCTGCCGGCCCATCTCGGTGAAGATCCAGCCGAAGCTGTTGGCGGCGAGCGGGGCCAGGACGATGCCGGCCGCAGCGACGACGTAGACGCGGGAGAGGATTCCGTCCTTGGGGTCGCGTCCTCCGCGGAATCGCCACAGGCTCCACAGCGCGAAGAGCGCCGCGAGCATCCCGAGGCCGATCATGAGGCGGAAGGACCAGTACGTGATGGGGATGTACGGCACGTAGTTGCCCGGGCCATAGGCCTGCTGGTACTCCGCCTGGAGATCGTTGACGCCCTGGACGGTCCCGCCGAAGTCACCCGTCGCGAGGTACGACGTCAGGCCGGGGACGCAGACGAGGCAATCCGCGGTGTTGCCGCTGACTTCGCCGACGCTGAGCACCGAGAACGGCGCGCTCGCCTCGGTGGTGTAGAGAGCCTCAGCCGCCGCCATCTTCATGGGCTGCTGCTGCACCATGATCTTGGCGTCCATGTCCCCGGTGACGGCGAGGCCGATGGCGGCGATGAGGATCACCAGCGAGCTTGCCTTCATGGCGGGACGGAAGACCTCGACCTGGCGGCGCTTCATCATCATGAATCCGGCGATGCCCACCACGGCCGCACCTGCGGTCACGGCGCAGGCGAACATCGTGTGGAAGAACGCGATCACGGCGGTGTTCTGGAAGAGCACGGCACCGATGTCGTTGAGTACTGCGCGGCCCGTCTCAGGATCGATGTAGTAGCCCACCGGATGCTGCATCCAGGCATTCGCGGCGAGGATGAAGTAGGCGGAGAGGAGGGTGCCGAAGGCGGCCGCCCAGATGGTGGCCAGGTGGACCTTCTTCGGCAGCCGGTCCCACCCGAAGATCCACAGACCCAGGAACGTGGACTCGAGGAAGAAGGCGAGAAGTCCCTCCATCGCCAGGGGCGCCCCGAAGACGTCGCCCACGAAACGGCTGTAGACGCTCCAGTTCATTCCGAACTGGAACTCCTGCACGATCCCGGTCACGACGCCCATCGCGAAGTTGATGAGGAAGAGCTTGCCGAAGAACTTCGTCAGCTGCAGGTAGCGCGGATTGCCGGTCCGCACCCACGCGGTCTGGAACCCGGCCACAAAGAAGGCTCCGCCGATCGTGAGCGGGACGAAGAGGAAGTGGTAGACGGTCGTGATGCCGAACTGCCAACGGGCGAGGTCGAGGGCTTCCATGAGGCCATGCTGTCGCCCCTGCACGGCAGGGTGGTCCGGCATGAGTCCGCACATGCAGGGACTTTGGTCCCTACTTGTAGGGTCCTCTTGTCATGGCGGTCGACAGCGAGACGCGGGTCTCCTCCGGTCCGGTGCTCTGGACCAACCTCCTCATCGTGTGGATCGTCTGGGGCTCGACCTACATGGGCATCCGCTTCGCGAGCGAGTCGATTCCACCGTTCCTCATGAGCGCGAGCAGATTCCTGGCGGCGTTCGTCATCATGGTCGGGCTCACCGTGATCCTCCGCGGGCCCGACGCGCTCAAGGTGACGCCGCGCGAGTTCGCGACGGCCTGCTTCCTCGGCGTGGCCCTGCTCGGGGTCGGCCTCGGCACGGTCGGACTCGCCCAGGACTACGTCCCCACGGGGATCATGGCGCTCATCATCGCGTCCACCCCGCTCACCATCGTCATCTGGCGACTCATCACCGGCGACCGTCCGCCGCTGCTCACCCTGGTGGGGGTGGTGGTCGGCCTGGCGGGAATCGGCTGGATGCTCCTCCCCGGGGGAACGCGCCCGGTCTCCGGCACGGACGGCGACGTCGTCTTCTGGAGCGTCATGGTGCTCATCTCCTCGACGATCTGGGCGACGGCGAGCTTCTTCTCCGCTCGCATGCCGACTCCTCGGGACTCCTTCGCCCTCACCGCCTACGAACTGCTGAGCGGAGGCGTGGCCCTGCTCTTGGTGAGCGTCCTTGTCGGCGAGCGCGTGGATCTCGGAGATATCACCGTGCGTTCCTGGGGAGGCTGGCTCTTCCTCGTCATCGCGGGTTCGGTCATCGCCTTCACTTCCTTCACCTGGCTCATCAACAAGGCCCCGATTTCGCTGGCGTCGACGTATGCCTACGTCAATCCGGCCGTAGCGGTCCTGCTCGGGTTGCTCCTGTACGCGGAGGCGATCACCAGCGATGTCGTCGTCGGCCTCACCATCGTCCTCGGCGGCGTCATCCTCGTCGTGAGCGGCGAGAGCATCCTCCCGCGACGTCGCCGGTCCCCGTCCCCGGACGTGCCAGTGACGTAGCGCGTGGCCTCCGCGTCAGATGCCCGCGGACAGGCCGAAATCGATCGACCAATTCGCTCCCGTGACCCCCGCCGCCGCCGGCTGGGCGAGGAACCAGACGACCTCGGCCACCTCATCGGCGCGGAGGAACCGAGTGCGCTCTCCCTGCGGATAGCCGGATCGCAGCCTCGCGACGTAGCCCGCGGGGTCGCCCTCGCCGAAGTCCCGGGCCTGTCCCGCGAGCATCGGGGTGTCCACGTCGCCCGGGCACACCGCGTTCACGCGCACCCCGTGCGGCGCGAGTTCGAGCGCCAGGGCTCGGGTGAGGTTGCTGACGCCTCCCTTGCTCGCGCAGTACACCGCCGCCCCCGCATTGCCCTGCACGCCCGCGTCGCTGGATACGTTGACCACGCAGCCCTGGGCGTCCTTGAGGTGCGGGATGGCCGCCGCGGTGACGAAGTACAGGCCCTTGAGGTTCACGCCGACCACGCGGTCCCACTCGTCCTCGGATGTGGCCTCGCTCGGCCCCTCGGTCCACAGTCCGGCAGCGTTCACCACGCAGTCGAGCCGACCGTGGGTCGCCGCCGCCTGCGCGACCATCTCGCGGATTGCCTCGATGTCGAGCAGGTCGGCAGGGATCCAGGCGTCCGTCGTCGCGCGAGTCCCGGGCCGATCAGTGCCGACCACGCGCCATCCGCCGTTGCTGAATCGTTCCGCCACGGCCGATCCCACGCCACCGGCCGCTCCTGTGACGAGGACGACGGTCACGCTCGCTCCTCCGCGATCGAGTTGCCGCCGTCGACGACGACGCACTGACCCGTCGTGTACGCCGCGCCGGGAGTGCACAGCCAGGCGATCGCCGACGCCACCTCCTCGGCAGCCGCGCTCCGGCGCACCGGGGTACGCAGGCCCTGCTGGCGTTCGTGGTCGGTCTGCGAGGCGGTCGCAATCCAGCCTGGGGCGACAGCGTTGACCGTGATCCCGTCCGCGGCGAAGTCCAGCGCGAGGGCCCGGGTCAGTCCGACCATGCCTGCCTTCGCTGCTGCGTACGCCGCCTCGCCGCGCATGGCCATCGCCGGCCCGGTCACGCTGGCGACATTGACGATGCGTCCCCAGCCGTTGGCTCTCATGTCGGGCAAGGCCTCGCGAGCGACGTAGAACGCCGAGTCCAGGTTGCGTGCCAGCGAGGCCCGCCACTCCTCCGGACCGAGGTCCAGGGCTGTCCCCGACTCGGACGCGCCGGGGGCGGCCTGGCTCGTCATGCCGGCGTTATTGACCACGATGTCGAGGCGTCCCCAGTGACCGAGAGCGTCCTCGACCAGCGTGCGGGCCATGACAGGGTCCGTTAGGTCGGCAGTCCGTCCGCGGGCAGCATGACCAAGGTCGGCAAGTTCCGCGGCGCGCGCGATCACCCGATCCGTTGTTGCCGCGATCTCCACCGATGCGCCCAGCGCGGCGAGGAGGCGGGCGGCCGCGAACCCGATGCCCGCCTCGCTACCGGCGCCGGTCACGAGCGCGACACGGCCAGTGAGGTCGAAGGATGCGGGAAGCATCAACCCACCAGGCGACGGACGGCTTCCGCAAAGAGCGTGGAATGCAGGTCGACGTCCGCTGCCGTGGTTGTCGGGCACATCAGCGCCATGTTGTGGAACGGCGTCATGAGGACTCCTCTGTTCGCCATGAACAGGTGCAGGTACTCCTCCAGGTCACCGTCGTAAGCGTCCGCAGACTCAGTCCCCGTGCGCGGGGCAGGTCGTGCGAAGCGGTACTCCGCCCGCGCCCCCAACTGGGCGATGGACCACGGCATGTCGTGACGTGCGATGACTTCGTCCACGCCCTGGCGATAGCGGGTCGCCAGGGCGATCATGTGCTCGAACGCGGCATCGGTGAGAACCTCGCCCAGCGT